>NZ_JBIUBJ010000003.1:368381-780481 GCF_044547985.1 Nonomuraea sp. NPDC052265
GCCCGCCCCGGGGGGGGGCCGGGGGGGGGGGCCCCGGGGGGGGGGGGGGGGGGGGGGGGGGGGGGGGGGGGGGGGGGGGGGGCCCCCCCCCGCCCCCGCGGCCCCCGTAACCCGCCTCACCTGCGTCCCGCATTCTGGACAGAACCGGATCCGGGGCCCGGACTCCGTAGACTGTCAGGGTGATTTCCCGTATTGACATGCGCGGTTCCCTCCCCGAGAACCTGCGCGACGTGCTGCCACGCGCCGAGCTCGACGTCGAGGCCGCCCTGGAGAAGGTGCGGCCCATCTGCGACGACGTGCGCCATCGCGGGGCGGCAGCCGTACGGGAGCTGACCGCCAGGTTCGACGGTGTCGAGATCGCCTCCGCCCGCGTCCCCGCCGACGCGATCCGGCGGGCGCTCGACGAGCTCGACCCTCGGGTCCGGGCCGCGCTGGAGGAGTCGATCAGGCGGGCCCGGCTGGTCCACCGCGACCAGCGCCGCTCCGACGTCACCACGCAGGTCGTGCCCGGCGGCACGGTGACCGAGCGCTGGGTGCCGGTCGACCGCGTGGGCCTCTACGTGCCCGGCGGCCGTGCCGTCTATCCCTCCAGCGTGGTCATGAACGTCGTCCCGGCCCAGGAGGCGGGCGTCGCCTCGCTGGCGGTCACCAGCCCGGCCCAGAAGGAGTTCGGCGGGCTGCCCCACCCCACCATCCTGGCCGCGTGCGCGCTGCTCGGCGTCGAGGAGGTCTACTCCGTGGGCGGGGCGCAGGCCGTGGCCATGTTCGCCTACGGCACCGAGGAGTGCCCGCCCGCGACCATGGTGACCGGCCCCGGCAACATCTGGGTCGCCGCCGCCAAGCGCCTGCTCAAGGGCCGCATCGGCATCGACTCCGAGGCCGGCCCCACCGAGATCGCCATCCTGGCCGACGAGACCGCCGACCCGGTGCACGTCGCCGCCGACCTGATCAGCCAGGCCGAGCACGACACGATCGCCGCCGCCGTCCTGGTCACCACCAGTCCCGAGCTGGCCGAGGCGGTCGAGAAGGAGCTGCCGGGCCAGGTCTCGGCCACCCGCCACTCCGAGCGCATCACCGAGGCGCTGGGCGGCCGGCAGTCGGGCATCGTGCTGGTCTCCTCGATCGACGACGGCGTCAAGGTCCTCGACGCGTACGCGGCCGAGCACCTGGAGATCCACACCGCCGACGCGGCCGAGGTCGCGGCCCGCGTCCGCAACGCCGGAGCGATCTTCGTCGGCACCTACGCGCCGGTCTCGCTCGGCGACTACCTCGCCGGGTCCAACCACGTGCTGCCCACGGGCGGCTGCGCCTGCCACTCCAGCGGGCTGTCGGTGCAGTCGTTCCTGCGCGGCATCCACGTCGTCGACTACACCCGCGACGCCCTGGCTCGGGCGGCGGCCCACGTGTCGGTGCTGGCCGACGCCGAAGACCTGCCGGCGCACGGCGCCGCGATCCGCGCCCGCTTCGACTGGCGAGTCCCCACGGAGTCAGAGTGAATGCCGCCGACGTGACGCTCGACGACCTGCCGATCCGCGACGACCTGAAGGGCCGCTCGCCCTACGGCGCGCCGCAGATCGACGTGCCGGTCCGGCTCAACACCAACGAGAACCCCTATCCGCCCTCGCCCGCGCTGGTCGCCGACCTGGCCGAGGCCGTCGCCGCGAACGCGGGCGAGCTCAACCGCTACCCCGACCGCGACGCCACCGAGCTGCGCGCCGAGCTGGCCGCCTACCTGGGCCACGGGCTGAGCCCCGAGCAGGTGTGGGCGGCCAACGGCTCCAACGAGGTGCTCCAGCAGATCCTCCAGGCCTTCGGCGGACACGGGCGCACCGCGATCGGGTTCGAGCCGTCGTACTCGATGCACCCGATCCTCACCACCGGCACCAGCACCGAGTGGATCGGCGCCGTCCGCGAGCACGACTTCTCCCTCGACCCCGGCAAGGCCGTCGCGGCGATCGAGGAGCACCGGCCCGACATCGTCTTCCTGGCCTCGCCCAACAACCCGACCGGCACCGCGCAGCCGCTGTCGACGATCGAGGCCGTGCTCGCCGCCGCGCCGGGCGTGGTGGTGATCGACGAGGCCTACGCCGAGTTCGCCCGCGAGGGCACCCCGTCGGCCCTGACGCTGCTGCCGCGCCACCCCAGGCTGATCGTCACCCGCACGATGTCCAAGGCGTTCGCCATGGCCGGCACGCGTCTCGGCTACCTGGCCGCGCATCCGGCCGTGGTGCAGGCGCTGCTGCTGGTGCGGCTGCCGTACCACCTGTCCACGCTCACCCAGACGGCCGCGCGGGTCGCGCTGCGCCACCGCGAGGAGCTGCTCGGCACGGTCGACGCGCTGCGCGCGGAGCGCGACGCGACGGTCGCGTGGTTGCGCGGCAAGGGGCTGTCGGTGGCCGACTCCGACGCCAACTTCGTGCTGTTCGGGCGTTTCCCCGACCGGCGCGCGGTGTGGGAGGGGCTGCTGGCGCGCGGCGTGCTCATCCGCGAGGTGGGCCCGCCAGAATGGCTGCGTGTGTCGATCGGCACCGGCGAGGAGATGGCGGCCTTCCGCGCCGCGATGGAGGAGGTTCTGTGAGTCGCGTAGGGCGCGTGGAGCGGGCAACGAAGGAGACCTCGGTCCTGGTCGAGGTGGGCCTCGACGGCACCGGCCTGGTCGATGTCTCGACCGGGGTGGGCTTCTTCGACCACATGCTGGCCCAGCTCGGCAAGCACGGTCTGTTCGACCTGACCGTCAAGACCGAGGGCGACCTGCACATCGACGCCCACCACACGATCGAGGACACCGCGCTGGCGCTGGGCGCGGCCTTCCGCCAGGCGCTGGGCGACAAGTCCGGCATCCGGCGGTTCGGCAGCGCGTCCTGCCCGCTGGACGAGTCGCTGGCCCAGGTCACGGTCGACCTGTCCGGGCGGCCGTACCTCGTGCACACCGAGCCCGAGGGCATGGCCCCGATGATCGGCCCCGACTACGACACGACGATGACCCGGCACATCCTGGAGTCGCTGGTGGCCCAGGCGGCCATCTGCCTGCACGTCCACGTGCCGTACGGGCGCAACGCCCATCACATCGTCGAGGCGCAGTTCAAGGCGCTGGCCAGGGCGCTGCGTGAGGCGTCCGAGCCCGACCCGCGCGCCTCGGGCGTGCCGAGCACCAAGGGTGTGCTGTGACCGACAATCTCATCGCGGGCGTGATGGTGTTCCTCGGGCTGTTCCTGGCCGGAGGCGTGTTCTCGCTGGTCAAGCAGGGGCTCAAGGTGGGCGCCGCGTGCTGCGCGCTCGGCGCGGCGATGGCGATCACGGCGGGGGTGTTGTGGTGGTGAGCAAGAACATCGTGGTGCTCGACTACGGCTCGGGCAACCTGCGCTCGGCCGAGCGGGCCCTGGCCAGGGTGGGCGCGGACGTCACCGTGACCGCCGACTTCGACGCGGCGCTCGACGCCGACGGGCTGGTCGTGCCGGGCGTCGGCGCGTTCGCGGCCTGCATGGCCGGGCTCAAGGGCGTCCACGGCGACCGGGTCATCGGCCGCCGCCTGGCCGGCGGGCGTCCGGTGCTGGGCATCTGCGTCGGCATGCAGATCCTGTTCGCCAGGGGCGTCGAGCACGGTGTCGAGACCGAGGGTTGCGGCGAATGGCCGGGCACGGTCGAGCGGCTGGAGGCGCCCGTGCTGCCGCACATGGGGTGGAACACCGTCAAGGCGCCCGCCGACAGCGTGCTGTTCGCCGGGATCGACGCCGCCACCCGCTTCTACTTCGTGCACTCCTACGGCGTGCGCGAGTGGGAGCTCCACCCGGTCGACCCGGGCTTCGCCGCACCCGTGGTGACCTGGGCCGAGCACGGCGTGCCGTTCGTGGCCGCCGCCGAGAACGGCCCCCTCATGGCCACCCAGTTCCACCCCGAGAAGTCCGGCGACGCCGGAGCCGCCCTGCTGAGGAACTGGCTAGAGACGGTATGAGCAAGGAGCGGGCGCGCCGGCGGGCCGAGCGGGAGGCCGAGCGGGCGCGCGCGATCCGGATCAACGAGGAGCGGCAGGCGCGCCGGGCCCGGCGCCGCGCGCTGGCCGCCCGCCTGACCCCGCGCCCGGTCAGGTTCGCCCGGCAGGGCGGCCTGATCGCCCGCCGCCACCGCGCCCAGAACATCGCGGTGGCGCTCGGCTTCCTGATCGTGCAGGCGATCGTGTGGCTGGTGTGGGGCTCGCCGGCGCTGAGCCTCGCCGTGTTCGTCTTCTCCCTGCTGCTCGCACCCGTTGTCGTGACCCTCGCTTTCGACCGGAGGACCTGAATGTCGCTCGTATTGCTGCCCGCCGTGGACGTGGCCGATGGCCAGGCCGTACGCCTCGTCCAGGGGGAGGCCGGGACCGAGACCGGCTTCGGCGAGCCGCTCGCCGCGGCCCTGGCCTGGCAGCAGGCGGGCGCCGAGTGGGTCCATCTGGTCGATCTCGACGCCGCGTTCGGCAGGGGCTCCAACAAGGAGCTGATCAGCGAGGTGATCGGCAAGCTCGACGTCGACGTGGAGCTGTCCGGCGGCATCCGCGACGACGAGTCGCTGGCCGCCGCCCTGGCCACCGGCTGCCGCCGGGTCAACATCGGCACCGCCGCCCTGGAGAACCCCGACTGGTGCCGGAAGATCATCGCCGAGCACGGCGACCGGATCGCGGTGGGCCTCGACGTGCGCGGCACCACGCTGGCCGCCCGTGGCTGGACGGAGGAGGGCGGTGACCTGTGGGAGGTGCTCGACCGCCTGGAGGCCGACGGCTGCCCCCGCTACGTCGTCACGGACGTGACCAAGGACGGCATGCTGCAGGGCCCCAATCTCGACCTCTACCGGCGGATCTGCGCACGCACCGACAAGCCCGTGATCGCCAGTGGCGGAGTGTCCAGTCTTGGCGACCTGGTGGCACTGGCTTCTCTCGTCCCGGACGGAGTGGAGGGAGCCATCGTGGGCAGGGCCCTGTACGCTCACGCGTTCACTCTTGAGGACGCGCTGGCCGCGGTACGCGTTTAGCTTCGCCGGGAGGGGGCGGAATGAGCGTCAGCATGGAAAGCACCGGTCCGAGGGTGTTTTCGGGCGGCATCTGGGAGGAGAAGTACGGCTACGCCCGCGCCGTGGTCGTAGGGGAGCGGGTGATCGTGTCCGGGTGCACGGCCACGATCGACGGCGAGGTACGCCACGTCGGCGACGCCTACCGGCAGAGCCTGACCGCCATCGACATCGCGCTGGACGCCGTCGAGGTCGGCGGCCTGACCCGCGAGGACGTCGTCATGGTCCGCTACTACGTGGTGGAGCAGCGCCACTTCGACCTCGTCGGCCGGGCCATCTACGAAGTCTTCGGGCACGTGCGGCCCGCCTGCACAGGAGTGAGGGTCGCCGGGCTGGTCGACCCTCGAATGCTGGTCGAGATCGAAATCGAGGCACTGCGAGCATGACCGTAGCGGTAAGAGTGATCCCCTGTCTCGACGTCGACGCCGGGCGTGTCGTCAAGGGCGTCAACTTCGAGAACATGCGCGACGCGGGAGATCCGGTCGAGCTGGCCAGGCGCTACGACGAGGAGGGCGCCGACGAGCTGACCTTCCTGGACATCACCGCGTCGTCGGGCGAGCGGGAGACCATGCTCGACGTGGTGCGCAGGACCGCCGAGCAGGTGTTCATCCCGCTCACCGTGGGCGGCGGCGTGCGCGCGGTCGACGACGTCAACCGGCTGCTGCGGGCCGGGGCCGACAAGGTGTCCCTGAACACGGCGGCCATCGCCAGGCCCGAGCTGCTGACCGAGGCGTCGCGGCGGTTCGGCGCGCAGTGCGTGGTGTTGTCGGTCGACGCCCGCCGGGCGCCGGGCATGCCCAGCGGGTTCGAGGTGACCACCCACGGCGGCCGGCGCGGCACGGGCATCGACGCCGTGGAGTGGTCGGCGCGCGGCGAGGAGCTGGGCGTCGGCGAGATCCTGCTCAACTCGATGGACGGCGACGGCACCCTCGACGGCTACGACCTGGAGTTGCTGCACGCGGTGCGCGCGGCGGTGCGGGTGCCGGTGATCGCCAGCGGCGGGGCCGGCCGGCTGGAGGACTTCCCGCCGGCGATCGCGGCCGGGGCCGACGCCGTGCTGGCCGCGAGCGTGTTCCACTTCGGCACGCTGAAGATCGGCGACGTCAAGGAGACGCTGCGGATGGCGGGTCACCCGGTCCGCTGAGGCTGCCCGCCGGCCCCGTCCGCGCGGGGCCGGCGGCCGGTTCAGAACACCCGCATGTGGTGGAAGAGCTCGTAGGAGGCGTCCTGGGCGGCGAACGCGGCCGCCTCCGAACGCTTGACCGCCAGGTACGCGCCGCGCCGCAGCGGCCCGAGCGCCTCCATCAGCACCTCGTCGGCCTCCAGCGCGTCGAGCGCCTCCTCCAGCGAGCCGGGCAGGCGCGGGTAGCGGCCGGGCCGGGTGTCGGGATCGACGTCCACGGCCTCGCCCGGGTCGAGCTTGCGCCGGATGCCGTCGAGCCCGGCGTGGATGACCGCGCCGAGCGACAGGTACGGGTTGGCCGAGGAGTCCGACGGCTTCAGCTCCAGGTTCGGCTCGCCGCTCTCGCCCAGCGGCGAGCACACGCGCACGGCCGCCTCCCGGTTGTCGGGGCCGTAGACCGCGTACGCGCTGGACCACGTGCGGGGCGCGAGCCGACGGAAGCTGTTGACGCTGCCGCAGGTCAGGGCGGTCAGGGCGGGCAGGTGGGCGATCAGGCCGCCGATGAAGCCGGCCCGCGCGTCGCCGTCCTCGGCGAACAGGTTCCGGGTGTCGCGCCACAGCGACAGGTGCAGGTGGGCGCCGTTGCCGGCCTGGTCGGCCAGGGGCTTGGGGGCCAGCGAGGCCCACATCGACATGCGCATCGCCACGCCGCGCACGGTCTCCCGGTAGAGCACGTGGTTGTCGGCGGCGCGAAGCGGGGGCGCGTGGCGCACCGACAGCTCCTGCTGGCCGGGGCCGAGCTCGGGATGGTAGTGCTCGACGCGCAGGCCCTGGGTCTCCAGGGCGCGGATGAGTTTGATCGTGTAGTCGTGCGCGGAGTCGAAGCCGGTGTTGGCATAGCAGAGAGAGTCGTCGAGCGGCACCAGCCGGTCGGGGCCGCCACCGGGGTCGGGCAGGCGGCGGCCGAGCGTGAACTCGGGCTCGAAGGCCGCCTCGATCCGGTAGCCGTCGCCGGCCAGCTCCGCCACGGCGTCCTTGAGGAACGTCCGTGCGCAGGCTTCCCACGGTGAGCCGTCGGGCCGGCGCAGGTCCGACAACATCGCGGCGGCGCCCGGCGCATGGGGCAACGGGACGAACGTGGCGGGGTCGGGGACAATACGAACCTCGCCCACCGGACCCAGGTGCTCGACCTCCTGGAGCTGGTCGAGCATGTTCATCGCCATCATGGCCACCGTGTGCCCGATGCCCGAGTTGAGCCGTTCGGCCAGCCGGGTCCGGGACGCCGCCTTGCCACGGACCACGCCACCGTGATCGGCGTACAGGAAACGGATCAGCTCGACGCCCTCAAGCTCGGCCCGCTCAAGGACGCGCCGGGCCTGTGGATCGAGCTGATTGATCTTGGTTCCGCTGGGACGATCTCTCATCCTGCCTGCGTAACACGATCTGTCAGCGCGTGGAAGCACCTAGCGCGGACAGAAGGCGAACATCAGGTCAGAACGTTCGTGAAGAAGACCGCCAATTGGTTGGCTCCTTGGACAATTCCGTCAAACACGCCGTTGACCGCGGCCGCCGCCTGGGCCGGCCGGGTGAACAGGTAGAAGACCACGAACGCCACCAGAACGTACGTAGCCACCTTCTTGACCTGCATGGGGGGCCTCCTGCAGTCCATTCCCAGCCGTATATACCCGGATCTGGGCGATCACGGTCATCTTCTGTGAAGATGTCCAAGATCCTAACCGGGGGGCTTCTTTCCTGTGCCATCGTACGGGCTGGAGGTTTAAGACGAGGGGTTTCTGCGCCGAGGGTTTCGGTCAGAATCCGAGCCGGGCTTCGGTTGCCCGGGTCACCGCCGCGTCGTCGCCGGTCAGCTCCACCCTGGCGTGCGCCTGCCTGCCGAAGCAGAACAGCAGCAGCTCCTGGGCCGTGCCGGTGACCTGCACCTTGGTGCCCTCCCGCGCCCCGCCGAGCGCCGCCCCGTGGCCGTCGGCGCGGCGCAGCACCAGCCGTACCGGCGAGCGGCGCAGCATGAGCCGGGCGCCCGCCGCCACCCGCTTCCAGATGAGCCGGTCGAGGTCGGCCGGCAGCTCGCGGGGCTCCCACCCGGGCTGGGCGCGGCGCACGTCCTCGTGGTGGACGAAGAACTCCAGCGTGTTGACCGCGTCGTCGAGGAAGGGCAGCAGCCCGTAGACGCCGCCCGGCCGGCGCACGATGCCCACCAGCTCGGGGTAGGGGTGCCTGGCCTTCAGGCCGTTCTGGACCGAGGCGGTGTAACCCGCCAGCGCGGCGATCCCGATGCCGCCCATGGCGTCCGGCCGGCGCTCGCGCAGCACGAGGTGGGCGGCCAGGTCGTAGGTGTTCCACCCCTCGCACAAAGTGGGCGCGCCGGGGCCGAGCCGGTCGAACAGGTCGCAGAGCGCGGCGCGTTCGCCACGAGCGTGAGTCACCCGGCCAACCCTACCTGTGGGAATAAGGAGCTGATCTGACGTGATAGGGACATAGATAGAAATATCGACGTTTGAAGGGAAAAACACGGAGTGGCGAGCAAGGTCACCTCGGCCGTCATGCGTCAAGGGCTGCGTGTCCTTGGGGTGGCCATTCGCACGGAGAGAGCCGTGTTCGCGATGGCCGCGCTGGCCAGCGCGGTCTACGGCGGCATGACCGTCGCCTCAGCCTGGGCACTGGGCTGGGCGACGCAGAACGTGGTACTGCCCGCCTTCGACCGGGGTGAGACCGCCGCCGGCGCCCTGTGGACCGGCGCGCTGCTCATCGTCGGCACTGCGCTGCTGAAGGCGATCGGCGTGGCCGGACGCCGCATCCTGGCCGGCGTCGTGCAGTACCGCATGCAGGCCAGGTCGCGCAGGGACGTGACCAAGCAGTACCTGCGGCTGCCCCTGTCCTGGCACCACCGGCACCCGACCGGGCAGCTGCTGTCCAACGCCAGCGCCGACGCCGAGGCCGCCTGGGCGCCGCTCGCGCCGCTGCCGATGGCCGTCGGCGTGCTGGTCATGCTGTTCACCGCGGCCATCGCCATGGTGTTCACCGACCCCGTGCTCGCGCTGGTGGGCTTCCTGATCTTCCCGGCCATCGCCGTGCTGAACCTGATCTACCAGCGCAGGCTCAGCCCCCTGGCCACCCGCGCCCAGCAACTGCGCGCGGAGGTCAGCGAGATCGCCCACGAGAGCTTCGACGGCGCGCTGGTCATCAAGACCCTCGGCCGCGAGGAGCTGGAGACCGACCGCTTCCGCCGCCGCGCCCACGAATTGCGCGACGCCAACATCGCCGTCGGCCGGGTGCGCGGCCTGTTCGACCCCATGCTGGAGGCGCTGCCCACGATCGGCGTGCTGGCCGTGCTCGCGGTCGGGGCGCTCCGCCTGTCCACCGGCTCGATCGACTCCGGCGACCTGGTGCAGGTCGCCTACCTGTTCACGCTGCTGGCCTTCCCGATCAGGGCGCTGGGCTGGGTGCTGGCCGAGCTGCCGCGCAGCGTCGTCGGCTGGCAGCGGGTGCAGGCCGTGCTCGACGCCGAGGGTTCCATGGACTACGGCGACACGCCGGCGGCCTCGTCCGGGCCCGCCGAGCTGAAGGTCGCCGGTGTGTCGTACGCCTACGGCCAGGCCGAGGTGCTGCACGACGTCACCCTCGACGTGCCGCCGGGCCGTACCGTGGCTCTCGTGGGGCCGACAGGGTCGGGCAAGTCGACCCTGGTCCAGCTCCTCGTCCGGCTCGTCGATCCCGCCTCCGGGCAGGTGCTGCTCGACGGCGTGGACGTGCGCGACCTGCCCTACGGCGCCATCGCCGGCTCCGCCGCGCTGGTGCCGCAGCAGACGTTCCTGTTCGACGACACCGTACGCGGCAACGTCGCGCTCGGCCTGGACGCCGGCGACGAGGACGTGTGGGCGGCGCTGCGCCTGGCCCAGGCCGACGGCTTCGTCGGCCGCCTGGGCGACGGCCTCGACACCCGCGTCGGCGAGCGCGGCGCGTCGCTGTCCGGCGGCCAGCGCCAGCGCATCGCCCTGGCCCGCGCGGTGGTCCGCCGCCCGCGCCTGCTCATCCTGGACGACGCCACCTCCAGCGTGGACCCCCAGGTCGAGGCCAGGATCCTGCACGGCCTGCGCGACACCGCCCACGCCTCCACCGTCGTGGTCGTCGCCTACCGGATGGCCACCATCGCCCTGGCCGACGAGGTGGTCTACCTCGACCACGGCCGGGTCGAGGACCGCGGGACCCACGAGGAACTGCTCGTACGCTGCCCCGGATACCGCAACCTGGTGACCGCCTACGAGCGCGAGGAGGCCGAACGGGCCGCCATCGACCTGTCGCCGGCCCAGGACGCCGAAGAGGAAGAGGAAGAGGTCAGCGCATGAGCGAGGCGCTCCAGGGCAACGTCGAGCGGTCCGCGCTGGCCACCATCTGGCACGGCCTGTCGCTCACCCCCGAGTTCCGCAAAGGGCTGGCCGGCACGCTGGGGCTGGCCGTCGTGGCGACCATCGGCAAGATCATCGTCCCGATCGCGGTGCAGCAGACGATCGACACCGGCATCAAGGGCGGCACGCCGGATCTGCCGTACATCACCCAGGCCGTCCTGGTGTGCGCCGCGGCGGTGCTGCTGACCGCGCTGGCCGGCTACATCATGAACGTGCGCCTGTACAAGGCCACCGAGTCCTCGCTGGCCAGCCTGCGCGTCCGCGGGTTCCGGCACGTGCACGACCTGTCGGTGCTCACCCAGAACAGCGAGCGGCGCGGCGCGCTGGTCTCGCGGGTCACCAACGACATCGACCAGATCAGCACGTTCATGCAGTGGGGCGGGCTGATGATCATCGTGGCGTTCGGCCAGCTCTTCGTGGCCAGCGTGCTCATGCTGGTCTACTCCTGGCAGCTCACGCTCCTGGTGTGGGTGTGCTTCGTCCCGCTGGTGATCGCGCTGCCGCGCTTCCAGCGGCTGTTGTCCCGGGCGTACACGACCGTGCGCGAGCGCACCGGCGACATGCTCGCCGCGGTCAGCGAGTCCGTCGTCGGCGCCGCCGTCATCAGGGCCTACGCCTCCGAGCGGCGCACCGCCGAGCGCATCGACAAGGCCGTGGACGCCAACAGGACCGCGCAGATCAAGGCCCAGACCATCGTCGGCTTCGTCTTCCCGCTGACCGAGATCGTGGCCGCGCTGGCCATCGCCGGGATCGTGCTGCTCGGGGTCAGGCTCGGCGTGTCCGGCGAGATCACCGCGGGCAAGCTGGTGGCCTTCCTCTTCCTGGTCACGCTGTTCGTCTCGCCGCTGCAGACCGCCACCGAGGTGCTGAACGAGGCCCAGAACGCGGTGGCCGGCTACCGCCGCATCCTGGGCGTCCTGGACACCCCGCCGGACGTCGCCGACCCCGGCGAGAAGGGCGTGCTGCTGCCCCGGGGGCCGATCTCGGTGGCCTTCGAGGACGTGCACTTCTCCTACCCGGGCGGGCCGCCCGTGCTGTGCGAGGTCTCGCTGGAGATCCCGCCGCGCTCGCGCGTGGCCGTCGTGGGCGAGACCGGGTCGGGCAAGACCACGTTCGCCAAGCTCCTGACCCGGCTCATGGACCCCGTCGGGGGCCGCGTCACCGTGGACGGCCACGACCTGCGCGACGTGCGCTTCTCCTCCCTGCGCGAACGCATCGTCATGGTCCCCCAGGACGGCTTCCTGTTCGACGGCACCCTGGAGGAGAACGTCCGGTACGGCAGGCCGCCGGCGACCCGCGAGGAGATCCAGCTCGCGATGACCGAGCTCGGCCTGGCCGACTGGGTCGAGGGCCTGCCCGCGGGCCTGGACACGCCCGTCGGCCAGCGCGGCGAGTCGCTGTCGGCGGGGGAGCGGCAGCTCGTCGCCCTGGCCCGCGCCTACCTCGCCGACCCCGACCTGCTGCTGCTGGACGAGGCCACCTCGGCCGTCGACCCGGCCACCGAGGTGCGCCTGGCCCGCGCGCTGGAGGGCGTCACCAGGGGCCGTACCGCCGTGTCGATCGCCCACCGGCTCTCGACGGCGGAGAACGCCGACGAGGTGCTGGTGTTCGACGCCGGCCGCCTGGTGCAGCGAGGCCCGCACGCCGAGCTGGTCGCCCAGCCCGGCGTCTACGCCGGCCTGCACGCCTCCTGGGTCTCGGCGGCGCACTCCTAGTGGCGCACTCCTAGTCGAGGGCGGCGGCGAACGTCACGCTGGTGCCCGCCGGACCGGACACGATCGTGATGTGGTCGCACAACATCCGGGTCAGCCACAGCCCCCGCCCGCGGAACTCCAGTTCCGCGGGCGGGCGCGCCTCGCTCATCCAGCCGGGCGGCAGCCCCGGGCCCTGGTCGGTGACCTCGCACCACAACCGGCCCTCGCCCGACCACAGCCGCAGCCGTCCCTGGCCGCCGCCGTGCAGGACCGCGTTGGTGGTGACCTCGTTGACCGCCAGCACGAAGTCCTCCAGCCGCCGGCCGCTCAGCCCTTCGTAGGCGGCGTGCTCGGCCACGGCCCTGCGCAGGAACGTGATGCGCCCGCGCGCGAAGGTCGCGCGGAGCACGTGCCTACCCATCGCCCACCCGGCGGACGACGACGTGCGCGTCGGCCCTGACCAGCCGGAGCACCCGGGCCACCCGTTCGGCGCAGACGACCACGGTCGAGCCGTAGGGCCTGGCCGCTGCCGTCACGGTCAGCAGCCGGGCCGAGCCGGCGTCGATGAAGTCGAGGTGGGAGGCGTCGATCACGACCTGCCCCGGCTCCTTCTCCAGCGGCGACAACACCGAGCCGAACGCCGGCCTGTTGGTGAGGTCGACGTCGCCCCACACCCGCAGCCCCGGTGGCGAGGAGGTGTTGGCGAAGCGCAGCAGGGCCTGCTCGGGCGCGATCGGGTGCACCGCGGTGGCCCGCTCGATGGCGTCGAGGGGGAACAGCTCGCGGTCGTACTGGCACACCGCGGCCAGCCAGCGTTCGCCGAACAGCTCGTTGGCCGCGGCCTCGAAGGCGGCCTGGGCCTGGGCGTCGCGCGCCCCCCACGAGGCGTCGATCAGGGCGTAGACACCGTGCTGGCCGTGCCTGCGCGCCCGGTGGTGGGCGTCGGCCAGGCCGTGCAGCAGGCGGTCGGGGTCGAGGCGGCCGTCGGTGAAGTGCGTGTCGGCGCAGGAGAGGATCTCCACCTGCCCGGCCGCCTCGGCGTCGTCGAACCCCGGGATGTGCGGCGCCAGCCAGCCCCGGGTGCGCTCCGGGGTCTCGGCATGGGTGATGATCATCACTTTGGTCCGGCGGCGCAGCCCGTTGAGCGTGAACAGCCTGGTCGTCGTCATGCGCTGCCGGTCGCCCTCGAACGGCAGGCAGACGTGGTCCCCCAGATCCGGATCGAGGACCGAGCCCGCGACGTGCACCACGATGTGTCCTCCCTAGCACGCGTCGCCTAGAAATTACCGTGATGCCCGCGATCACGTAGCGCGTTCTCGGCAAAACACACCGTTACCCGATGCTCGCCGGTGTACGTTTTCGGCGGGGCCGCCCAGGAAGGGTCATGAAAGGCATGGGCGTGGACGTTCTGGAGACGACGCACAGCAGGCACGGGGAGATCGTGGTGGTCGGCCTCACGGGCGAGGTCGACGTCGACAACGTCGCCCGGGTCAGGAGGTGTCTCGACGAGGCGGTGGAGGCGTACGGCCCGCGGCTGGTGGTCGACCTGACCGGGTTGACCTTCATCGACACCACGGGGCTCGGGGTGCTGGTCCGCCAGCTCGCCGCGTTGCGCGACAGGAACGGCACGATGGCGCTGGTGGCCTCCGACGGCCAGGTGCTGCGCCGGCTGCGCAGGACGAACCTGGCGTCCCTGTTCCCGATCTACGGCACCTTGCCCGAGGCGCTGGCCCAGCCGGAGGCGGGAGCACGAGGGCGGGCTGGTTGAATGGCAGCATGTCCCTCGACCCCGAGATCGCCGCACGGCTGAAGCGCAACGCGGACGGCCTCGTGCCCGCCATCGCCCAGCAGCACGACACCGGCGAGGTGCTCATGATGGCCTGGATGAACGACGAGGCGCTGCACCGCACGCTCACCACCGGCCGGGCCACCTACTGGTCGCGCAGCCGTGACCGGCTGTGGGTCAAGGGCGACACCTCCGGGCACGTCCAGCACGTCAAGAGCGTGGCCCTCGACTGCGACGGCGACACCATCCTGCTCAAGGTCGACCAGGTCGGCGCCGCGTGCCACACCGGCGACCGCACCTGCTTCGACGCCGGCCTGCTCGGTTAGGGGCCGCGAGATGGCCTCCGACAACGGGCGGCGCGAGCTGTGGGCGTGGCTGGCGCTGACCGTCCTGGGAAGCTGCCTGGTGCTGCTGGCGGCCGGCCAGGTCTGGGTGCGGGTGCTCGGCGGGCAGGCCGCCGACGCGGTGGCGCCCACCGGCGGCGACCTGGGTCCCGTGCTCACGCCCCTGGGGCTGGCCGGGCTGGCGGGCGTGGTGGCCGTGCCGGCCACCAAGGGCGCCGGGCGTAGGGTCGTCGGCGCGCTGATCGCGCTCTGCGGCGCGGGCGCGGCGGCGGGCACCTGGGCGGCACTGGCCTCGGCCACCGTCACCGGCTGGCTGCGCGAGCACAACGCGGTCCGCGCGATGGCCGGCCTGCCCTGGGAGCCGGTGCCCGCCTGGCCGGTCGTGGCCGGGCTCGGCGCGTTCCTGCTCCTGGCCGGCGGCGTGCTGGCGGCGCTGCGCGGCGGCAGGTGGACGGGCATGTCGGCCCGCTACGAAAGGGCTGGTGAGCAACCCGGCGACAAGGCCACGGCGGTCGCGGCCCCCGCCCGCAGGGGCCATGAGGACCGCGAGCTGTGGGACGCGCTCGACCGCGGCGACGACCCGACGGAGTCCCCGGACGGCCGCTGAGGTCGGTAGTTACGAAATCTCCACGGTTCTGAACCTCTGTCTGCTTGGCAAACGTTTTCTCAATAAGCTGCCGTTGCAACTCGTCCAGAAGACAAGAGGAGCCAGGCTCATGAGCTACGGGGACCAGGGCGGCAGCGGGGGTCACGGCGCGCAGCCGCCCGGCGGAGGCTACGGTCAGCAGCCGCCCACCGGCGGTGGTTACGGCCAGGGCCCGGGGTACGGTCAGCAGCCCCAGAGCGGCGGCGGTTACGGTCAGCAGCCCCAGAGCGGCGGCGGTTACGGTCAGCAGCCCCAGAGCGGCGGCGGTTACGGTCAGCAGCCCCAGAGCGGCGGCGGCTACAACCAGCAGCCGCCCGGCGGCGGCGGTTACGGCTACAACCAGCAGCCGCCGAGCTATCCCCAGGAGCCCCTCGGCTACGGGCAGCAGCCGCAGCCCCCGAGCGGCGGCTACGCCCAGCCGGGCTACGGCCAGCAGGGTTACGGCCAGCAGGGTTACGGGCAGCAGGGCTACAGCCAGCCCGGTTACGGCCAGTACGGCGCCCCGCAGCAGCCCCGCTCCACCAACGGCATGGCGGTGGCCTCGCTCATCCTCGGCATCGTCGGCCTGGTCACCTGCGGCGCCACCAGCATCGTCGGCGTCATCCTCGGCCACATCGCGCTCAACCGCATCAAGCGCACGGGTGAGGAGGGCCAGGGCATGGCGATGGGCGGCCTGGTGACCTCCTACATCATGGTCGTGCTCTTCGTGCTCTTCTGGATCTTCTTCGGCGGGTTCTGGCTCACCCTGATCGGCCTCGGCTCTGCGGCCTCCGTCAGCGACTACTCGTGAACGGGCGGGGCGCAGCGTGACGCCCCGCTTGCGGTGTGATTACGAATTGTCCGCAACGTGGGCGTTAGTCCACGTAGGGGATGCTTTCTCGCTAGGCTGCCGCGCGCAACTCGCTTCACGATGACGACATGAGGAGTCATGAGCATGAGTTACGGAAACCAGGGCGACGGCGGTTACGGCGCCCAGCCGCCCGGCGGCGGATACGGGCAGCAGCCGCCGAGCGGTGGTGGCGCTTACGGGCAGCAGCCCCCGAGTGGTGGTGGCGGTTACGGCCAGCAGCCCCCCAGCGGTGGTGGCTACGGCTATGGCCAGCAGCCCCCGAGCGGCGGCGGTTACGGTGAGCAGCCCCCCGGTGGCGGCTACGGCCAGCAGCCCCCCAGCGGTGGCGGCTACGGGCAGCCCCCTGGTGGCGGTTACGGGCAGCCGCCCGGCGGTTACCCCGGTGGCGGTTACGGCCCCGCCGGCGGCGGGACCCCGCCGGACAACCAGCTGGTCCCGGCGATCCTCACCACCCTGTTCTGCTGCCTGCCCCTCGGCATCGTGGCGATCGTGAAGTCGTCGCAGGTCAACTCCAAGTGGCAGGTCGGCGACGTCCAGGGCGCCATGCAGGCCGCCGAGGAGGCCAAGACCTGGTGGAAGCGCAGCCTGATCTTCGGCATCATCGCCATCGTCCTGCTCATCATCTTCTACGTGGTGGTGTTCGTCCTGCTCGCCGCCTCCACGAGCACGTACAGCTCGTACTGACGGACGGGGACACTGAGAGCATGAGCATCGCAACAACCGGGCGGCGGGGGACGGGACGGCTGAAGGGCCTGCTCGCGCCGCTCGGTGTTGCGGCCGCGGCGGGGGCCGTGTTCGGCGTGGTCGGCGTGGTCGACCCCAACCAGCCCGGCCACTACCCGACCTGCCCGTTCCTGTGGGTCACCGGCCTCTACTGCCCGGGCTGCGGCACGCTGCGCACCATCCACGCGCTGGCCCACCTCGACCCGGTGGCCGCCCTCGGGCTCAACCCGCTGGCCGTCGCCATGATCCCGTTCCTGCTGTTCTGGTGGGGCAGGTGGGTCCTACGGGCCTGGCAGGGCAGGCCGCGGCGAACGACCCTCGCGCACCCGGCGTGGCTGTGGGCCTTCATCGCGGTCGTGATGGTCTACTGGGTCGTCCGAAACCTTCCCTTCGGGGCGTTCCTCGCGCCCTAGTGCGGGCCCTGTGGCGAGGTGACCCCGGTAGGGCCGATACCATCGCAGGACAAGGCCGAGAGCGGACGCGAGGCGAACTCTCTGCCACCCCCACTGTCAACCGGAGGGACCCCAAGCGCGTGAGTGAGCGGACGGAAGGACCGAGTGTCCTCGACGACATCCTCGAAGGGGTGCGCGCCGATCTCGCCGCACGTCAGCAGGCCGTGTCGATCGACGAGCTCAAGCGGCGAGCCGAGCGGGCCCAGGGGCCCAGAGACGCGATGGCCGCCCTCGGGGGTGACAGGATCTCGGTGATCGCCGAGGTCAAGCGGTCGAGCCCGTCCAAGGGCGCGCTGGCCGCCATCGCCGACCCCGCCGCGCTGGCGGCCGACTACGAGGCCGGCGGGGCCCACGTGATCAGCGTGCTGACCGAGCGGCGCAAGTTCGGGGGCAGCCTGGAGGACCTGGCGGCCGTCCGCGCCCGCGTCGACATCCCCATCCTGCGTAAAGATTTCGTCCTCACCTCCTACCAGCTCTGGGAGGCCCGGGCCCACGGCGCCGACCTGGCGCTGCTGATGGTCGTCTGCCTGGAGCAGGAGGCGCTGGTGTCGCTGATCGAGCGGGCCGAGTCCATCGGGCTCACCCCGCTGGTCGAGGTGCACACCGAGGAGGAGCTGGAGCGGGCGGTCGCCGCCGGGGCGCGGGTCATCGGGGTCAACGCGCGTAATTTGAAGACTCTTGAGGTCGACCGCGACGTCTTCGCCAAGCTGGCGCCGAAGATCCCGGATAATGTGATCAAGATCGCCGAGTCGGGCGTGCGCGGCCCGCACGACCTGCTCGCCTACGCCAGGGGCGGCGCCGACGCCGTCCTGGTGGGGGAGAGCCTGGTCACCGGCAAGGATCCGCGCAAGGCAGTGGAGGCGCTGGTGACCGCCGGCGCTCACCCGTCGACGCGCCCCGACCACTCAGCAGAGGGATAGCAGTGGCTAACGAAGGCTCCATCCTCAGCGCCGCCGACCTGGACGGCGGTGCCGCGTACGGCAACGACCCCGACCTGCACGGCAAGTTCGGCATCTTCGGCGGCCGTTACGTGCCCGAGGCGCTCATCCCGGCGCTCGACGAGGTGGCCGCCGTCTACGACAAGGCCAAGACCGACGCGCAGTTCCTGCGCGAGTTCGACCACCTGCTGCGCACCTACGCCGGCCGGCCCACCACGCTTACCGACGTGCGGCGCTTCAGCGAGGAGGCCGGGGGCGCGCGGGTCGTGCTCAAGCGGGAGGACCTGACCCACACCGGCGCCCACAAGATCAACAACGTGCTCGGCCAGGCGCTGCTGACCAAGCGCCTGGGCAAGAAGCGGGTGATCGCCGAGACCGGCGCCGGCCAGCACGGCGTGGCCACCGCCACCGCGGCCGCCCTGCTCGGCCTGGAGTGCGTCATCTACATGGGCGCCGTCGACTGCGAGCGCCAGGCGCTCAACGTGGCGCGGATGAAGCTGCTCGGCGCCACCGTGGTGCCGGTCCACAACGGTTCCAAGACGCTGAAGGACGCCATCAACGAGGCGTTCCGCGACTGGGTGACCAACGTCGACACCACCCACTACCTGTTCGGCACCGTCGCCGGCCCGCACCCGTTCCCCGAGATCGTGCGCGACTTCGCGCGCATCATCGGCGTCGAGGCCCGCCGCCAGATGCTGGAGCTGACCGGCGAGCTGCCCGACGCGGTGTGCGCGGCGGTCGGCGGCGGCAGCAACGCCATCGGCATCTTCCACGCCTTCATCGGCGACGAGGGCGTGGCCCTGCACGGCTACGAGGCCGCCGGTCACGGCCTGGAGAGCGGCGAGCACGCGCTCACCCTCACCGCCGGCACGGTGGGCGTGCTCCACGGCTCGCGCACGTACGTGCTGCAGGACGACGAGGGCCAGACGATCGAGTCCCACTCGATCTCGGCCGGGCTCGACTACCCGGGCGTCGGCCCGGAGCACGCCTGGCTGAAGGACTCCGGCCGCGCCACCTACCACGGCATTACCGACGACGAGGCCATGGCGGCGTTCGCGATGCTGGCCAGGACCGAGGGCATCATCCCGGCCATCGAGTCCTCCCACGCGCTGGCGGGCGCGCTGAAGCTGGGCCGCGAGCTCGGTCCCGACTCGACGATCCTGGTCAACCTGTCCGGGCGCGGCGACAAGGACATGGGCACCGCCATGAAGTACTTCAACCTCTGACGCCCTCGCCCGCGCGGCGCGGGGCACCCGCAGACGGCCTGCGGCAGGGCATCATGGGCGGGACTCGACCTTCGAAACGGACAGACATGACGACTCTTCAGACGGTTTTCGCCAAGGCGAAGGCGGACAACCGGGCCGCGCTCGTCGGCTACCTGCCTGCCGGCTTCCCGTCCAAGGACGGTGCGATCGCCGCCGCCGCGGCCCTGGTCGAGGCGGGCTGCGACGTCATCGAGATCGGCCTGCCCTACTCCGACCCGCTGATGGACGGGCCGACGATCCAGGACGCGGTGCACCGCTCGCTGGTCAACGGCACCCGCATCGCCGACGTGATGCGCACGGTCGAAGGGGTCGCCGCCACGGGGGCCGCCACGCTCGTCATGACGTACTGGAACCCGATCGACCGCTACGGCGCCGACCGGTTCGCCCGCGACCTGGCCAACGCGGGCGGCGTGGGCACGATCACGCCCGACCTGACGCCGGAGGAGTCCGGGCCGTGGCGCAGGGCCTCGGCCGAGGCGGGCATCGACACGGTGTTCCTGGTGGCGCCCAGCTCCACGGAGGAGCGCATCAAGGCCGTGGTCGACTGCTGCACCGGCTTCGTCTACGCGGCCTCGCTGATGGGCGTCACGGGCGCCAGGGAGAGCGTGAACTCGGCGGCCGAGGGCCTGGTCAAGCGCACCCGCGAGCACACCGACCTGCCCGTGTGCGTGGGCCTGGGCGTCGGCACGGGCGCGCAGGCGGCCGAGGTGGCCCGCTACGCCGACGGCGTGATCGTGGGGTCGGCGTTCATCCGCCGCATCCTCGACGCGCCCGACGAGGCCGCGGGCCGGGAGTCGATCATGGCGCTGGCCGGGGACATGGCGCGCGGCGTGCGCCGCTGACCCTCATCGTCGCGAAAGGCGCGTCCCCGGGGTGGGGGCGCGCCTTTCGCCGTGCCGCTCCTGCCCGCGGACGCCGTTCGCCGCTTCGGACGAGCTGAGCGGCGCCGGGCACGGGGGCAGGTCAGCCCAGGTCGGGGGCGGTGCGGAGGTCCAGCGCCCGGCCCACCTGGTCGAGTTCGAGGACGACGATCTCGTTCGTCCCGGAGCGCAGCAGCGGGGCCGGTACGTAGAGGGTGCGCTGCGGGCCGCGGTCCCAGTAGCGGCCCAGGCAGAAGCCGTTCACCCAGACGTACCCCTTGCCCCAGCCGGGCAGTGCCAGGAACGTGTCGGCGGGCTCGTCCACGTCCAGGAGGAAGCGGAAGAACGATCGCGGCCCGGCGTCCGAGCCGTCGGCGAACGGCACCGCCGAGACGTCCTCCAGCGGGATCGGCCGCGCGCTCCACCCGTTCAGGTACTGCTGATGGTGGAGCACCCCGCCGGTCAGGCCCTTGCTCTCGCCGGTCAGCGGCCCGTAGTTCGTCCGCCCCATCGACTCCACCAGCAGCTCCACCGTGGCGGGGCCGGAGACCGTCACCTCGGGCTCCTCGGCGTCGCGCTCGAACACCCCGGCGAGCCGGCCGTCCACGAGCACGTGCGCCCGGTCGCGCAGCCCGGGCAGCCTCAGCCGGTACCCGGAGCGCGGCCCCGGCACCTCCCCCCGGTACAGCACCAGGCCGTGCTCCAGCCCCAGCTCCTCGAACGTCGGCGGCACCGGCGCGTGCGTCCCGGGCCCCGCCACCGCCTCCAGCGCGTCCAGCAGCGAGACCGACTGCACGGGCCGCAGCGTCGCCGGCGGCAGCACGGCCGGGACCGGCGGCACCGCGGGCGGCTCGCCCGCGTACCGCGACAGCACCTCGCGGAACCGCCAGAACTTCTCGGTCGGTGCCCCGCGCTCGTCGATCGGCGCGTCGTAGTCGTAGGAGGTCACGGTGGGCCGCCAGTCGCCCATCGCCCGCTCGCCGGCCTGGTTGGCGCCCGCCCGGGCGCCGAAGTTGGTGCCGCCGTGCGCCATGTACAGGTTCACCGACGCGCCGAGCTCAAGGATGCGCTCCAGGACGGCGGCCGCGTCGCCGGCGTCCCTGGTCATGTGCTTGTGGCCCCAGTGGTCGAACCAGCCGCACCAGAACTCCATGCAGAACGGCGGGTCGTCCGGCCGGTGCTCGCGCAGCGCGGCGAACGCCCGGTCGGGGTCGGAGCCGAAGTTCACCGTGGCCAGCACGCCCGGCAGGGTGCCGCCGGTCAGGTACCAGTCGGCGGGGCCGTCGGAGGTGAACAGGGGCACCTCGACGCCCCTGGCCTTCAGGCCGTCCGCCAGGTGGCGCAGGTAGGCCGGGTCGCTGCCGTAGGAGCCGTACTCGTTCTCCACCTGGACCATGATCACGTTGCCGCCGCGGGTCACCTGCCGCTCGGCGACCTGCGGGAGCAGCCGGTCGAAGTAGCGGTCCACGTGACCCAGGTACTCCGGGTCGGAGGTCCTGATCCGGCCGGTGAGCCAGGCGGGCAGGCCGCCGTTGTCCCATTCGGCGCAGATGTACGGCCCCGGACGGACGATCGCCAGCAGCCCCTCCTCGGCCGCCGCGTCCAGGAACGCGCCCAGCTCCTCCATCCGGCGGAACTCGCCCCTGCGCGGCTCGTGCAGGTTCCACGGCACGTACGTCTCGACCGTGTTCAGGCCCATCGCCCGCAGCATCGCCAGCCGGTGCCGCCACTGCCCGGGATGCACCCGGAAATAGTGCATGGCCCCCGACAACACCCTGAACTCCGCGCCGTCGAGCCGGAACACTCCGTTCTCGACCGAGAAAACACCCATAACTCTTCCTCCGGTAGGATTTCGCGCCCCGCAGCCTTGCCGAGACCGCAGGTCAACGGCCATGGACAAACCCAGACAACCTGTTGGACTCACCCGCGGAGACCGTATGACGCCGCCCTACGACAAGTGGATGCGCTACCTCACGCCCGGCCCCGCCCACCGCGGGCTCGGCCTGGTGTGCCTCGGGGTCGGGCGCCAGGAGGGGCGGCTGCCCACGGTCGGGCCGCGTACCCTGCAGCACCACGTCGCCGTCCTGGTCACCGCGGGCCGCGGCTGGTTCTCCCAGGCGGACGGGCCCGTCGTCGACGTCGTGGCGCCCGCCGTCATCTGGCTCCTGCCCGGCGTGTCCCACCATTACGCGCCGGACGAGGCCGGCTGGGACGAGTGGTTCGTCGACTTCGCCGGCCCCGCCGCCACCGTCTACCAGGACCTCGGCTTCGTGGACGCGCACCACCCGGTCACCCCGCTCACCACGGCCGAACCCGCCGCCCACGCCATCGGCCGCATCGCCCAGGCGTGCCGCAGGGGCGGCCCGTACCTGGAGGTGGAGACCTCGGCCATCGTGCACGAGGTCCTGGTCGCCCTCAGGCGCGGCCGAGCCGACGAGGACCCGTACGGCGACCCGGTGCTGGCCGGGCTGGCCAGGGACGCCTGCCTGCCGGTGCCGGTCGCCGAGCACGCCAGGCGCCTCGGCATGCCGCTGACCGAGCTGCGCCGCGCCGTACGCCGGCTGGCCGGGTGCAGCCCCAAGGACTACGTGCTGTCCATCCGGCTCAACCGGGCCAAGGACCTGCTGGCCACCACCGACCTGCCGGTCGCCGCCGTGGCCCGGCGCGTCGGCTACGACGACCCGGCCTATTTCACCAGGCTGTTCACCCGCCGCGCCGGTCTGCCGCCGAGCGAATTCCGGACGCAGCAGTATCGTGGACTTCCTACCATTTCGTGAACGGGACTCTGCCTTAGCCGACGCTTATCCCGAGCGTGATCGGATGATGTCCCGGTACTGTGCGCATTCCCGGCGCAGAGAAAGAGGAGATCACCCGTGGTCGCGTCACAACCGTCACACAACGGCAGATCGGCGATACCCTGGGTGACGACCGTCGCCCGGCTGATCCTGGGGGGCGTGCTGATCGCGGCGGGGGCGCTGAAGATCGGCAATCCGTCCGACTCCGTGGTCGCGGTCAAGGCGTACCAGCTGCTGCCCGAGTCGATCGCCGAGATGGTGGGCTACATCCTGCCGATCCTGGAGATCGTCGTCGGCGTGCTGCTGGTCGTCGGTCTGCTGACCAGGGTGGCCGCGGTGATCGCCGCGCTGCTCATGTTCGCCTTCGTGTTCGGCATCGCCTGGGCCTGGGCGCACGGCCTGCGGATCGACTGCGGCTGCTTCGGCGGCGGCGGCCAGCTGGAGACAGGACAGGAGCCGGCCTACCTGCTCGACATCCTGCGCGACTTCGGCCTGGTGCTGCTCGGCGCATGGACGGCCCGCTTCCCGCCGGGACGGTTCGCCCTCGACGGGGCGCTCGGACTGGCGGGTGCCGAGGACACAGGTGAGGAAGAGGAGTTCGAGGATGAGCAAAGCGCAGCGCACCAAGTCTGACCGGACCATGTCGGCGCGCGAGAAGATCAGAGAGCAGCAGGCCGCCGCACGCGCCCAGGAGCGGCGCAAGAAACTGGTGACCTACACGACCGCGGCCGTGGTCGCGGTGGCCGCCGTCGGCCTCGGCGCCTGGTACATGATCAGCTCCTCCAAGTCGGAGGAGGCCGGTGCCGGGCTCGCGCCGATCACCGTGCAGCCCGACGGCAGCGCCGTGATGGCCCAGGCGGGCGTGACCCGGCCGGTGGTCGACATCTACGAGGACTTCCAGTGTCCGGTCTGCAAGGAGCTGGAGCGGGTCAGCGGCCAGACCTTCAAGAACCTGGCCGCCGAGGGCAAGGCGAAGGTCGTCTTCCATCCCATCACGATCTTCTCCAGGGAGCCGACGAAGGGCAACTCCGTACGCGCCGCGGCAGCCGCCCGCTGCGTCGCCGACGGCAAGCAGTGGATGGCCTTCCACGACCTGATCTACAAGAACCAGCCGGCCGAGACCGTCGAGGGCTTCAAGGCCGACCAGCTCGCCGAGTGGGGCAAGGAGGCCGGCGTCACCTCGCCCGATTTCGAGAGTTGCGTCACGTCCCAGAAGCACGCGCCCGCCGTGCTGGCCGACAGTACGAAGATCATGAAGGAGCAGGCGATCGAGGGCACGCCCACCGTGAAGCTCAACGGCACCAGCATCGGCGAGGCGGCGTTCTCGCCGCAGCAACTTCGCGATGCGGTCACGAAGGCCGCCAAGTAGCCGCAGGCTGCGCTACCCTCACCTGACATGCCCCTAGCCTCGATTCCCAGCCCTTCCCAGGGGGTCTGGTATCTCGGAATCATCCCGATCCGGGCCTATGCACTGTGCATCGTGCTCGGCGTCGTCGTCGCCGTATGGCTGAGCGAGCGGCGCTGGGTCGCCCGCGGCGGCCAGAAGGGGACGATCATCGACATCGCCGTCCCCGCGGTGATCTTCGGCCTGATCGGCGGTCGGCTCTACCACGTCATCACCGACTGGCAGACCTACTTCGGCAGCCGTGCGATCAAGGAGCCGTACCAGGCCCTGTTCATCTGGGAGGGCGGTCTCGGCATCTGGGGCGCGGTCGCGCTCGGCGGGGTCGGCGTGTGGTTGGCCGTGCGCAAGCGCGGCATCTCCATGAGCGCCGTCGCCGACACGGTCGCGCCGGGCATCGCCTTCGCGCAGGCCATCGGCCGCTGGGGCAACTGGTTCAACCAGGAGCTCTACGGCGGCCCGACCACGCTGCCGTGGGGCCTGGAGATCGACGTCGACCACGGCGGCGAGCCGGGCGTCCTGTACCACCCGACCTTCCTGTACGAGTCGCTGTGGGACGTCGCGCTCGGCTTCCTGCTCATCCTGGTGGGCAAGCGGTTCGCGCTGCGGCACGGGCGGCTGTTCGCCGTCTACGTCGCGGGCTACACGCTCGGCCGCTTCTGGATCGAGGGGCTGCGCATCGACCCCGTCGGCGGGGTCGACCACGCGGTGACCTTCCTCGGGCTGCGGCTCAACCAGTGGACGTCCATCGTGCTGTTCGTCGGCGCGCTGGTCTACCTCTGGCTGACCAGGAACAAGGACACCGAGGAGAGGGTCGTACCGCTCGACCTGACGGTCGATCCGGCGCACGAGAGCGGCCAGGCCGACCCGGGCTCGTCCGACGCGCCGGCCGCGGTCGCGGCCGAGCGCTCCGAGGAGGACGACGGTCCGGCCGCCCCGGCCGGGAGCGAGTCCTCCAGCACCGATACGGGCGCCGATACGGGCGCCGACACCGATGTTGACAGCGACGCCGACGCGGACGCCGATTCCGCGACGAAGGAGAAGAACCCGCGATGACCGGCGGCGCGGAGATCCACCACCGGCATCGAGACGTCAGCGGGGGCTGGTTGCGGCCCTCGGTGTTCGGCGCGATGGACGGCCTGGTGTCGAACTTCGCGCTCATCGCCGGTGTCGCGGGCGGCACCGCCAGCACCAAGGTCGTCGCCCTCAGCGGCGTGGCCGGGCTGGCGGCCGGAGCCCTGTCCATGGCGGGCGGCGAGTACGTCTCCGTGGCCAGCCAGCGCGAGCTGGCCCAGGCCGAGATCGCCGTGGAGCAGCGGGAGCTCGCCGGGAACCCGGAGGCCGAGCTGGCCGAGCTGGCTCAGTCGTTCGTGGACAAGGGGGTGGAGCCCGACCTGGCCACCGCGGTGGCCACGCAGATCTCCCGCAACCCCGAGCGGGCCCTTGAGGTCCACACCCAGAACGAGCTGGGTGTCGTTCCCGGCGCGCTGCCCTCGCCGAAGGTGGCGGCGGTGTCGTCGTTCCTGTCGTTCAGTGTGGGGGCGGTGCTGCCGCTCCTGCCGTACCTGTTCGGAGTCGAGGGGCTTACCGTGTCGGCCGTGGTGTCGTGCGCGGCGTTGTTCGGGGCGGGCGCGCTGGTGTCCGCCGTGACGGCGCGCAGCTGGTGGTACTCGGGGTTGCGTCAGCTCGTGGTGGGGGCGGTCGCGGCGGGGATCACGTTCGGGCTGGGCAAGTTGATCGGGGCGTCGGGACTGTGAGATCAGGACGACGCTCCGGTTCCGGCGGCGGCGCCGGCGACCCCGGCAGCACTTCGGGCACCGGCGGCACTTCTGGCGTTCATGGCGCTTCCGGCGGCGCTGCCGGTGGCGGCGGTGGCGCTGGTGGCAGTGGCCGCTCGGGCGGCATGGGGGGTGGGCGTGGCGCCGGGTCCGGGAGGGCTCGTCGCCGTTCCGCCGCCCGCGCCGCCGAGGCCGCCGCCGAGCAGCCGGTGAACGGTGGCGAGGGCGGCCAGGACCTCTGGGCGGCCCGCCGCGCCGCCCGCCCCGCCCAGCCCTCCGACGCTGGCTGGGCCTCCCGCCCATCCACTCCCCAGGGCCCCGACGGCCCATGGCCCCCGCACCCCGCCCCTCAGGGCTCCGACGCCCAGTGGGCGGCTCGTGGTGAGCGGGGTGACGGTGCGTGGCCTGCGTCGCAGGCTCCCGATGCCGGGTGGGGCGGACAGTTCGCCGGGGCCGGGGCCGAGAATCGTGGGGCACCCTGGCCCGCGCGTCCGTCCACCGGTCGCGTGGACGCCGCCGAGGCGGAACGTTTCCTCGACGGCCCGCTCGGGGCGGCCCCGCCCGCCGACGACGCCGACGCACCGCGCGGGCGACGTTCGCAGCGTCGCAGACGTGCCCAGGAAGGCGCCGAGTCCGGTCGCGGCAGGCGTGCCCAGGACGGCGCGGAGGCGCCCAGGGGGAGGCGTTCCCTGGAGGGCGCGGAGGCGTCCCAGGGGAGGCGTTCCCAAGAAGGGCCGGAGGCGCCCCAGGTGGGGCGTTCCCAGGAGAGTGGGGAAGGGGCTCGCGGGAGGAGGCGGGCGTCGGAGAGCGACGACGCCGTCTGGGCCGCGAGCATGGACGACCTGGCGGAGGCCGCCCGTACAGGCCGTCGCGGTGCGGCCGCGGACGGCGGCGAGCAGGCCCGGTCAGGACGCCGGAGCGTGGCCGCGGACGGCGGCGAGCAGCCACGGTCGGGACGGCGGAGCGCCGTCGCGGGCGGTGATGAGCAGGCCGACGTGTTCGGGGCTTTCGGGGAATCGGGAGCATCGCGGTCGTCCGGGGACGCCGGGTGGTCCGGGGAGCCGGCGGAGTCGGCAGCCGGCTCCGGGTCGCGCAAGCGACGTCGCACGCCGCGCTCCGACTGGCAGTTCCCGGTGCTCACCGAGTGGGGCCTGCGTCCGGAGCAGCAGCGGCTGATCGTCATCATCGCCACGGTCATCGGCGTCGTCGCGGGCGCGACGGGGCTGGTGGCGACCGTCGGCTCGCTCGGCGACTACGCCCCCGAGCGGGAGGCCAACGCCGCCGTCCTGGGCCCGGACGCCGCCCTGCCCATGGCCTACCAGGGCTGGAGCTCGCCCAAGCTGTTCGCCTCCCTGGCCGACAGGGCCAAGGACAGCAAGGAGCTCACCGAGAAGGAGGTGTTCGGGCAGAGCGAGCTCGCGGTCTCCAAGAAGCTCACGCTCAAGCTCGCCGCCAAGCGCCTCGACGCCGACTGCTCGGCCGCTCTGTGGGGCACGACCCTGCTGGAGAAGGTGTCCGACGCCGGCTGCCTCCAGGCGGCCCGCGGCCTGTACGTCAGCTCCGACGGCCGCTACGTCGGCCAGTACACGCTGCTCAACCTCAAGGACGGCCAGTCGGCCGGCGAGCTGGTCGAATCCTTGAAGACGCTCTACCGGGGCGGGTGGGCACGCCCTCTGACGTCCTCGAAGGCGGCCTTCCCGGCGGGGGGCTACTCCGAGGGCGGCGGTTACGCGCTCGGGCACTACGTCGGCCTCGTCTGGCTCGGCAAGACCGACGGCCTCGACCCCACCGCCAAGGACGACTTCGTCTCCGTCACCCTGGCCCTGCGCGGCGCCGAGAAGTCCGTCTACCGCCGCGTCGTCGCGATCACAGGACCGGCCTCGTGACGTCTCCCCGCGCGGATGGGGTCGCGGGAGCGCTCGTGATGTCTCCCCGCGCGGATGGGGTCGCGGGAGCGCTCGTGATGTCTTCCCACGTGGATGGGGTCGCGGGAGCGCTCGTGACGTCCCGTCTTGGGGCGGGGGCGTGATGTCGCGCCGGGTCGTCGTGGTGGCCGGTGTGGCCGTGGGGGTTGTGGCCGTCGCGGTGGCCGGGTGGTTGTGGCTGCGTCCGGGGGAGCCGCGGCCGGCCGCCTTCCGGGGCGAGCCCACCTCGGCCTTCTACGCGGCCGTCGACTCCCGCCGGGCCGACGCCGCGCCGCTGACCGTGCAGGAGGTCTTCACCGCGCAGACCGAGACGCTCGGCTCCCTGCGGCGGGTCTCCACGCAGGAGCACGCCGACTGCGACGAGGTCCTGTGGGGCGCCTCGGCGGCCGGGTGCACGCAGGTGCTGGAGGCCGCGTACGAGGGCAACGCGCTGGCCGGGCAGTTCGCCATCTTCAACCTGCCCGACGGGCGCGCGGCCGACGCCCTGGTGTCCGCCCTGGGCAAGGACGGTTTCGTCCGCCAGGACGCCGCGTTCGACGCCGCCCGCAGCCGTGCCCAGGCCCGTGCCATGGGCCACTACGTGACGGTGAGCTGGGCGGGCGGCACGGCCTCCGCCGACGACCCGGTCACGGCGCTGGTCGCCCTCGACGGTCTCGGCCGCGTGGTCCAGAACCGCATCCTCGCCGCCATCTGACCACCCCGACGGGAACCGCGCGCGTCCCAGAGGGCCGGTCTCCCGCTGACGGGGGTCAGGGGGTGGTCGTGGTGAGGGCGGTGACGGTGGTGGGGACGGCGGCGGCCAGGCCGGTCAGGCGGTGCAGCGGGGCTTCCAGGGGAGTCAGGTCGTCCGACCAGGGAGCGGCCTGGCGGATGAGGGTGCGGGCCTCGTTCTTGGTGAGCGCCGTGCCCTGGTCGCGGGCCACCGCGATGAGCGCCTCCCGCCAGGTGTTGGCCAGTTTGGCGTGGCCGTTGTCCAGGATCCTGCGCAGCACCGCGTCGGCCGCGGCGGCGGGCTGCGGACGGCGTACGGCGTCGAGCGCCCCGCCCGTCCGGCGCGACTCGTAGACGGCGGCCAGCGCCTCGGGCAGCGGCGGCAGGTCGGCCCCCCACACGCGCACGTGCGCGGCGCGGGTGGCGAGCAGCACGCGGGGGAGCGCGGCCGCCAGCCCCGGCGGCAGCGCGACGGCCACCCGCTCGGCGGTCGCCGCGTACGGCTTGGCCAGCCAGGTCGACAGCCGCACCCGCGGCTGGGCCAGTTCCTTGGGCCACTCGCCCACCAGCAGGTCAGCCTCGAACCCGGCCAGATCGGGCGCGGGGAACGCCGCGGGGGCCGACTCGACCGACTGGGGGCCCTGCGTGTAGATGGCCGTGGCCTGACGGCCCAGCCGGGCGTTCACCGCCGGGCGGGTCTTGCTCGTGGGACGCAGCAGGTACAGATCGGCCGCCGACCCGATCGCCTCCGCCCCGAAATATCGATTGAAATCCGGGTAAATCGCCTCGTAGGTGAGGTTGAGCTCCGACAACGCCTGCTGGACCTTGAAGGCCAGCATCGGCGTACGCTCGCTGGCCCCGTACGCCACCAGCACCCGCCCGTCGTCCTTCAGCCCCTCCAGGGCGCGCGCCGTGAACAGCCCGATCCCCTCCGGCGTGTACGGCGGGTCGGTGAACGCCAGATCGTGCTCCCTGGCCGAGGCCGGCAGCCCCAGCCGCAGGTCGGCCCAGCGCGTGCGGACCCCGAGGCCCTGCTCGTCGATGTAGGCCAGGATGCGCTCGTCGACGTCGACCACCGTGACGTCGGTCTCGGGATGGACCAGCTTGACGGCCAGCGACGTCAGGTCGTGGTCGCCGACGCACAGCAGCCGCGCCCCCGGCAGCCAGAACCGCGCCCCGAGCAGCAGCGCGCGGCGCAGCGCCGTCTCCGGCGTGGCCGAGACGTGGTCGAGCACGTGACGGGCCCGCGGTGCGCCCTCGACCAGCGCGGTCAGGCGTTCGAGCACGTCGGGGTAGTGGGGGAGCAGGTGGGCCACCGGGTCCTCGGGCGGCGGCGCCATGGCCAGCAGGTCCTGGTAGGCGGGCGTGTCGCCCGGCGGCACCCGGAACCTGTCGCCAGAACGCTCCAGGCGCACCTCGCGCAGCAGGGCCTCGATCGTCCGCCTGGAGGTGGCGGTCCGCCGGACCAGGTCGGCCAGGGCCCACCACTGGCCGTCGCACAGGAGTGTGAGGGCGTGCCGCAGCCGCCTGCCGTCGACCCCGGCCTCGGCGAGAAGGCGCTCCACTCCATCACGATCCATGCGCCAACCCTATCGAGGGGCGGGGCCGGCTCCGGCCGCCCGCGGGGAGGGCCGGGCCCGTCCGGGAGGAGCGTCAGGGGTCTGTGAGGGCCATGGGGCAACAGGGGCCTGAGCTGGGGATTCTGATGGCCGGGTCCGGGGTTTGGGATGGCGGGTTCGGATGCTGGAACCGTGCGCAATGTTCGCAATGCGGACGTGGCGGGCACCATTCCGGCATCGTGCGGTAATCTCTACCCACGATATGCAGCAGGGCCAACGTCGTCCCCGCCTGTAGAGCAGTTCTTGACAGACGAAGACGACGGGAGGGATTCAATGCCTGCTGCCCACCTCGGATTCCCCGAGCCTCAGGGCCTCTACCACCCCGCCAACGAGCATGATGCCTGCGGTGTCGCCATGGTCGCGGACGTCGCCGGGCGCCGGGGGCACACGATCGTGGTCAAGGCGCTGACGGCGTTGTGCAATCTCGACCACAGGGGAGCCAAGGGTAGCGAGCCGGACACCGGCGACGGAGCCGGGATCCTGACGCAGATCCCCGATGGGTTCTACCGCGCGAGCGTGCCGTTCGCGCTGCCCGAGGCCGGCGCGTACGCGACCGGCATCGCCTTCCTGCCGGCCGACGAGCAGGCCAGGCGCGTCGCCACCGGCCTGATCGAGGAGATCGCGGCCGAGGAGGGCCTCACGGTGCTGGGCTGGCGGGACGTCCCCGTCGACCGTGCCCTGCCGGGCCCGAGCGCCCGCGCCGTCATGCCGCACTTCGCCCAGCTCTTCGTGTCGAGCCCCGGCGGCGAGCAGGGCCTCGACCTCGACCGGCTGGCCTTCTGCCTGCGCAAGCGGTCCGAGCACGAGGCCGACGTCTACTTCCCCTCGCTGTCGGCCCGCACGGTCGTCTACAAGGGGATGCTCACGCCTGACCAGGTCGAGCCGTTCTTCCCCGACCTGAGCGACGAGCGCTACGAGAGCGCGATCGCGCTGGTGCACTCGCGCTTCTCCACCAACACGTTCCCGAGCTGGCCGCTGGCCCACCCCTACCGGTACGTGGCGCACAACGGCGAGATCAACACGGTCAAGGGCAACCGCAACTGGATGCGGGCCCGCGAGGCCATGTTGTCCTCCGCCCACATCCCGGGCGACATCTCGCGGCTCTTCCCGATCTGCGACCCCGACGGCAGCGACACCGCCAGCTTCGACGAGGCCCTGGAGCTGCTGCACATCGGCGGCCGGAGCCTGCCGCACGCGGTGCTGATGATGATCCCCGAGGCGTGGGAGAACCACACCGAGATGGATCCGGCGCGCCGCGCCTTCTACGAGTTCCACTCCTCCCTCATGGAGGCGTGGGACGGCCCGGCCTCGATCACGTTCACCGACGGCACCCTGGCCGGGGCCGTGCTCGACCGCAACGGCCTGCGTCCCGGGCGCTTCTGGGTGACCGCCGACGGGCTGGTCGTGTTGGCCTCCGAGGCCGGCGTGCTGGACTTCAAGCCCGAGGACGTCGTCCGCAAGGGCCGCCTCCAGCCGGGCCGCATGTTCCTCATCGACACCGCCCGCGGCAAGATCATCGAGGACGACGAGATCAAGGCCGAGCTGGCCGCCGCGCTCCCGTACGAGGAGTGGCTGCACGCCGGGCTGGTCAGGTTCGAGGAGCTGCCCGCGCGGCAGCGGGAGATCCCCACGCACGAGGCGCTGGTCAAGCGGCAGCAGACCTTCGGCTACACCGAGGAAGAGCTGCGGATCATCCTGTCGCCGATGGCCAGGAGCGGTGCCGAGCCGATCGGCTCGATGGGCACCGACACGCCGGTCGCGGTGCTGAGCGAGAAGCCGCGGCTCCTGTTCGACTACTTCACGCAGCTGTTCGCGCAGGTCACCAACCCGCCGCTGGACGCCATCCGGGAAGAGCTGGTCACTTCGCTGGCCAGCGTGCTCGGCCCCGAGCGCAACCTGCTCGACCCGGGCCCGACCTCCTGCCGCCAGCTCGTGCTGCCGTACCCGGTGATCGACAACGACGAGCTCGCCAAGATCATCCACATCAACGACGAGCACGACCTGCCGGGCTTCCACCCGCACGTCATCAGCGGCCTGTACGAGGTCGCGGGCGGCGGCCAGGCGCTGCTCGGCCGCCTGGCGGAGATCAGGGCCGAGGCGTCCGCGGCCATCGCGAACGGCGCGCGCATCATCGTGCTGTCCGACCGCGGCTCCTCCGACGCGCTCGCCCCGATCCCGTCGCTGCTGCTCACCGGCGCGGTGCACCACCACCTGATCCAGGAGAAGACCCGGACCAAGATCGGGCTGGTCATCGAGACCGGCGAGGCCCGCGAGTGCCACCACATGGCGCTGCTCATCGGCTACGGCGCCGGCGCGGTCAACCCGTACCTGGCGATCGAGACCGTCGAGGACCTGGTCGACACCGGGGTGCTGCAGATCGGCAAGCACAAGGCCGTACGCAACCTGATCAAGGCGTACGGCAAGGGCGTCATCAAGGTCATGTCCAAGATGGGCGTGTCCACGGTGGCCTCCTACACCGGCGCGCAGATCTTCGAGGCGCTCGGCCTGAGCCAGGAGGTCGTCGACGCCTGCTTCACCGGCACGACGTCCCGCCTGGGCGGCGTCGGCTTCGACGTGCTGGCCGAGGAGACCGCCCAGCGCCACCGCCACGCCTACCCCCGGGTGGAGAACGCCCACCGCAGGCTCCAGGTCGGCGGCGAGTACCAGTGGCGGCGCGAGGGCGAGCCGCACCTGTTCAACCCCGAGACCGTCTTCAAGCTGCAGCACGCCACCAGGACCCGCCGCTACGAGATCTTCAAGGAGTACACGAACCTCGTGGACTCCCAGGCCGAGCGGCTGATGACCCTGCGCGGCCTGTTCAGGCTGCGTAAGGGGCAGTCGATCCCGCTCGACGAGGTCGAGCCCGTCGAGAGCATCGTCAGGCGCTTCTCCACGGGCGCGATGTCGTACGGCTCGATCTCGATGGAGGCGCACGAGACGCTCGCCATCGCGATGAACCGGCTCGGCGGCAAGTCCAACACCGGCGAGGGCGGCGAGGACCCCGAGCGCCTGTACGACGCCACCCGCAGGTCGGCGATCAAGCAGGTGGCCTCCGGCCGGTTCGGCGTCACCAGCGAATACCTGGTCAACGCGGCCGACCTGCAGATCAAGATGGCCCAGGGCGCCAAGCCCGGCGAGGGCGGACAGCTCCCCGGCCACAAGGTCTACCCGTGGATCGCCAAGACCCGCCACTCCACGCCCGGCGTCGGCCTCATCTCGCCGCCGCCGCACCACGACATCTACTCGATCGAGGACCTGGCCCAGCTCATCCACGACCTGAAGAACTCCAACCCGGAGGCCAGGGTCCACGTGAAGCTGGTCGCCGAGGTCGGCGTCGGCACGGTCGCGGCGGGCGTGTCCAAGGCGCACGCCGACGTGGTGCTCATCTCCGGGCACGACGGCGGCACCGGCGCCTCGCCGCTGACCTCGCTCAAGCACGCGGGCGCGCCCTGGGAGCTCGGCCTGGCCGAGACCCAGCAGACGTTGCTGCTGAACAACCTGCGCGACCGCATCGTCGTGCAGGTGGACGGCCAGCTCAAGACCGGCCGCGACGTCGTCATCGCCGCCCTGCTGGGCGCCGAGGAGTACGGCTTCGCCACCGCCCCGCTGGTCGTCTCCGGCTGCGTGATGATGCGGGTCTGCCACCTCGACACCTGCCCGGTGGGCGTGGCCACGCAGAACCCCGAGCTGCGCAAGCGCTTCAGCGGCAAGCCCGAGTTCGTGGTCAACTTCTTCGAGTTCATCGCCGAGGAGATCCGCGAATACCTGGCCGAGCTGGGCTTCCGCTCGCTCGACGAGGCGATCGGGCACGTCGAGATGCTCGACACGACGGCCGCCGAGAACCACTGGAAGGCCGGCGGCCTCGACCTGTCGCCGATCCTGCACCAGCCCGACCTGCCCGAGGGCACGCCCAAGCGGCGTACCGTCGAGCAGGACCACGGCCTGGAGCACGCCCTCGACAACACCCTGATCCAGCTCGCCGAGGGCGCCCTCAAGGAGGGCACCCAGGTCACGCTGGAGCTGCCCATCCGCAACGTCAACCGCACGGTCGGCACCATGCTCGGCTACCAGGTGACCAAGCGGTACGGCGGCAAGGGCCTGCCCGACAACACCATCGACATCGCCTTCACCGGCTCGGCGGGCAACTCCTTCGGCGCGTTCCTGCCCCGGGGGATCACGCTGCGCCTGACCGGCGACGCCAACGACTACCTCGGCAAGGGCCTGTCGGGCGGGCGGATCACCGTCCGGCCGCACGAGGAGGCCCCGCTCGACGGGCACATCATCGCCGGCAACGTCGCCCTGTACGGCGCCACGTCCGGCGAGGTGTTCGTGCGCGGGGTGGTCGGCGAGCGCTTCTGCGTCCGCAACTCCGGCGCCACGGCGGTCGTCGAGGGCGTGGGCGACCACGGGTGCGAGTACATGACCGGCGGCCGGGTGGTCGTGCTCGGCCCGACCGGGCGCAACTTCGCGGCCGGCATGTCCGGCGGCGTCGCCTACCTGCTCGACCCGCGGCCCGAGCGGGTCAACCGCGAGATGGTCGCCATCGAGACGCTGACCGAGCAGGACGGCGAGTTCCTGAAGGAGACGGTCGAGAAGCACTTCGCCGAGACCGCGTCCCCGGTGGCCAAGCAGCTGCTGGCCGACTGGGACGCCGCGCTCGCCCGGTTCGGCAAGATCATGCCGACCGACTACAAGAGGGTGCTGGAGGCCGCCGAGGCCGCCCGCGCCGAAGGCAGGGACATCGACGAGGCCGTCATGGCGGCTGCGGTTCAGGGCTAGGGAGGCGTAATCGATGGCTGACCCCAAGGGTTTTCTCACGCACGAGCGGGAGCTGCCGGCGCGCCGCCCGGTGGACGTCCGCATCAGCGACTGGCGGGAGGTCTACCAGGACTTCCCGCAGGAGAAGCTGACCAGGCAGGCGGCCCGCTGCATGGACTGCGGCATCCCGTTCTGCCACAACGGCTGCCCGCTCGGGAACCTCATCCCCGAGTGGAACGACCTCGTGTACCGCACCGACTGGCGCGAGGCGATCGAGCGGCTGCACGCCACGAACAACTTCCCGGAGTTCACCGGCAGGCTCTGCCCGGCTCCGTGCGAGGCGGCGTGCGTGCTCGGCATCAACTCCGACCCGGTGGCGATCAAGCGGGTCGAGGTCGAGATCATCGACCGCGCGTTCGCCGAGGGCTGGGTGACCCCGCAGCCGCCGCGGGTCAGGACCGGCAAGAAGGTGGCCGTCGTCGGCTCGGGCCCGGCGGGCCTGGCCGCCGCCCAGCAGCTCACCAGGGCCGGGCACGACGTGGTGGTGTTCGAACGCGCCGACCGCGTCGGCGGCCTGCTGCGTTACGGCATCCCCGAGTTCAAGATGGAGAAGCGCCACATCGAGCGGCGCCTGGAGCAGATGCGGGCCGAGGGCACCAGGTTCCGCACCGGTGTGAACGTCGGCGTCGACGTCACCGCCGCCGAGCTGCGCGAGCAGTTCGACGCGGTGGTGCTGTCGGGCGGCGCCACCCAGTGGCGTGACCTGCCGGTCGCCGGGCGCGACCTCAAGGGCGTCTACCAGGCGATGGAGTACCTGCCACCGGCCAACAAGGTCCAGGAGGGCGACTACGAGGTCGCGCCGATCTCGGCCGAGGGCAAGCACGTCGTGGTGATCGGCGGCGGCGACACCGGCGCCGACTGCATCGGCACCGCGATCAGGCAGGGCGCCGCGTCGGTGACCCAGCTGGAGATCATGCCGCAGCCGCCCGCCGCCCGGCCGGGCGGCCAGCCCTGGCCGACGTTCCCCATCCTGTTCAAGATGGAGAGCGCGCACGAGGAGCTGGCCGACGGCGGCGGGGAGCGCGTGTACGCGGTCTCCACCACCGAGTTCGTCGGCGACGACGAGGGCAACGTCAGGGCGCTGCGCCTGGTCGAGGTCGAGGGGCCGCAGAACGGCTTCAAGCCGATCCCCGGCACCGAGCGGGAGATCCCGGCCGAGCTGATCACGCTGTCCATGGGCTTCCTCGGGCCGGAGAAGGGCGCCCTGCTGGAGGACCTGGCCGAGGTCGCGGGCGAGGGCTTCTACGACGCCCGCGGCAACGTCGCCCGGGACAAGACGTACATGTCGAAGGTGGACGGCGTGTTCGTGGCCGGTGACATGGGCCGCGGGCAGTCGCTCATCGTGTGGGCCATCGCTGAGGGCCGTTCGGCCGCCTCGGGCGTCGACCGGTACCTGAGCGGGGAGACGGCGCTGCCGTACCCGATCCTGCCGACGGCGCGTCCGCTGGTCTGACCTGCGGGAAGGGCCCCGGAGCCGTTCGGCTCCGGGGCCCTTCCTCATTTTGCACACTCTGCAAGTCTTGCAGAGTGTGCAAGGTTTGCGTAGAGTGCAACGCATGGAGAGTCCGGAGCAGCGCCGTGAGCGCCGCCGGGCCGAGAAGCGGCAGGCCATCCGGCTGGCCGCGGTGCGGCTGGCGCTCGACGAGGGCCTCGACGCCGTGACCGTCGAGGCCGTCAGCGCGGCGGCCGACATCTCGCCCCGCACGTTCTTCAACTACTTCGCCTCCAAGGAGGAGGCGCTCGTCATGGAACCGGTCTGGCGGCCGGACGACATCGTCGGCATGCTCGGCGACCGTCCGGCCGGCGAGCCCGCCTTCGAGTCGCTCAAGGCGGTGGCCCGGGAGCTCGCCGTGCGCGTGCGCCCGATCTGGGACACCATGCAGCCGTTCATGGAGCTCAACAACCGCTACCCCGAGCTGGCCGCCAGGGCGCGCGCCGCCGACCAGACCCAGATCATGGAGACGGTCCTCGGCGCCGTCCGGGCCCGGCCCGGGGTGAGGAGCGGGATCCACGCCCGGATGCTGCTCATCACGACGATCGGCGCCATGATCTCCGCCATCCAGGAGTCGGCGGCGACGGACGAGCCGGTCGAAGAACTGCTCGACGAGGCGTTCGCGCTGCTCGAACGCGGGCTCTGACCCACCGAGAAGAGAAGCGGCGATCGGGGTGGCACCCCCGACCGCCGCGGATTCCTCCTGCCCTCGCGAAAGAAGCAAGGAGACAACTGAATGGTATCGACAATCGCCCAGGAGGCCGGACCGCGGCGCGGCCTCCTGCTCAGCATGGGCTCGCTCCTGCTGTGCCTGTTCCTGGCCGCCGTCGACCAGACCGTGGTGGCCACGGCCACCCCCACCATCGTGGGCGAGCTGAACGGCCTTGAGAGCGTGTCCTGGCTGGTCACGGCGTTCTCCCTGACCTCCGGCATCGTCTCGCCCCTCTACGGCAAGCTCAGCGACATGTACGGCCGCCGCCGCCTGTACCTGTCGGCCATCGTCCTGTTCCTCCTCGGCTCGGCCCTGTGCGGGCTCGCCCAGACGATGGCCCAGCTCATCGCCTTCCGCGCGTTCCAGGGCATCGGCGCCGGCGGCCTCATGGTGCTGACCATGGCGATCTCGGCCGACATCGCCACCCCGCGCGAGCGCGCCAAGTTCCAGGGCCTGTTCGGCGCGGTGGTCGGCGTGGCCGCGGTGCTCGGGCCGGTCATCGGCGGCTACCTCACCGAGCACATCTCCTGGCGCTGGATCTTCTATGTCAACCTGCCGCTCGGAGCCGTCGCGCTGGCGGTCGCCTTCGCCGTGCTCCGGCTGCCGCGGCGCACCTCGCCGCACCGGATCGACTGGCCGGGGGCCGCGCTGATCTCCGGGGTGCTGACCTGCCTGACGCTGTTCGCCTCGTGGGGCGGGACGACGTACGCGTGGTCCTCGCCGGTCGTCCTCGGGCTGGGCGCGGGGGCGGTCGTGCTGACGTGGCTGTTCGTGCTGGTGGAGCGGACGGCCAAGGAGCCGGTGCTGCCGCTCGGGCTGTTCCGCGACCGCACGTTCACGATCGCCACGGCCACCATCGTGCTGATGGCGACCGGGATGGTGGGGGCGGCCACCTTCCTGCCCCTCTACCTGCAACTGGCCGCCGGGGCCAGCGCGTCGAACGCGGGGCTGCTGCTGCTTCCCCTGATGGCGGGCCTGATCGCGTCCTCGGCCGTGGCGGGCCGGGTGGTGACCCGGCTGGGGACGTACAAGTGGGTCGTGGTGGCCGGGGCGGCGCTGGCGACGGTGGCCGGGTTCCTGTTCTCGACCATGGAGCTGGGGACGGGGGCGGTCGCGTCCGGGCTGTACATGGTGCTGTTCGGGATCGGGCTCGGCATGGTGCTGCAGAACCTGATGCTGGCCGTCCAGGTCAGCGCGCCCGCCGCCGACCGGGGCGCGGCCACCTCGGTGGTGTCCTTCGCCAGGAACGTGGGCGGCGCCGTGGGGGTGGCCGTGCTCGGGGGCGTCTTCAGCGGCAGGCTGGGGCAGGCGGTCCTGAACCCGGGGGCCGTGGGCGCGATGCCGGAGTCCGTACGGACGACGTTCGCCGACGCGGTCACCGGCGTCTTCGCCTGGGTCGCGCCGATCATGCTGGTCGGCGCCGTCCTGCTGGCCTTCCTGCCGGACGTGCGCCTGAACCGCGACGCCTGAGCCCGTACGGCGTCCGGCACTGCGGGCCCTGGACGAAACGTCCACGGCCCGCTTCCCCCCATCGACCGAAATCTCACACCTAAGTTGCATCAGCCGTTGAGTGTCGGGAAGATGCAGATTCTGCGACAGTCGGTGGATGGGGGAGCAATGCGGCGAGTCGCCTCTGGCCTGACGGCGCTGGCCGTCGCCGCCGCGCTGACCGCGTGCTCGGCCGCCGCCGGTGACCGCGCCACCCCCGAGCAGCCCGCGCGGGACGGCCCCACAGGCTCCGCGCAGGCCACCACCGGCCCCCGTACCGGCCAGAACCAGAACCTCGTCTTCTACGCCGACGGCAGGCAGAGCCAGGCCCTGGACGCCGTCAAGCGCGCCGGCGGCACGGTCGTCGAGGAGGACGGCAAGCTCGGCTACGTGCTCACCGAGGGCGGCGGCGACGGCTTCGCCGAGAGCGTCGGCGCCGACCCGGCGATCGTCGGCGTCTCACCCGACCGCCGCGTCATCGGCTCCACCTCCTCCCGCGCCGCCCGCCCCGCCGGCGGAGGCTTCCCCGACGCCGGATCCATGGCCGCCGCCGCCCCGGAGCCGCTGGCCCACCTCCAGTGGGACATGAAGATGATCGGCGCCGACCGGGCCAACGCCAAGGTCCCCGGCAGCAGGAAGGTGCTGGTCGGCGTCATCGACACCGGCATCGACGGCAAGCACCCCGACATCGCCCCCAACTTCAACCGCGAGCTGAGCCGCAACTTCGTCACCGACAAGCCCAAGGACGAGCGCGGCGAGACCCTGGACGGCCCCTGCGAGGTCCCCTCCTGCAAGGACCCCGTGGACGAGGACGACGACGGCCACGGCACCCACGTCGCCAGCACCATCGCCTCCCCGATCAACGGCATCGGCATCGCCGGCGTCGCCCCCGGCGTGCAGCTCGTCAGCATCAGGGCCGGCCAGGACTCCGGCTTCTTCTTCCTCAAGCCCAGCCTCGACGCCCTCACCTACGCCGCCGACATCGGCGTGGACGTCGTCAACATGAGCTACTACGTCGACCCCTGGTTGTTCAACTGCGCCGCCAACAAGGCCGACACCAAAAAGCAGCAGCTCGAACAGAAGGCCGTCGTCGTCGGCATGCAGCGCGCCCTCGACTACGCCCGCGGCAAGGGCGTCACCCTCGTCTCCGCCCTCGGCAACGGCTCGACCGACCTCGGACGTCCCACGGTCGACAAGCAGAGCCCCGGTTACCCGCGCGGCGACGAGAAGACCCGCAAGATAGACAACTCGTGCATCAACGTGCCCGCCGAGTCCAAGGGTGTGATTTCGGTCTCAGCCGTCGGCCCGTCCGGGCGCAAGGCCATCTACAGCGACTACGGCCTGGAGCAGACCGACGTGGCCGCCCCCGGCGGCGACGTGCTGGACGGCAAGGGCGCCGAGGCCGCGCGGTCGATCCTGGCCGCCGCCCCCGAGCACGTGCTCAAGGCCGCCGGCCGGCTCGACGCCTCCGGCAAGCCCAAGGGCGCCGACGTCGTGCGCGACTGCCACAAGGGCGCCTGCTCCTACTACCAGTACCTCGACGGCACCTCCATGGCCGCCCCGCACGCCACCGGCGTCGCGGCGATCCTGATCAGCCGCTTCGGCAAGCCCGGCCCCGGCGGCCTGTCCATGGACCCCGCCACCGTCGAGGACCTGCTCTACAGGACCGCCACCCACGTGGCCTGCCCCACCCCCCGCGCCTACGTCTACAAGATGTACGGCGAGAGCGAGACCCACCAGTGTGAAGGCGACCAGGCCAAGAACGGCTTCTACGGGCACGGCGTCGTGAACGCCTGGAAGGCGGCCACCATAAAGCCATGATGTACCGCCTGCTCGCCGACGTGGTGATGGTGACGCACTTCGCCTTCCTCGCCTACGTCGCCGTGGGCGGGTTCCTGGCCTGGCGGTGGCGGCGCACGATCTACCTCCATCTCGCGGCCGTCGGCTGGGCCGTGATCACGCTCGTCACCCGCGTGGACTGCCCGCTGACCGCCGCCGAGGACTGGGCGCGGCGCAGGGGAGGGCAGCCGGGCCTGCCGCCGAGCGGCTTCGTCGACCACTACATCGAAGGCGTCGTCTACCCTGAACAGTACGCGAACTTGGTACGGCTCGGACTCGCCGTTCTCGTGTTGTTCTCCTACGTCGGGTACGTTCTCCGTCGTCAGTGACTGCCAAGTGGTCTGTACCAATTAAGGTAGGACTCGTGACTCGTCGTGCGAAAATCGTCTGCACCCTAGGCCCAGCCACTTCGTCCAAAGAACGCCTCCACGAGCTGATCTCCGCGGGCATGGACGTGGCACGGTTCAACCTCAGCCATGGCAACCATGACATGCACAGAGAGGTCTACGACCGGGTCCGGGAGGTGGCGGCCGACCTCGGCCGCGGCGTAGGCGTGCTCGCCGACCTGCAGGGCCCCAAGATCCGCGTCGGCACCTTCGAGGAAGGGCCGGTGCGCCTGGGCTTCGGCGACGTCTTCACCATCACCACCGAAGACGTGCCCGGAGACCGCGAGCAGGTCTCGACCACCTACAAGGGCCTGCCCGGCGACGTGCGTCCCGGTGACAAGATCCTGGTCGACGACGGCCGCCTCGTCCTGGAGGCCACCCGCGTCGACGGCGACCGCGTCACCACCCGCGTCGTCATCGGCGGCATGATCTCCAACAACAAGGGCCTCAACCTGCCGGGCGTCAACGTCAGCGCGCCCGCGCTCACCGACAAGGACGAGGCCGACCTGCGCTGGGCGCTGCGCACCGGCTTCGACATGATCGCGCTGTCCTTCGTCCGCCGTCCCTCCGACGCCGACGTGGTGCGCAACATCATGGAGCAGGAGGCCGTCCGCCTGCCGCTGCTGGCCAAGATCGAGAAGCCGCAGGCCGTCGAGCGCCTGCCCGAGATCGTCGAGGCCTTCGACGGCATCATGGTCGCCCGCGGCGACCTCGGCGTCGAGCTGCCCCTGGAGCAGGTGCCGATCGTGCAGCGGCGCCTCATCGGGCTGTGCCGCGAGAAGGCCCGCCCGGTCATCGTCGCCACTCAGATGCTCGACTCCATGATGAACGCCCCGCGCCCCACCCGCGCCGAGGCCAGCGACGTCGCCTACGCCGTCATGGACGGCGCCGACGCCGTCATGCTGTCGGGCGAGACGTCGGTCGGCAGCTACCCGATCGAGTCCGTCTCGACGATGGACCGCATCGCCTGCGCCGCCGAGGTGTCGTCCCTGCACGCCACCCACACCCTGGAGCGCATGCCGGAGACCACCGGCGGCGCCATCGCCAGGGCCGCGGCCGAGGTCGGCGCGATCGTCGGCGCCAAGGCGCTGATCGCGTTCACCATGTCGGGGGAGACGGCCCGCCGCCTGGCCCGCTACCGCTCGCCGATCCCGCTGCTGGCCTTCACCTCGGCCCCGCACGTGCGCGGGCAGCTCTCGCTGACGTGGGGGGTGGAGACGTTCCACGTGCCGTTCGTGCACCACACCGACGACATGGTGCGGCAGGTGGAGGCGTCGCTGCTGTCGCTCGGGCGGCTGGAGAAGGGCGACAAGGTGGTCATCGTGGCCGGCTCGCCTCCCGGCACGCCGGGCAGCACCAACGCGCTGCGGGTGCACACCATCGGCTCCGCGGTCTCCCACGCCAACTGACCCGCGAGCATCGGGCCGGGGGTCCTCCGGGAAACGCCCGCTGACGCCGCACCGGCGCGCCGCCGTGACGCGGCGCCCTGTGGGCCCCCGCCGTGGAACCGGAGGGGGCCTGCGAGTTCAGTGGTTCAGTGGGCGTGCAGGGCGGCGTTGAGGGTGATCCCGGAGCCCGTGCGGGGCAGTGCCTCCACCGCGCCCGACTGGGAGTTGCGGCGCAGCAGGATCCCGTTCGAGCCGGACAGCTCCGCCGCCTTGACCACCTTCCCGTCGGGCAGCGTGACCCGGGTGCCCGCCGTCACGTAGAGGCCCGCCTCCACCACGCAGTCGTCGCCCAGCGAGATGCCGATGCCCGCGTTCGCGCCCAGCAGGCAGCGCTCGCCGATCGAGACGACCTGCTTGCCGCCGCCCGACAGCGTCCCCATGATCGAGGCGCCGCCGCCCACGTCGGAGCCGTCGCCGACCACCACGCCGGCCGAGATGCGTCCCTCGACCATCGACGTGCCCACCGTGCCGGCGTTGAAGTTCACGAAGCCCTCGTGCATGACCACCGTGCCGGACGCCAGGTGGGCGCCCAGCCGCACCCGGTCGGCGTCGGCGATCCGCACGCCCTCCGGCAGCACGTAGTCGACCATCCGCGGGAACTTGTCCACGCCGTACACCGTCACCACGCCCCTGCCCCGCAGGCGCAGCCGCGTCCGCTCGAAGCCGGGCACCGGGCACGGCCCGAAGTTCGTCCACACGACGTTGGCCAGCAGGCCGAACTGGCCGTCCAGGTTCACGCCGTGCGGCCGGACCAGACGGTGGGAGAGCAGGTGGAGCCGCAGGTAGACGTCGTGCGCGTCAACCGGCGGCTCGGAGAGCTTGCCGACGCCCGTGCGCACCGCCACCACCTCGACGCCCCGCGCCGCGTCGCGGCCGGTCAGCGCGGCCAGCTCGCCGGCCTCCTCGGCGGAAAGCCGCTCGGTGCCCGTCGCGGGCGGCTCGCCCAGCTCGGGAGCCGGGAACCAGGTGTCGAGAACGGTGCCGTCGTCGGCGATGGTCGCGAGGCCGACGCCGTGGGCGCCGGTGGAGGTGGGATCGATAGCAGTCACGAGCCAAAAATACCGGGCGCCGGTCAGCCCAAGGAGCCCAGGTCCGCCGACAGCCACCGCTCGGGCCGCATCCTGAACGTCACCAGGACGTGCAGGTCCGAGCCATGGACGTAGCCCGACACCGCCTCCGGCGGCAGGTAGCGGGCCGCGATGCGGGTCAGCTCCTCGATCGTCGTGGGGTCGGAGCGCACCACCGGGCCCTCGACCGACACGTACCGGTAGGTCGGGCTGATCCGCTGGACCAGCATGGTGAACCGGCCCGCCTTCGCCACCAGCCGCGCCTTGCGCGACTCGCTGTCGGTCAGGAACCTGATCTCGCCGCCAGGGCCGTAGTCGTACCAGACGGGCACGGCCAGCGGCGCCCGTCCCGCGCCCGTCTCCACCGCCAGGCTCGCGATGTGCGGCTCGGCCAGGAACGCCTCCCGCTCGGTCACGCTCAACGGCATCCCCCGCCACCCCCGTCTCGTTCGTGGTGATCCGTCACAAAGGACTGTTCCCGGCGAACCGCCTGTGAAATCCCGTCCGCCACGGTCGTGGCGACCCGCACGAACGCCGCCGGCGCCCGCGAACGTCTCCCCTGCTGCCAGGCCAGCACCACGGTGGTCGGCGCGGCGTCCACGACCGGCACGCACTCCAGGTCGCGCCGCAGGTGGTCCCGGACCGACTCCGCAACCACCGCCACCAACCGGCCCAGCGCCACGAGCTGCATCAGCGCGGCCTGATCCCCCGGACCGGGATGCCGCCCCGGCCAGCAGGGCGTCGGATCCGCCTCCAGGTCGGCCAGGCACAGCCGGTCGCGCCCGGCCAGCCGGTGCCCCGGCGGCAGGACCGCGACGCCGTCCTCCACCCGCAGCGACTCGCTGTCGAACCCCGTCAGGTCCTCGAACGGCGTGGGCAGGAACGCCACGTCGGCGGTGCCGTCGCGCAGCAGCCGCGCCGGCGGCGACCGTCCGCGCGGTCTTCGGGACCAACGTCGTGCGCGTCCTCATGGTCACCAACGCCATGCTGCCCCTGCTCAGACGCTCGCCGGCCCCTCGCATCGTCAACGTCTCCAGCGGCATGGGCTCCCTCGCCCACCACACCGACCCCCGCCACTACATGTCCGCCCTGCCCGCCGCGGCCGCCTGCCCGCCGTCGAAGGCCGCGCTGAACGCCCTCACCGTCCAGTACGCCAAGGAGCTCCGCGAGGACGGCGTCCTCGTCAACGCCGCCTGCGCCACCGACTTCACCGAGGACCTGCCACTGAAAATCACTCGCACCGCCGCCGAGGGGCCGCCATCATCGTCAGGTTGGCCACCCTCGGGCCGGACGGGCCGACCGGTGGATTCTTCGACGATGACGGGACAGTGCCTTGGTAGACATCATCGAGCTCAACCGGCGGTCGGTGCGGGCCACCGTCGACCTGGTGAACACGATCAAGCCCGGCGACCTCGACCGGCCGACTCCGTGCGCCGGATGGGCCGTCCGCGACCTGCTGGAACACCAGATCGTGCAGAACCACGGCTTCGCCCTGGCGGCCTCGGGCGCGCGTTCGGAACTGGCGAATTGGCGGCCGAGCCCCCTGGGCGCGGACCCGGTGGCCGAGTACGCCGCCTCGGCGCAGGCCGTCATCGCCGCCTTCGCCGCGGAGGGCGTGCTCGACCGGGCCTTCTTCCTGCCCGAGATCCGCGACGGCGGCCCGTTCCCGGCGGCCATGGCGATCGGCTTCCACTTCATCGACTGCGTCGTGCACGACTGGGACCTCGCCAAGGCGCTGGCCGTGCCGCCCAACATCGACGACGACCTCGCCGAGGCCGCCCTTCCGCCGGCCGCGCAGGTGCCCGACACGCCGGTCTCGCGCGGTGCGGGGAAGGCGTTCCTGACCGGTGTCGAGCCCGGTGACGCCCCCACGGCGCTCGACCGCGTGGTCGCCCTCCTGGGCCGCTCGCCGTCCTGGACGCCCTGAACCGGTCAGCAATTCCGGATCAACGTGTCGATCCGGCGGTCGGACGAGCGGGCGCCGGGGTGCTGTCGTCATCGACGAACAGGAAACCGCCCGGCCTACGAGGGGGCCGGGCGGTCAGGCCGGTGCCCCGGGTGGGATTCGAACCCACACTGTATGGATTTTGAGGCCATCGACTCTGCCGTTGGTCTACCGGGGCGGTTTCGTCCGGTTGGTGATCTCGGAGCGTCATGCCCGAGGCCGCACCGGCGTGGATCTAATCTACCGGACGTCTGTACTCTTCTGCTCGTGAGTACGCAGCGGCGAGTAGTGATCGCGGAAGACGAGGCCCTGATCCGCCTCGACCTCAAGGAGATGCTCCAGGAGGACGGTTACGTCGTCGTGGGCGAGGCCGGTGACGGGGAGCAGGCGATCCAGCTCGCCGCCGACCTGCGGCCCGACCTCGTCATCCTCGACGTGAAGATGCCCGTGCTCGACGGCATCTCGGCGGCCGAGCGCATCGTGGCCGACCGGATCGCGCCGTGCCTCATCCTCACCGCCTTCTCCCAGCGTGATCTGGTGGAGCGCGCGCGTGACGCGGGGGCGATGGCCTACCTGGTGAAGCCGTTCACCAAGGCCGATCTGGTGCCGGCGATCGAGATGGCGGTCAGCAGGCACGAGGAGATGGTGGCGCTGAGCGCTGAGGTGTCCAGCCTCTCGGAGCGGCTGGAGACCCGCAAGCTGGTCGAGCGGGCCAAGGGTCAGTTGATGGCCCAGCATGGCTGGACGGAGCCGCAGGCGTTCCGGTGGATCCAGAAGGCGTCGATGGACCGGCGGCTGAGCATGCGGGAGGTTGCTCAGATCGTTATAGACGACGCGGCCGAGCGGGCGTGAAAAAGGCCTATATCAGGTGATTTAGCCCCGCGGGTTGTGGCCCGGTCACGACTGGGCATCCAACCGGCTTCGGCTTCTTCCCGCGCAGGCGTCCCGGCGCATGCTGATGGGCGGACGGAAGGTCCGCTCATCTCGAACGGAGACGCTTTCGATGATCCGCATTTCCCGCGCGCTGGCCGTCGCCACAGCGGCGAGCCTGGCGCTGGCGGCATGTTCGACCGGCGGCACGACCGCCGGATCGGGCGCCACGGGCGCCGCGTCCGTGAAGCCCTCCTCGGCCGCCGCGGCCAAGGGGGACGGCACGCTGACGATCGGCACCGTGCTGCCCCAGACGGGCAATCTCGCATATCTGGGACCACCGGAGTTCGCCGGGGTCGATCTGGCGCTCAAGGCGATCAACGACGCAGGGGGCGTGCTGGGCAAGCCGGTGGCCAAGATCGACACCGACTCGGGCGACACCACCACCAACATCGCCTCCCAGTCGGTGGACAAACTGCTCAGCCAGAAGGCCGACGCGATCATCGGCGCGGCCTCCTCGTCGGTGTCGGAGTCGATCCTGGACAAGATCACGCGGGCGGGCGTGGTGCAGTTCTCGCCGGCGAACACCTCCGACAAGTTCACCACGATCAACGACCAGGGCCTGTACTTCCGCACGGCGCCGCCGGACAAGCTCCAGGGACGGGTCCTGGGCGACCTGGTGGTCTCCGACGGCAGCGACACCATCGGCATCCTGGCGATGCAGGACTCCTACGGCTCGGGCCTGGCCGACCAGGTGACCAAGACCGCCGAGGCGGCCGGCGCCAGCGTCGTGGAGCGGGTGGACTACGACCCGAAGGCGGCCGAGTTCTCCGCGGACGTCGCCAAGATCAAGGCCAAGAACCCCAAGGCGATCGTGCTGATCGGCTTCGAGGAGACGGCGAAGGTCGTGCAGGAGCTGGTCAAGCAGGGTCTGACGGCCGACAGGTTCACGTGGTACATGGTGGACGGCAACATGTCGAACTCCAACTACCTCAAGATGCCCAAGGGCACGCTCAAGGGCGTCAAGGGCACGATCCCGGGTGCGGCGGCCCCGGAGGCGTTCCAGAAGCGGCTGCTGACGGTGAACCCGAAGCTGACGAACTACACCTACGCGGCGGAGTCGTACGACGCGACGACGCTGATCGCGCTGGCGGCCGAGGCGGCCAAGGACGACTCGGGCACCGCGCTGGCCCCCAAGCTGATCGAGGTCAGCAAGGGCGGCGAGAAGTGCCAGGACTTCAAGTCCTGCGCCGACCTGCTCAAGGCGGGCAAGGACATCGACTACGACGGCGTGAGCGGCCCGGTGGACTTCGACGACGCCGGTGACCCGTCGGTCGCGACGATCGGGGTCTACCAGTACGACAAGGACAACAAGTACGACGCGGCCAAGGCGCTCGAATATCGCAAGGGCAACATCGCCGGCTAGCCGGTGACGACAGCAAGCCGGACATCCCACCATGGAACCACCCCAGTCACGATATTTCAGGCTGGGCTGGTTCATTTGGAGTCAAGACCGTAACGCTGATGAAACATGCAATTACAGACGGTGATTGCGACATTACAAATTAGCATAAAAGTACCCGAAATCCCCCACACCTCCCCGTCAAAGAGGCATGCTGAGCTCGATAAACGCAGCGAGGGAGATCGTTCCCCGCTGGGAATAAGGGGAGTCTCTTTTATGATCCGCATTGCTCCAGCAGGGCGCTTCCTGGCGGTCGCGGCGGCGGCGAGCCTGGCCCTGACGGCCTGTGGCGGCGGTGGCGACACGGCCGCGCAGCAGACCACGTCCGCGGCGCCGTCCTCGTCGGCCCCGGCCACCCAGACGGAGGCGGCCAAGGGCGACGGCACGCTGACGATCGGCACCGTGCTGCCGCAGACCGGTTCGCTGGCGTTCCTCGGCCCGCCCGAGTTCGCCGGGGTCGACCAGGCCGTCAAGGAGATCAACGACGCGGGCGGCGTGCTCGGCAAGCCGGTCACCAAGATCCACACGGACTCGGGTGACACCACCACGAACGTGGCCTCGCAGTCGGCGGACAAGCTGATCGCGCAGAAGGCCGACGCCATCATCGGCGCCGCCTCCTCGTCGGTGTCCGAGTCGATCATCGACAAGGTCACCGGGGCCGGCGTGGTGCAGTTCTCGCCCGCCAACACCTCTGACAAGTTCACCACCATCAGCGACCAGGGCCTGTACTTCCGTACCGCGCCCCCGGACAAGCTCCAGGGCCGCGTGCTCGGCGACCTGATCGCCGCCGACGGCAACGACACCATCGGCATCCTGGCGATGCAGGACTCCTACGGCTCGGGCCTGGCCGACCAGGTGACCAAGACCGCCGAGGCGGCCGGCGCCAGCGTCGTGGAGCGCGTCGACTACGACCCGAAGGCGGCCGAGTTCTCCGCGGACGTCGCCAAGATCAAGGCCAAGAACCCCAAGGCGATCGTGCTGATCGGCTTCGAGGAGGGCGCCAAGGTCATCCAGGAGCTGGTCAAGCAGGGCCTGACGGTCGACAAGACCAAGTGGTACATGGTGGACGGCAACATGTCGAACACCAACTACCTCAAGATGCCCAAGGGCACGCTCAAGGGCGTCAAGGGCACCATCCCCGGCGCCGAGGCCCCGGAGGACTTCAGGAAGAAGCTCCTGGAGATCAACCCCAAGCTGGAGGACTACACCTACGCCGCCGAGTCCTACGACGCCGCGATCCTCATCGCCCTGGCCGCCGAGGCAGCCAAGGACGACAGCGGCAAGTCCATCGCCGCCAAGCTGCCCGAGGTCAGCAAGGGCGGCGAGAAGTGCAAGACCTTCAAGGACTGCGCCGACCTGCTGAAGGCCGGCAAGGACATCGACTACGACGGCATCAGCGGCCCGATCGAGTTCAACGACGCCGGTGACCCCGCCGTGGCCACCATCGGCGTCTACCAGTACGGCGACGACAACAAGTACGCCCCCAAGGCCCTGGAGTACCGCACGGGCAACATCGAGGGCTGACCCTCACCCGCCGCCCAGGCCGCACACTCGCAGCGAGTACTGGATCAGCCGATCCTGCAGCGGCTTGGGCGGCACCACGATCACCACCCGCTCGGGCCCCCCGTCCACGGTGGCCCGCACCGGGAACAGGAACGCCTTCTTCGCCTCGGCGAAGGCGTGCGGGTCGCAGCGGCCGGGGGTGAGCGTGACCGGCACCTCCAGTCGCCGCCGCCCGGCCTCCAGCTCGGCCACGGGCCGCCCGGCGGCGTCCGGCGTGATGATGTAGTGCGTGGTGCCGTCGAGCTCGGTCAGCGTCACCTTGCCGGCGCCGCGCCGCGTGACCACCAGGTTGCCCCGCATCGCCTTGCCCACCTGCTTCCAGTCGGGCCCGAACTCGATGCCGGCGGCCTGCTTGATGAGGAACTCCGAGCACTCGTCCCGTAACAGGCGGGTCAGCAGCGGGCTGGGGTGCGGCACCTTGAAGACCACCCGGCGCGGCTGCTCGGAGCCGGCGCGGATGTCGGCCACGACGGTCGCGGGCTGGAGCTGTGGCAGGCCCGCGGGCAGGCAGTTGGCCGCGCCGTAGGTGATGCGCAGGTCGGTGCGCTCGGTCCGCTTGATCGTGGCGTCCGCCTTTTCCGGCGGCAACGTTTTGAACGACGGCGTCACGAGCTGGACGTCCGCGAAATACACGGGTATGCCGGTGGTATTACGGACGGCCACCTCCAGCGCGTGCACGGGCTCGTCGGAACGCCATTGCTCCAGCGTGACCGATACGCCGGCGGGAGGATCCGAGGAAGGCGGCGCGGGCGGCGGGGACGAGGTGCACCCGCCAAGAAGGACCGCCATGACTAGGACAGGCGTAAAACGCTTCACCCGACGCACATTAAGCCTGCTAGCGCAGGTCCGTAAGTTGAGGACTGATTACGACTCCGCATCCAAGTGCCGACAGTTCACCCCGCCATCTGGCTGGAGTACGCAGCGATTTTGTACGTTTCCGTCATTCGATCGGGAGCGCTCGGCGGTGCTGAGGATCCCGGCCTGGAAATGAAGGAGACACTTCATGATCCGCATTGCTCCCGCGGGGCGGGCGCTGGCTGTCGTGGCCGCCACCAGCTTGGCCCTGACGGCCTGCGGCGGTGGCGGCAGCAACACCGCCACGCAGACCACGCAGCCGGCCGCGCCATCCTCGTCGGCCCCCGCGGCCAAGGGCGACGGCACCCTCACGATCGGTACGCTGCTGCCCCAGACCGGTTCGCTCGCCTTCCTCGGCCCGCCCGAGTTCGCCGGCGTCGACCTGGCCATCAAGGAGATCAACGAGGCCGGGGGCGTGCTGGGCAAGCCCGTCACCAAGTACGACACCGACTCGGGCGACACCACCACGAACATCGCCTCGCAGTCGGTGGACAAGCTCCTGGCCCAGAAGGCCGACGCCATCATCGGCGCCGCGTCCTCCTCGGTGTCGGAGTCGGTGATCGACAAGATCACGGGTGCGGGCGTCATCCACTTCTCGCCGGCCAACACCTCCGACAAGTTCACCACGATCGAGGACAAGGGCCTGTACTTCCGCACCTCGCCGCCGGACAAGCTGCAGGGCCGCGTGCTCGGCGACCTGGTGGTGTCCGACGGCAACGACACCGTCGGCATCCTGGCGATGCAGGACTCCTACGGCACCGGCCTGGCCGACCAGGTGCAGAAGACGGTCACCGACGGCGGCGGCGAGGTCGTCGAGCGCGTCGACTACGACCCCAAGGCCGCCGACTTCTCCGCCGATGTGGCCAAGGTCAAGGCCAAGAACCCCAAGGGCATCGTCCTGATCGGGTTCGAGGAGACCGCCAAGGTCATCCAGGAGCTGGTCAAGCAGGGCCTGCCGGCCGACAAGCACAAGTGGTACATGGTCGACGGCAACACCTCCAACACGAACTACGTCAAGATGCCCAAGGGCACTCTTGAGGGCGTCAAGGGCACGATCCCGGGCGCGGCCGCCCCGGAGGAGTTCCAGAAGAAGCTCCTCGGCATCAACCCCAAGCTGGAGGACTACAGCTACGCCCCCGAGTCCTACGACGCGATGAACCTGCTCGCGCTGGCCGCCGAGGCCGCCAAGAGCGACGCGGGCGTCGACATCGCCGCCAAGCTGGCCGAGGTCAGCAAGGGCGGCGAGAAGTGCAAGGACTTCAAGAGCTGCGACGACCTGCTCAAGGCCGGCAAGGACATCGACTACGACGGCGTGAGCGGCCCGGTCGAGTTCAACGACGCCGGTGACCCCGCCGTGGCCACCATCGGCATCTACCAGTACGGCAAGGACAACAAGTACGCCACCAAGGCGCTGGAGTACCGCACCGGCAACATCGCCGGCTGATCAGCGTCCTCCCGTAGTTCCTGACGAAGGGCCCGGTCCGCGCGGATCGGGCCCCTTCGTCATGCGCAGCCGGCCACGATCTGGTCGGCGGCGGCCCGGTACTGCCGCAGCAGCGCGACCTGCCGCTCGTGCGGCACGTCGTTCCTGGACAGGCCCGCGGTGGTCGTCTTGACGCTCTGTACGGCGGCGTGCAGCGAGGCCGGCAGCCGGTCGCCGAACTGGAGCGTGATGCCGCGCAGCTCGGCCAGCCGGCCGATGACGGCGTCCTCGAAGTACTGCTGTTCCTCCTGGCCCTTCGGCTTGAGCATCAGGCCGGCGTACCCGATGGCCGAGACCACGCGCGCGCACGGGCTGTCGGTCGGGTCGCCGCCGGTGCTGTACCTCTGCGCCGAGGAGGCGTCCTCCTGGCAGCCGACGAGCAGGATGGGCAGGATGAGCGCCACTGTCAGCAATCGTTTCACAGCGCTCATTAAAAAACGGCGAAGGGGCTCCGGGGGAGCCCCTTCGCCGTTCGATTCGGTTACGCCTTGGCCAGCGTGCCGAGGTACAGCTCGATGACCTTGGGGTCGTTGGCGAGCTGCCTGCCGGTGCCGGTGTAGGCGTTGCGGCCCTGGTCGAGCACGTAGCCGCGGTGGCAGATCTGCAGGCAGCGTCGGGCGTTCTGCTCCACCATGATCACGGTCACGCCCGCCTTGTTGATCTGCTGGGCCTGGATGAAGACCAGGTCCTGGAGCTTGGGCGACAGGCCCGCCGACGGCTCGTCGAGCAGCAGCACCGACGGCTCGGTCATGAGCGCCCTGGCCATGGCCACCATCTGCCGCTCACCGCCGGACAGGGAGCCCGCGCGCTGCTTGCGCCGCTCCTTGAGCGCAGGGAACAGCTCGGCGACGAACTCGAAGCGCTCCTTGAACTTGCCGGGCACCTGGAAGGCGCCCATCTCCAGGTTCTCCTCGATGGTGAGGCTGGGGAAGACGTTGTTGGTCTGCGGCACGTAGCCGACGCCGCGGGAGACCAGCGAGTGCGCCTTCATGTTCGTGATGTTCTCACCCTTGAGCAGCACCGTGCCGCTGCGGATGTTGACCAGCCCGAACATCGCCTTCAGCAGCGTCGACTTTCCGGCGCCGTTGGGGCCGATGATGCCGATCAGCTCGCCCTCTTTGACGTAGAGGTCGGAGCCGTTGAGGATGTTGACGCCCGGCAGGTAGCCGGCGATCAGCTCGTCGCACCGCAGCACGGCGTCGGCCGCGCCCTCCAGGTGCGCGGCGCGGTCGGTGACGGCCGCCTGCGACTCGGGGGCGGCCTCAGCGGCGGCCTCAGCGGCCGTCTCGGCGGCCGTCTCGGGGGCGGTCGTCTCGGGGACGTCGCTCACTTCTGCGTCTCCTCTTCGATCTCGGCCTCCAGCGCCGCCTCGGCCTCCTGGAGCTGCGTCTCCAGTTCGGTGTCCGACAGCGGGGCGTCGTGGTGGGCGCCGAGGTAGGCGTCGATCACGCGTTCGTCCGACATGATCGTGTCCGGCGGGCCCTCGGCGATCACGTTGCCCTGCGCCATGACGATCACCCAGTCGCTGATGTCGCGGACCATGTCCATGTCGTGCTCGACGAACAGCACCGTCATGCCCTGCTCGCGCAGGTCCTTGACGTGGCCGAGCAGCGACTGGGTCAGGGCGGGGTTCACGCCCGCCATGGGCTCGTCCAGCATGACCAGCTCCGGCTGGACCATGAGGGCGCGGGCCATCTCCAGCAGCTTGCGCTGGCCGCCGGACAACGATCCGGCGAAGTCGTCCCGCTTGGGGCCGAGCTTGAAGCGTTCGAGGAGCTCCTCGGCGCGGACGGTGATCTCGTCCTCCTGGCCGCGCCACATACTGGGGATGAGCGCCCGCCAGAAGGTCTCGCCCTTCTGCCGCTGGGCGCCCAGGCGCATGTTCTCCATGACGGTCAGGCGGGACAGCGCCTTGGTGAGCTGGAAGGTGCGCACCATGCCGGCGCGGGCGACCTTGTGGGCCGGCACCCCGTTCATGCTGCGGCCGTTGAACGTCCACGAGCCGGAGTCGGCCGTGTCGAAGCCGGTGAGCTGGTTGAAGAAGGTCGTCTTGCCGGCGCCGTTGGGGCCGATCAGCGCGGTGATGGAACCCCGCTGGATCTCGACGTGCCCGACCTCGACCGCGGTCAGGCCGCCGAAGCGGCGCACGACGTTGTCGACGGTGAGGATCGGGTCCGGCTTGGGCACGCCCGGCTCGCGGGCCAGGTCCTTGAAGACGGCCAGCGCCGCGGCCTTGCGCTCGGTGGCCGTGGTTTCAGCGTGCATTGATCGCTATCTCCCTCTTGTCGCCGAAGATGCCCTGTGGCCGGAAGATGAGCAACAGGACGAGGCCCAGGCCGACCAGGATCCAGCGGACGGCGCCCACCTGGTTCGTGTCCATGAAGGTGATGATCCCGGCGCCGACGGCCTCGGAGAGCACGCCGTAGATCAGGACGAGCAGCACCCAGAAGATGGACGCGCCCACGACGGGCCCGAGCACGCGGGCGGCGCCGCCGAGGATGACCATCGTGTACGCGTAGAACGTGGTCTCGGTGCCGAAGATGTCGGGCTGGACGGAGGCGTAGGCCAGGCCGTAGATGAAGCCGCCCAGGCAGCCCACGACGCCGCCCAGGATGAGCGACTGCATCTTGTAGGAGAAGACGTTCTTGCCGAGGCTGCGCACGGCGTCCTCGTCCTCGCGGATGGCCTTGAGCACGCGGCCCCAGGGGCTCTTCATCAGTAGGAAGACCAGCCCGCAGCACAGGGCGATGAGCACCCAGCCGACGGTCAGCACCCACAACACCCGGTTGTTGAAGAACAGCGGGACGGAGCCGAGGTTGAAGCCGTACTGGCCCTCGGGGTAGGGGTTGAGCGCGTAGAAGCCGTCGGAGAAGCCGCGCTGGCCGTCCGAGCCGCCGAAGACGCTCTTGAACGCCACCGAGCGGAACACCAGCCGGACGATCTCGGCCGCCGCGATGGTGACGATGGCCAGGTAGTCGGCGCGCAGCTGGAGGGTCGGGATGCCGAGCAGGACCGCCAGGAGCGCGGCGGCGAGCAGGCCGACGATGATGCCGACCCAGAACGGCAGGCCCATGACGGTGACGGTGACGGCCAGGCCGTAGCCGGCCACGCCCATGAACGCCGCCTGGCCGAAGTTGAGCAGGCCGGTGTAGCCGAATTGGATGTTGATGCCGATCGCGGCGAGCGCGTACAGCACGGTCTCGACGCCGACCGCGGACTTCAGCGTCGTGCTGATGATCGTGATCCAGTCCATTCTGATCCTCCCCCGATCAGCCGATTCGCTCGCGGCGGCCCAGGATGCCCTGGGGCCGGACGAGGAGCACGATGATGAGCACGACCAGCGCGCCGACGCTCTTGAGCTCCGGCGGCACCCACAGCGTGGAGACCTGGATGAACAGGCCGACCACCAGCGATCCGACCAGCGCGCCGAAGGCGGTGCCGAGCCCGCCGAGCGTGACGCCGGCGAAGATGAGCAGCAGGATGTCCTGGCCCATCGTGTACTTCAGGTTCTGCGAGAGCCCGAGCATGATGCCGGCCAGCGCCGCGATGCCGCCGCCCAGGGTCCAGATGGTCCGGATGACCCGGTCGACGTTGATGCCCGACGAGGCCGCGAGGGCGGGGTTGTCGGACACGGCCCTGGCCGCCTTGCCGGTACGGGTGCGCAGCAGCGCGAAGCCGACCAGGAGCAGCACGGCCAGCTCGATGCCCATCGCCACGAAGTTCTTGGGGGCCGCGGAGATCGGCCCGACCTGGATGCCGGGCTGGGCCGTGTACTGGGCGTAGGCCTCGTTCTGGCCGCCGAAGAAGATCAGCATGACGTAGCGCATGACCAGCGCGACGCCGATGGAGATGATCATCATGGCGATGGTGCCGGTGCCGCGCCTGCGGAGCTGGCCCCAGAAGAGGCGGTCCTGGGCGTAGCCGAACGCGCCGCCCAGCGCGACGGCGAGCACCGCGGCGGGGATGAGATGGAGGCCTGCGCCCACGTTGAACATGTACGCCAGCACCGCGCCGAGCGTGACCAGCTCGCCGTGGGCGAAGTTGGTCAGGCCGGTCGTGCCGTAGATCAGCGACAGGCCGAGCGCGGCCAGGGCGATGATCAGGCCGAGATTGAGCCCCTCGAAGGTGAGCTGCGCCGCCGTGTCCCAGAAGCTGCTCTGACCGCTCTCGTCGTCTCCCTGCGGCTGGCCGGCCACACCCTTGGCCTGCAACGCGAACAGCACGGTCGAGCAGTTGCCCTCGAAGACGGTCGGCGTGCGGACGTTGCCGCCCCCGCGCACCTCGGCGTTCTTCGGCAGGCTGCCGGGGTCAAGGGTGACCTTGAACTTGCCCTTGTCGGTAGGAACTTCCCACGTGCCCTGTGCGTTTGTTGTGACCTCCTTGACGGGTTGTCCGCCCTCGGTGGTCACGGCGATTTTGACGCCGTTCACTGGCTGGCCTTGGAGTTTGAGCGTCCCCTTCAAACCCTGGCATCCGGCCGGCCCCGCCTGCGCGGGACTGGCCAGCAGGAAGATGAGTCCACCCAGGAAGGCCGTGAACGCGATCACGGCTCTGCGCAATGGTGCTCCCTCAAATAGGTCAAGGCGGGGTTGTACCCCTCCATCTCGACACGCGCGCATCGCAGGCACAACTGGGATGCAATGGCGGGAGCTTATTCCGCAGACGCCCGTTTCAGTATCGTTCGTCACCAATTAGTGACATGCGTGTGGCACACATGTGAGGAAACAACGCGGCAGGTCAGGGGCTAAATGAGGGAAGACGCCTGGCCAGGCCGGAAACGAAACGATAACGATGGGGAGAAAAGGTGGACGAGCCCGCGGAGCGGCCTTTGGGGCCATGTAGGGCTTCCCCGGCCGCACACGTTATCTACCGGGCCTCCCCGCGGGCTCTGTTCGGACAACCGTAGCGATCGATGTGGCCGCTGCGCAAAGGTTCGGTCAAAGTGACGTCAGGGGCGCTGGTCGCGCAGCATGCAGGTCAATCGGGAGGTGCAGACGCGCCGCCCCTCCTCGTCGGTGATCTCGATGTCGTACGTCGCCAAGGTGCGTCCGCCGTGCAACCGGGTCGCGACCCCGGTCACGTACCCGGAGGTCGCCGAGCGGTGATGGGTGGCGTTGATCTCGATGCCGACGGCGATGCGGCCCGGACCCGCGTGGATCGCCGCCGCCACCGAGCCCAGCGTCTCGGCCAGCACCGCCGACGCGCCGCCGTGCAGCAGGCCGTAGGGCTGGGTGTTGCCCTCGACCGGCATCCTGCCGACGACGCGCTCGGGCCCGGCCTCGACGAACTCGATGCCCATCCGGTCGGCCAGCGTGCCTTCGTGCACCGCGCCGTACGCCGAGAAGTCCAAAGGATCGGTCTGCGTCAAGGGGATCTCTCCACTCTTCCGAGCTCGGGTTTTCTGTCGTTGACGCAGACTAGGCTGCGTACGTGCCGAAGAGTGAAGTGACCCCCAGCCGCCCGTGTCTGTTGCTGCTCGACGGGCATTCCCTGGCCTACCGCGCCTTCTACGCGCTCAAAGACGCCAACCTCATGACCACCGACGGTCAGCACACCGAGGCGGTCTACGGGTTCACCTCGATGCTGACGAACATCCTGCGCGACGAGCAGCCGACCCACGTGGCGGTGGCCTTCGACAGGTCGGAGCCGACGTTCCGCCACGAGGAATACTCCGACTACAAGGCCAACAGGAGCGAGACCCCCGAAGACTTCCGCGGCCAGATGCAGCTCATCTACGAGCTGCTCGACACGCTGCGCATCCCGCACCTGTCCAAGGCGGGCTTCGAGGCCGACGACCTCATCGCCACCCTGGCCACCCGCGCGGCCGGGGAGGGGATGAACGTCCTGATCGTCACCGGCGACCGCGACGCGCTGCAGCTCGTCAACGAGCACGTCACCGTGCTGATGACGCGCCGGGGCATCAGCGACATGACCAGGTTCACCCCCGACGCGGTCGAGGAGAAGTACGGCCTGACCCCGGCCCAGTACCCCGACTTCGCCGCCCTGCGCGGCGACCCCAGCGACAACCTGCTGTCCATCCCCAGCGTCGGCGAGAAGACCGCGGCCAAGTGGGTGCGTGAGTTCGGCTCGCTGGCCGCGCTGGTCGACCGCGTCGACGAGGTCAAGGGCAAGGTCGGCGACAAGCTGCGCGAGCACGTCGCCCAGGTGCTGATGAACCGCCGCCTCACCGAGCTGCTGCGCGAGGTGCCGCTCGACGTCGAGCTCGGCGACCTCACGCAGGGCGTGTGGGAGCGCGAGGAGATCAACAAGCTGTTCGACACCCTGCAGATCCGCGGCGAGCTGCGCGAGCGCGTCTTCAAGGTGCTCGGCACCGGCGAGGCGGAGCCCGAGCAGGGCTTCGAGGTCGAGACCGTCATCCTCGGGCCCGACCGGGTGGCCGGCTGGCTGGCGGCGCTGCCGCAGGGCCGCGCCGGGCTGGCCTTCAAGGGCTCCTACGGCAGCGGCACGGGCCGCATCGACGGCATCGCCATCGCCTCGCCCGACGGCACCGCCGCCCACATCGACCCCGTCAAGCTCACCGAGGCCGACGAGACGGCGCTGCGGGCCTGGCTGGGCGACCGGAGCAGGCCCAAGGCCGTCCACGACGCCAAGGGCCCGATCCTGGCCCTGTGGGCCCAGGGCCTGGAGCTGCGCGGCCTGAGCTGCGACACCGCGCTGGCCGCCTACCTCGCCATGCCGGGCCAGCGCACGTTCGCGCTGGAAGACCTGGCCAGGCGCTACCTCCACCGCGACCTGCGGGCCGAGGAGGAGTCCGGCGGCCAGGCCGCGCTGTTCGGCGACGACGAGGACGCCCCGGCCAAAGACCTCGCGCTGCGCGCCCACGCCGTGCGCGAGCTGGCCGACTCCCTTGAGGGCTTCCTGGCCGGCCGCGGCGGCACCCAGCTCCTGGCCGACGTCGAGCTGCCGCTGCTGTCGGTGCTGGCCGAGATGGAGCGGGCCGGCATCGCCGTCGACAGCCAATACTTCGCGGGCCTGGAGGCCGAGTTCGGCGCCGCGGTCAAGCACGCCGTGGAGGAGGCCCACCGCTCCGTCGGCGAGCAGTTCAACCTCGGCTCGCCCAAGCAGCTTCAGGAGATCCTCTTCACCCGGCTCAACCTGCCCAAGACGAAGAAGATCAAGACCGGCTACGGCACCGACGCCGACCAGCTCGCCTGGCTCGCCACCCAGACCGAGCACGAGCTGCCGACGATCATGCTGCGCCACCGCGACCAGCAGAAGCTGCGCACCACGGTCGAGGGCCTGATCAAGGAGGTCGGCGACGACGGGCGCATCCACACCACGTTCAACCAGATCATCGCCGCGACCGGCCGCCTGTCGTCGGAGAAGCCCAACCTCCAGAACATCCCGATCCGCACCGCCGAGGGCCGCCGCATCCGGCAGGGCTTCGTGGTCGGCGAGGGCTACGATCAGCTGCTGACGGCCGACTACAGCCAGATCGAGCTGCGCATCATGGCCCACCTGTCCGGCGACGAGTCGCTGATCGAGGCCTTCGAGTCCGGCCACGACTTCCACCAGGCCACCGCGGCCCGGGTGTTCGACCTGCCGCCCGAGCAGATCGACGGCGAGCTGCGGGCGCGCATCAAGGCGATGAACTACGGCCTGGCCTACGGCCTGTCCGACTTCGGCCTGTCCGGGCAGCTCAACATCCCGGTCTCCGAGGCGCGGGCGCTGAAGGAGGAGTACTTCACCGAGTTCGGCGGCGTGCGCGACTTCCTCCAGGCCATCGTGGCCCAGGCGCGCACCGACGGCTACACCGAGACGATCATGGGCCGCCGCCGCTACCTGCCCGACCTGACCAGCGACAACCGCCAGCGCAGGGAGATGGCCGAGCGCATGGCGCTCAACGCCCCCATCCAGGGCTCGGCGGCCGACATCATCAAGGTCGCCATGCTCCACGTCCATCAGGCCATCGCCGAGGAGGGGCTGTCCTCCCGGATGCTGCTCCAGGTCCACGACGAGCTGGTGTTCGAGGTCGCGCCGGGCGAGCTGGAGACCTTGCGGCAGCTCGTGTGCGACCAGATGAACGCGGCCTACCACCTGCGCGTTCCGCTGGAGGTCTCGGTGGGCGTCGGGCGTACGTGGGAGGACGCCGGCCACTGACGATGTTTATCCCGACACGGCGGGGCAGTCCGACATATCGCGAACGGCGTGGCCCCGCCGTCTCCGGGGCTTCTCGTCTACGCTGAAGACAGTTTTGGCCGAGATGCCGGGAGATTTGTGCGGGTACCAACGTCATTCACGCGGATCATCGCAATCGCGAACGTGGCCGTGGTGACCGTGGCCATCGTCGGGCTGAGCCTCTTACCTGACGGCGGGACCCCCACTACCCAGGCGTCGGCCAAGGTCGGCGTGATCGCCCCCGTCACACCCCCGCAGGGACAGCCCCAGGACGCCTCCGAGCCCCCCGGCGTGGTCGCCACCCCCGAGTTCGCCCGGCAGGTGCGCGCCAACGAGGCGGGCCTGGTGCCGATCCTCATGTACCACCGGATCCTGCGCAAGCGCGTGGCCTCCATCGACCGCACCCCCGGCCAGCTCAGGCAGGAACTGGAGAAGCTGGCCAAGCAGGGCTACGTGCCCATCACGGCCCGGCAGTTCGCCACCGGCGACATCCGGGTGCCGGCCGGGCGGTTCCCCGTGGTGCTGACGTTCGACGACGGGCACCCGAGCCACTTCGCGCTCGACGCCTCCGGCAACCCCAAGCCCGACACCGCCGTCGGCGTGATCCTCGACGTGGCCGCCCGATACCCCTCGTTCCGGCCGGCCGCGACGTTCTGGATCACCCGTGAGCCGTTCGGGCTGCGCGATCGGGACCAGCAGGCGGCCGCCGTGCGGTGGCTGGTCGATCACGGCTTCGAGGTCGCCAACCACACCTGGTCCCATCCGGATCTGCGACGGCTGCCGAAGAAGAAGGTGCGCGAGCAGATCGTCCGGCTGGAGCGCCTGCTCAAGAAGCTGGGGGCGCCGCCCGACAAGACCCTGGCCCTGCCGTACGGGTCGGTGCCGCGGCCCAAGAAGCTCGCCCGTACCGGCTCCTGGGACGGGACCCGCTATGATTTCGCGGGCGTGTTCCTCGCCGGGGCCCAGCCGTCCCTTTCGCCCTACGCGAAAAATTTCGACCGCGGGGCGATCCAGCGGATCCAGAGCAACGGCAAGCGCGGGGAGTGCCGCAAGTGGTGCTCCCAGTACTGGCTGGAGTGGCTGAACAAGCACCCGGGCGACCGCTACGTCTCGGACGGCGATCCCGCGCGGATCTCCATCCCGCGGAAACAAAGGGGTAATATCAACCCCAAGCGGGAGTCCCAGATCATTGCGTACTGATGCGCCCCCGGATTGACCCCGCGGCCAACGTCTCATATGCTGATCGCTGCGCTGTGGGCTCGCGCGCGCCTCAGACGGAGCGGGCTCGCGCTCGGTCACGTCGATGTCGTCATTCCTCGGCTTGATGCGGAAGAGGGCCTGCCGCGCATCCGCCACATCGACATCCTGTCCGCGTTCGGAGCAATTCCACACATGACGTCCAGCACTGAGGCCACCTCGAGCACCCCGCAGGTAGCGGTCAACGACATCGGGTCCGAGGAAGCCTTCCTCGCAGCGATCGACGAGACCATCAAATACTTCAACGACGGCGACATCGTCGAGGGCACCGTCGTCAAGGTCGATCGAGACGAGGTCCTTCTCGATATCGGCTACAAGACCGAGGGTGTCATCCCCTCGCGCGAGCTTTCGATCAAGCACGATGTCGACCCTGCTGACGTCGTGGAGGTCGGGGAGCACGTCGAGGCCCTGGTTCTCCAGAAGGAGGACAAAGAGGGCCGCCTGATCCTGTCCAAGAAGCGCGCGCAGTACGAGCGCGCCTGGGGCACGATCGAGAAGATCAAGGACGAGGACGGCATCGTCACCGGTACCGTCATCGAGGTCGTCAAGGGTGGTCTCATCCTCGACATCGGCCTGCGCGGCTTCCTCCCCGCCTCCCTGGTCGAGATGCGACGCGTCCGCGATCTGCAGCCGTACGTCGGCCGCGAGCTCGAGGCGAAGATCATCGAACTCGACAAGAACCGCAACAACGTGGTTCTCTCCCGCCGCGCCTGGCTGGAGCAGACGCAGTCCGAGGTGCGCCAGACGTTCCTCAACACCCTGCAGAAGGGCCAGGTCCGCAAGGGCGTCGTCTCTTCTATCGTCAACTTCGGCGCCTTCGTCGATCTTGGCGGGGTCGACGGTCTGGTCCACGTGTCCGAGCTGTCCTGGAAGCACATCGACCACCCGTCCGAGGTCGTCGAGGTGGGCCAGGAGGTCACGGTCGAGGTCCTCGACGTCGACATGGAGCGCGAGCGCGTCTCCCTGTCGCTCAAGGCCACGCAGGAAGACCCGTGGCAGCAGTTCGCCCGTACCCACCAGATCGGCCAGGTCGTGCCGGGCCGCGTCACCAAGCTGGTGCCGTTCGGTGCGTTCGTCCGGGTCGAGGAGGGCATCGAGGGCCTGGTCCACATCTCCGAGCTGGCCGAGCGCCACGTGGAGATCCCGGAGCAGGTCGTCCAGGTCGGCGACGAGATCTTCGTGAAGATCATCGACATCGACCTCGACCGTCGTCGCATCAGCCTCTCGCTGAAGCAGGCCAACGAGGGTGTCGGCACCGAGGTCGAGTTCGACCCGACCCTCTACGGCATGGCGGCCACGTACGACGACCAGGGCAACTACATCTACCCCGAGGGCTTCGACTCGGAGACCGGGGAGTGGCTCGAGGGCTTCGACAAGCAGCGTGAGGAGTGGGAGCGGCAGTACGCCGAGGCCCAGACGCGCTTCGAGGCTCACCGCAAGCAGATCGAGGAGGCCCGCAAGGCCGAGGCGGAGGCCGGCGAGGCCGCTCCCTCGTCCTACAGCGGCGAGACCGCTCCTCCGTCGGGCAGCTCGTCGTCGGCTCCGGCCAGCGGCGCGCTCGCCTCTGACGAGGCGCTCGCAGCCCTCCGCGAGAAGCTCGCGGGCGGCCAGAGCTAAGGCTCAGCCTTGAAAATGCCCCGCACGGGTTTCCCGTGCGGGGCATTTTCATGCCCTGCACTTTTTGCCGGGACGGGTATCGCGGAACGAACCTTGCCGCATGGGTCTCTACGGTTCTTCCATGACGCCTTTTCGCATCGACGTTCCGCAGGCCGACCTCGGCGACCTCAAGGAGCGGCTGCGCCGCACCCGCTGGGCCCGGCCGCTGCCGGGCGGGTGGGATCGGGGGGTGCCGGTCGACCATCTGCGCGAGCTGGCCGCGTACTGGGCCGACGAGTTCGACTGGCGCGCCCATGAGGCTCGGCTCAACGCGTTCGACCAGTTCACCACCGTGATCGACGGGCAGACGATCCACTTCCTGCACGTCCGCTCGCCCGAGCCGCACGCGCTGCCCATCGTCCTGACGCACAGCTGGCCGAGCTCCGTACTGGAGTTCGCCGAGGTGGTCGGGCCGCTCACCGACCCGCGGGCGTACGGGCTCGACCCGGCCACCGCCTTCCACGTCGTGGCGCCCTCGCTGCCCGGGTTCGCCTTCTCGCCGTTCCCCGACACGCCGGACGAACGGCCGTGGAGCATCGCCCGCGTGGCCCGTACGTGGGCCGAGCTCATGTCCCGCCTCGGCCACGACCGTTACGGCGCCCACGGCAACGACGCGGGCGCGCTGGTGACAGCCCAGCTGGCCGCCCTGGACAGCGAGCACGTGGTGGGCTCGCTCATCACCGCCGGTCTCGGCATCCCCACCGGCGATCCCGGCGAACTGGACGGGGCGGACGAGGAGGAGCTGGCCTCGCTCGCCGAGCTGACCGCGTGGACCTCCGGCGGCAGCGGATACGGTCCCTACCTGGCCAAACGGCCTCAGACGCTCTCCTACGGGTTCGTGGACTCGCCTGTGGCGCAGCTCGCGTACCTGGTGGAGCGGTTCAAGGAGTTCGACGGCTGGTCGCCGCTGAAGGAGCCCGTCGGACGGGACCTCGTCCTGGCCACCGCCAGTCTGTACTGGCTGACCGGCACGGGTGGCTCCTCGTCGTGGCCGTACTACGAAGGGGCCGCCGGGTTGCCGATCGATCAGCGGGCGGTGCCGACGGGGGTCTCGCACGGGGGGCCGGCGATCATGCGGCGCATCGCGTCCCGCGGGAACGACCTGCGGTGGTGGGGCGATGCCGTGAGCCCCAGCCACATGGTGGGCCTGGCCGCCCCCGACACCCTGGTCACAGCCATCCGCACCTTCTTCGACCTGCTCTGACCCAGAGCCCGGCCACCTCGGGCCACGGCGGCCGCCCACGATGTCCCTGACGTCGCCCTGTCCGCCACCGACCTCACCCACCTTCCTAGGCCGAGCGGCGGCTGCCTGACCCGTCGCGGCGGGGCGTGTGGTGGTCGGGGCCGTACGGCGACGCGGGTCCGGCACGGCGGCTCCCCGTCGTGAGTCTCGCACCGTGGGTCTGGGTCCTGCCCTACGCCCCGGCCCGTCCCGTTCTGTGCCGGCCCGGGTGCCGGGCAGCGCTCCACCCAGAGCCGGTGCGCATCTGCGGCCCAGGGGCCCGTGGCACGGCGACCCGCCGAGCGGTTGCCAGATTTTACCCAGCGAGCTTTTGCGACTTCTCTACCTGCGAAGACGGCCGCTGGGAAACTGGCATGCGGCTGGAGGCACGAACGTTCGGGGGCGATGCGGTGCGTATGGTTCAGCGCGTGATCCCGGTGGTGGCGGCGGTCACCGTCCTGGTCCCGGCGGCAGGCGGTGGAGTCGGGCAGGCGATGCGTATGGAGGCCTCCCCACGCCCCTGGCCGGAACGGGACGTGACCGAGCTCGCGGCACCAGAGCGGGAAACGGCCGACCTCGCGAAGCCGGAACGGGACGCGACCGAGCTGACGGAGCCGGAACGGGAAGCGGCAGACTCGGCCGGGTCAGCCGGGTCGGCCGGGTCAGCCGGGTCAGCCGGGTCAGCCGGGTCACTCGGGTCAGCCGGGTCCGAGCGTGGGGCGGCCGGATCGGCGGGGCCGGAGCAGGACCTCGGTGGGCTCGTGAAGCCGGTGCCTGGCCGGGAGACGGCGGCGCTCGCCTGGTCGGAGTGCGGGGACGGTCTGCGATGCGCCACGTTGTCCGTGCCCGCCGACTGGGCCAAGCCGCGCGGAGCCCGCACGACCATCGAGCTCGCCATGCTCCCCGCCCAGGACCCGCTGCGGCGGCTCGGGGCGCTGGTGGTCAACACCGGGTCCGCCTCGGTCGTCCGTGAGGTCAGGGCGCGGCCGGACACCGTGGGCGAACTGGCCAGATGGTTCGACGTGGTCCTGGTGGAGGCACGCGGGGCGGGCGAGCGGGACGACGTGGGGGTGTGCCCCAGGTCGCAGCCCGACCCGGCCCGGCTGCAGGTGGCCGCGGGGCGGACGGCCTGGCGCGCGTTCGCCAGGGACAACGCCGTCCACGACCGCGCCTGCCGCGCCGCGCTCGGGGCCGCCTACGCAGGACTGTCGTCCTGGCAGGTCGCCCACGACCTCGACGCCGTACGCGCCGCGCTGGGGGAGTCGCGGCTGCGCTACCTCGGCAACGGCTACGGGAGCGTGTACGGGCAGGCGTACCTGGAGCTGTTCCCCGGCCGGGCCGGACGGATGTATTTGGAGGGGCTGCCCGACCACACCGAGACCGGGCTCGAACGGCGGCTGCTCGCCCTCGCCCGTGCCCAGGAACGGCAGCTCGGGTACTTTCGCGACTGGTGCCGGACCCGTCCTGGTTGCCCGCTCGGCCACGCGGACGCCATCCGGGTGTTCGACGCCCTGGTCAAGCGCGCGCCGCTGCGGCTCGGTGGCGGCGAACGTACGGTGAGCGGGCACGAGATCGCCGCCGCCGTACGGGCGGGCCTCACGCCCGCACGCTGGCCGGCACTCGCGCACGCCCTCTCCAGGGCGAGAACGGGCGACGCCACGGGCCTGGCCGCCATGATCCCCACCGAGCACCCGCAGTCCACGCCGCCCTCCACCGCCACTCCTGAAAGGACGGCGGCACCCCATGGCACCGGCTGGACGCCTGCGGCAGGGGGAACCGCCGCGTCCGGCGGGGGTGTGGCGGAACCGAAGCTGCGGGTGGGGCAGGACGCTCCAAGGACAGCGGCGGGGGCGGTGGCGTTCGGGGTGGGGGAGGTTGGGCCGGGGGATGTGGAAGGGGTCAGGTGGTGTCATGACTTCGGGTTGGCCGTGCCCGGATATCGGCGGTTCTTGCAGGTGGAGGCGCGGTTGCGGAAGGTGGGGCCGCGGGTGGGGTGGTTGAGCGGGAGGGCGGAGGTCGCCAGGTGCCTGGGCGCGACGCGATCGCCGGGCTGGGCGCCGCACCCGGTGCCGGCCGGGCTCAGGGTGCCGCCCGTGCTGGTCGGGGTCGGACGGCTGGACAACGAGACGCCGTCCTCCGGGGCGGCGCGGGTGGCCGGGCAGCTCCCCGGGGCGCGGGTGCTGTGGCATGGCGACGGGCAGGGCGCGTACCTGGCGCAGGGCGTGAGCAGGCTGCGGGCGGCCTGCCTGCGTACGAAGGTGCACGACTACCTGGTCAACGGCGCGATGCCGAAGCCGGGCACGTTCTGCCCGGGCGAACTGACGGCGGGGAACGCCCCGTAGCCGAGAGTCGGGCCTCCAGCGCCCCAGAACCGGGCTCAATGCCTCAAGCGCCCCAGAACCAGGCTGAGGGCCTCCTGCGCTCCGGAACCGGGCCTCAGGGCCCCCTGCGCCCGGGAACCGGGCTCAGGGCATCTGAGGCGCTGGGGAGAGGTTCTGGGCCGGGGGGCGGGTGGAGGAGTTGGAGGTGGGGCGGGGAGGTGGCCGGTAGGGTGCTGGCGTGATGGTCGAACGGGCGGTGGCGGCGGACGCGGGAGAGATCCTCACCCTGCAACGGGCGGCGTACGTGAGCGAGGCTCAACTCTACGGCGACCCCTACATCCCTCCGCTCGTGGAGTCGCTGGAGCAGGTGCGCAAGGCCGTCGAGGCGGCCGTCGTGCTCAAGGCCGTGGACGCGGGCCGGATCGTCGGCGCCGTGCGGGGGCAGCTGTCCGGCACCACCTGCCTGATCGGGCGGCTCGTGGTCGCGCCCGACAGGCAGGGGCAGGGGCTCGGTACGGCACTGCTCGAAGCGCTGCACGAGCAGGTGCCGGAGGCGGAGGCGTTCGACCTGTTCACGGGCCATCTGTCGGACGGGAACCTGCGCCTGTACCGGCGGCTCGGCTACCGGGAGACCAGCCGGGAACGGATGGACGACCATCTGACCCTGATCCACCTGCGCCGCCAGACAGCCTGATCGCTCCGCCGGACGCGTTCACGGCCGCCACCTCCGCCCGCCGCCCTCGCCGAAGAAGCCGGTCAGTCGCTCACCCGCGCCACCACGGACGTCGGCGTGAGCGTTCTGGTGTCGTCGGGATGACCGGGTACGGCGGGATGGGTAGTCTTTTCCGGTGTTGAAGATTGGGCTCACCGGTGGCATCGGCTCGGGCAAGAGCGAGGTGTCCAAGCGGCTGGCGGCCAGAGGCGCCGTCGTGGTCGACGCTGACAAGATCGCGCGTGAGGTGGTCGAGCCCGGCACTGTGGGGCTGGCCCGGGTGGTGGCGGCGTTCGGGGAGGGTGTGCTGCACCCCGACGGCTCGCTGAACCGGGAACGGCTGGGCTCGGTGGTCTTCGCCGACCCCGACCGGCTGGCCGCGCTCAACGCGATCGTGCATCCGCTGGTGGGGGAGCGGGTGGCCGAGTTGCAGGGGCAGGCGCCCGACGACGCGATCCTGGTCTACGACGTGCCGCTGCTCGTGGAGAACAAGCTGGCGCCCATGTACGACCTGGTGATCGTGGTCGACGCGGCCGACGAGGTACGGATCCGGCGCCTGGCCGACCATCGCGGCATGCCGGAGGCCGACGCCAAGGCCCGCATCGCCGCCCAGGCGAACCGGGAGGACCGCCTGGCCGCCGCCGACCTGGTGATCCCCAACGAAGGCTCGCTGGACGACCTGGAGGCCCGGGTCGACGAGGTCTGGCACGAGCTCGTACGCCGCGCCGCCCGCGGATAGCCGCCGACCCGGCCCCCGTACGTCGAGACCGCGGCCTGCGGACTGCCGGGCCACCATGGCGGGCGAGGCGACCCCGCGAACGCTCAGAAGGGCGAGTCGAGCGGCACCTGACGCACCCCCGGCAGGTACGGATCCAGCTCACCCAGCTCGAACCGCGACATCCCGATGACGTGCCAGAACTGCCCGCCAGGATCGCCGTGCACCTTGTAGCGCCCGTCGGGTGTCAGGGCGGCCCACCCCTCGGGCAGCCCCAGCAGCGTCGCCCGCCGCTCGCCGCCCTCCCAAAGGATCACCACGCCGTCGTCGCCCGCGCTGGCCAGCAGGTCGGACGTGGGGCTGTAGGCCACCGACCACACCCGGCGCGCGTGCCCGGTGAGGGTGTGCAGCAGCCGCCCGGTCCCGGTCTCCCACACCCGTACGGTCAGGTCGTCGCCGCCGGTCGCCAGGTGGCGGCCCGTGGCGTCGAAGGCCAGGCTCCACAGGCGGCCGTCGTGCCGGGTCAGCGTGTGCGCCAGGCGCGGCTGCCAGGGCTGGCCGGGCCGCAGCTCCCACACCATCGCGCGGCCGTCGTTGCCGGCGCTGGCCAGGTAGTGGCCGTCGGGGGAGAAGGCCACGGAGTAGACCCGGTCGGTGTGGCCTTCCAGCGTCGCCACCCGGCCGCCGGAGGCGACGTGCCACAGCCGGACGAGCTTGTCGTCGCAGCCGGTGGCCACGTAGTCGCCGAAGGGGCTGAAGGCGATCGAGCGCACCCGGCCCCGGTGGTCGACCAGGTCGACGGCCATGCGGCCGGTCGGCCGGTACCAGATCTTGACGCTGTCGTCGTCGTTGGCCGTGGCCAGCATGTTCCCGTCGGGGCTGAACGCCTCGGCCCACACGTGGTCGGTCTCGGCGTGCAGCTCGCGCTCGTAGTCGCCGGTGGTGGCGTTCCAGAAGTGCACGCCGCCGTCGTTGCTGGAGGTGGCCAGCACCGGGCCGGCGGGGGAGAACAGGGCGGAGATCAGCCGGTCGGCGGTGCCGGTGAACTCCCGCAGCCGCCGCCCGGTGTGCGGCTCCCACACGCGGACGACGCCGTCGTTGCCGCTGGTGGCCAGCATCGAGCCGTCGGCGCTGAAACGCACCGACGAGATCCGCCGGCCGTGGCCGCGCAGCACCCGCTGGCACTGCCCGGAGACCGGGTCCCACAGGCGGACGGTGCCGTCGTTGCTGCTGGTGGCGAGCTGCTGCCCGTCGGGACGGAACGCGAAGGGCCAGACCGAGCTGCGGTGGCCGGTCAGCTCCACGCGCTTCCCGCCGCCGACGGGCTGCAGCCGGACCGTGCCGCCGGAGTCGCCGCTGGCCAGCGTGCGGCCGTCGGGGCTGAAGGTCACCTGGTAGACGGCCGCCGCGTGCGTGGTGTGCACGCCGAGCGGCTCGCCCGCCGCCTCCCACAGCCGTACGCTGCCGGCCGTGTCGCCGCTGGCCAGCATCGAGCCGTCGGGCGAGAACGTCAGGCAGTAGACGCTGCCGACGTGCCCGGTCAGCTCGTGCCGGGGCGACCAGGTGGCGGTGTCCCACAGCCGGATCGTGCCGGCCTCGTCGCCGGTGGCCAGCAGGGTGCCGTCGGGGCTGTGCACGGCCCGGTAGACGCTGCCGCGGTGGCCGTCGAGGATCACGGCCGTCTCCCCGCTGCTCAGGTCCCAGACCCGGACGACGCCCGCGGAGTCGCCGGTCACGAGCTGCGAGCGGCCGAAGGAGGCGGTGTAGACCGGCGCGCGGTGCCCCGGCAGCTCGTGGACCAGCCGCCCGGACGCGGTCTCCCACACCCGGACCACGCCGTCGCCGCCGCCGGCCGCCACCAGCTCGCCGGAGGCGCTGAGGCGTACCGGCCACACGCCGTCGGGATGGCCGGTCAGGGTGTGCAGGCGCCGGCCGGTGAGGGTGTCCCAGAGCAGGACCGTGCCGTCGCTCGCGCCGGTGGCCAGCAGGTCGCCGGCGAAGGTGACGGCGTAGACCCGGCCGCGGTGGCCCTGGAGGGTGCGTACGGGGGAGCCGCCGGCGCACAGCAGCACGCCGCCGTCCTCGTTGCCGATCGCGACGGTCGAGCCGTCGGGGCTGTAGGCGATGGGCTCGGGCAGGCGGGAGGTCTGGAAGTGGTAGCCGTACGGGACGCCGATGCCGGCGGGCGCGAACTCCACCTCGACCGGCTGGCCCGGCACCACCGCCGCGCCCGGCAGCGGCGGCAGCGTGCCGGTCACGTTGATCAGGGAGGCCCGGTGCCAGCGGGCGCCCTCGACCGCGACGTCGCTCAGGTCGACCTGCGCCAGGCGCGCGCCCGACAGGTCGGCCCCGGTCAGGTCGGCGCCGGTCAGCCTGGCGCCGTCGAGCCGGGCGCCGGCCAGGCTGGCGTCGCGCAGGACGGCCCTGGACAGGTTCGTGCCGGCGAGGGTGGCCTCCGACAGGTCGGCGCCGGTCAGGTCGACCTCCTGGAGGTCGCGCGCCGACAGGTCCTCACCCTTGAGGTTCGCGCCGCGCAGGTCGGCCTTGGCCGGGGTACGCAGCCTGGCCGCGATCTTGACCGCGTTCGCCCTGGCCACGTCGTCGGCGGGCGGGTCGGCCACCCAGGCGCGCAACGCCCGTACGTCGGCCAGGTCGCACAGGAACTCCACCGTCAACGCCGACAGCGGCCGGCGGGCCAGCGGGAGAGGGTTGTCGAGGTTCGCGGCGATGTGGCGGGCGATGAGCCACTCCATCACCGAGGCGTGGATGAACCCGAACATGCCCTCCTCGGTGCGGACGAGCAGGCTGCCCGAGCCCATCGCGTGCGCGGCGTGCGCGGGCGAGAGCTGGCCCGAGGCCAGGTCGCTCAGGGTCTCGCCGATCTCGGTCAGCTCGTCCACGCCGAGCAGCGTCTCGCCGCTGTCCCACAGGCGCAGCGCCAGCGCGGTCACCACCCGCCACAACTCGCCGATCGACAGCGCGCCGGGCGAGCCGGGGACGCGGGCCCGCCGCTCCTCGAAGGCCAGCCAGGTGCTGAGGATCTCCTCGTACAGCAGGGCGGGGCTGAGGGTGTGCTGGGCGCCGGCGACCGTACGCAGGCGGTCGGCGTCGAGGTCGGCGATGAAGCTCAGCATGCGCGGGTTCTGGGCCAGCGCGAGCAGGTCCTTGATCTCGGCCATGAGCGACATGCGCGCGCCGGCCTCGTCGCCGTCGTCGAACCGGTTGTCCAGGTACGAGCGGATCTGGTCCTGGGTGAAGTCCTCCACGCTGAGCACCCGCCGCTGCGGCAGCACGCCCACCATCTCGCCGAGCGAGGTCAGCACCTGGCTGTGCGACTTGAAGTGCTGCGTACGGCTGGCCACCACGATCTTGGCCTTGTCCTCGGCCGCGGCGAGCAGGGTGGCCAGGTGGTCGGCCGCCCGGTCGTAGGTCAGCCGGGTGACCAACTCGTCGAACCCGTCGAACAGCAGCACGATGCGCCCCTGCCGGAGCAGGTAGCGGAACGCCTTGAGGTCGATGAACTCCTCGCCGTGCCCGGCCAGGTGCGCCGCGACCAGGGCGTCGACCGAGTGGGCCTTGTCGAGGGCGCGCAGCTCGATGAAGATCGGCGTCAGGTGCGGCAGCTCGGCCGGGATGCGCCTGGCCAGCTCGCGCAGCGCGAACGTCTTGCCGTGGCCGAAGTCGCCGAGCAGCAGCAGGAAACGGCCGTGGTCGGTGGCCAGCAGCCGCATCAGCTCGTCGGTGAGCCCCTGCCTGATCTGGCTGCCCGGCCGGTCGAGCTCGCGGTAGCGCTGGGGGACGTAGAGGCCGGGCGGGTAGCGGCGGTCGCCGGTGAGCCTGCCGGTCTGCTCGGCGACGTATCCCGACAGGTCGAGCAGGCCCTGGAACTCCACGAAGCTGCGCACCCGCACGCCCTTGCGCATGAGGTCGTCGCGGAGCGCGCGGGGGGCCGGCGGGCCCTGGTGGACCAGCTCGGCGGCCAGGTCGGCGGCATGGGCGCGGCGGGCGAAACCGACGGCGGCGGCCTCGGTCAGCTCGCCGACGTGCGCGCCGATCATGAGCTGCCGGACGAACCCGTCCTCGGGGTGGGTGACCACCAGGTGGTCGGGGAACCGGCGGATCTTGGCCCGCTCGTGCCGGGCCTCGCAGACCTCGGTGATGCGGTCGAGCAGCAGCTCGACGGGGCTCGGCTCGCGTTCCTCCGGCTTGGCGGCGGGCGGCGGCGCGCCGGGGGTCTCGCCCGTGAACGTGGCCCGCACCGCCCGCCAGCCGTGCCGGGCGCGTACGGGCTTGCCGGCGTCGGGCGTCCAGGTGCGCATCCCGTCGGGGGTGATCTCGACCACCTGGTGGCGGCCGGAGCGCGGGGCCACGACCGCGGCGAAGCCCGGCCGGGGCTCGGCGGCCGCGCTGCCCGCGCCCGACCCGTGGAAGAGCAGGTTGAGCCGGTGGGTGAGCAGCCGGTCGAAGGTAGGGGCGTCCCGCAGCGCGGTGGGCGGATGGCCGAGCGCGCCCAGCCGCAGCCAGGCGCTCTCCTCATAGGGGCGCAGCCGCTCGGCGAACCACGCGGCCTGCGCCTCGCCCAGCAGCGCGTACGCGTCGCGCTCCAGATGGCTCATCGCCATCGTGGAGTTGAGCCCCGCCACGACCACCCTCAGGTCGGGCACCTCGAACAGCGTCCACGGCTGGCCGCCGTCGAACACCCGGTCGTCCAGCCCCTGGTACACCTCGCGGAACAGCCCGGCGAAATGCCGCCACTTGGGCCAGTAGGGGGGCTGAGGGCTCACGTCGTCGGCTTCGCAGGTCATGAAGTACGCGCTGGCCGCGGCCTTGGTGACGTCGCGCGGGCCGGGCAGCAGCACCAGCCGGTGGGGCTCCAGCCCGATCAGCAGCCGCAGGTCGGTGACGAACTGGGTGGCCTGCGCGAACTGCCCCAGACTGCCGGACTCGGTCAGGTCGCCGCTCACCACCATGAGGTCGGGACGCGGCATGCCCCGGTCGTACATGGCGGTCAGGTCGGCCCAGATGCGGGCCTGCATGTCCTCCGGCGTGAACGGCTCGCCCGGATCGGGCAGCGCCCGGCCGAACCTCGGCCCGCCGATGTGCAGGACGTTGACCGACTCGCGCCCCCGCTCGCCGCCGCCCGCGGGCGGGAACTTGGGGGCCGTCACCGGGGTGCGGCGGGCCCTGGTCAGGTCGGCCGTCGGGGGCAGCGTCGGCGCCGGGGGCGGGACGAGGCGGCCGGAGGGGAAGGCGGGGGCGGCCTCGGGCTTGGCCCGCCCGGCCATCGCCTCGCCGACCCGGCCCAGCAGCAGCGCCCTGGCCTGCCCCGAGTCGTTGACGCCGAGCAGGTCGACCCAGGTGATCGTGGACAGCAGGCCCTCCAAGTGCACGTCCTCCAGCCGAATCGTGACGAGCTTGTTGGAGGGGTTGTCCGGGTCGGCGCGCATGGCCGCCTGCCACTCCATGCGCCCGTAGCGCGAGGTCAGGTAGTTGCGCGAGAGCACGGCCACGACGAGCTGCGCCTCGCTGACCCCACGGTCCATGAAGTCGATGAAGTTGGTGCCGGGCACGAAGTCCCAGGCTTGGATCATGGTCCGGTAGCCGGCCGCCTCCAGCTCCCAGGCGATCCAGGTCGCCCAGGCGGTGTCGGCCGGGGAGTAGCTGACGAAGATCTCGGTCGGCCTGCCGTCACGTGCCATCTGCTCAGTATCCACCGGGGAGTCGGCCTTTTGGAGTCGGTGTGCGATCATCGTCAAGTGTGGCGGCGTCTGAGCGTGCTCGATCTGATCAGGATCGGGCTGCTTGCTCTCGGTCTGGTCTTCGTGGCGACCGGTCTGCTGCCATGGCGCGACGCCGTGGACAGCCTCGCTGACATCGGGCCGCTGCTGATCTTCCTGGTCGCCATCATCGTGCTGGCCGAGCTGACCAAGGAGGCGCAGGTCTTCGACGCCATCGCGGCTCGGATGGCGGTGCTCGGCCGCGGCAACTACACCGCACTTTTCTTTCTTTGTACGGCTTTCGCGTCATTTGTCACGATTTTTCTGAATCTTGACACCACCGCCGTCCTGCTCACCCCCGTCATGCTGGCCCTGGCCCCCCGGGCCCGCATCGCCGCCCTGCCGCTGGCGATGACCACCATCTGGCTGGCCAACACCGCGAGCCTGCTGCTGCCGGTCTCCAACCTCACCAACCTGCTCAGCATGGACAAGCTCGGCCTCGACGCCCAGGGCTTCGCCGCCCGCATGTGGGCCCCGCAGCTCGCCTCGATCGCGGTGACGATGGTCTTCCTGTGGGTGTTCTTCTGGCGCCGGGGCGAGCGCCGCGACCTGCGCTACACGCCGCCGGTGCTGGAACCGGTGGCCGACCGCGTGCTGTTCGGCGCGGCCTCGGCGGGCTGCCTGCTGTTCATCGCCCTGCTGCTGCTCAAGGCGCACGTCGCCGTCGCCGCCACCGCCGCGGCCGTGCTGGTGGTGCTGGCCTTCCTGGCCCGCGACCGGGCCCGGCTGACCTGGAGCCTGATCCCCTGGCAGCTCGTCGTCTTCGTGACCGGGCTGTTCCTGGTGGTGCCCACGCTCAGCGCCCACGGGCTCGACGCGCTGATGACGTGGATGATCGGCACGGAGGGCGACCCGTACCGGACGGCGGCGGTGGGCGCGGGCCTGTCCAACGTGATCAACAATCTGCCCGCCTACCAGGCCGTCGCGCAGGTCATCCCGGCCGCCGACCAGGACCGCCTGCTGGCCCTGCTGGCCGGCACCAACGTGGGCCCGGTGATCACCCCGTGGGCCTCGCTGGCCACGCTCCTGTGGTTCGAGTCGTGCCGCCGCCACGACGTCGCGGTCCCGCTGCGCCGCTTCCTGCTCACCGGCGCGGGCCTGGCCGTCTCCGGGCTGCTGGCCACGGTCTGGGCCCTGGTCACGTTCGGCTGAGCGCCGCGGGCCTCATCCGGGCAGGAGCGACATCAGCGCGGGAAGGGCGCGCGGGTGGGCGGCCACGAAGCTGCGGTCCTCGGCCGAGCCGTCGATGCTCTCCTCGAACGGCCCGCCGTCCAGCGCCCTGATCTCGATCCCGGCCTCCTGGGCCAGCAGCGCGCCCGCCGGCAGGTCGACCGCCTCGGCGCGGTAGCCGACGATGCCGTCGATGTCGCCGCGGGCCAGCATCGCCCACGACAGCAGCGGCGCCCACAGGTGCAGCACCCGCCGCGCGCCGAGCTCCAGCGCCGCCTTCAACGCCAGCATGGTGGCGTCCCCCCTGCTCACGCCGTACCCCTGGGTCCAGGCCAGCAGCGGGCCGTGCGGGCTGGCCGTGTACGGCGGCGCCAGCCGCGCCCCCGTGGACGCCACCGCGCCCCGCCCCCGGATCGCCGACCACGTCTGGGCCGTCACCGGATCGTGCACCACGCCCAGCACCGGCCGCCCGGCCCGGCACAGCGCCACCCCCACGACGTACGTGGGCAGCCCGATGGCCACGTTGTTGGTGCCGTCGAGGGGGTCGACCAGCCAGGTCCACTCGCCGCCCGCCGCGCCGATCAGCCCCGACTCCTCGGCCACGATCGCGTGCGAGGGGTAGGCCGTCAGGATGCGCTCGACCAGCAGCTTCTCCGAGGCCAGGTCGAGATCGGTGACCACGTCCCCGGCGTCGCCCTTGGCCCGGATGCCGACGGCCCCGCGGGTGCCCGCCGCGAGCAGCGCCCCGGCGGCCTGGGCGGCCTCCACGGCCACAGTGCGAGCGTGATCCAGGTCCATCGGGCACCCCTCAGGTCAGGTGGGCGGTGATCAGCCGGACGGCGAGCGCCGTCTCCTCGGCGTCCAGCGGCTCCCGGGGCACGTGGTGGCCGGCCGCCCCGAGCGGGCCGAGTGACAGGTCGCGGCTGCCGGGCCGGCCGCGCCCGAGCGCGATCGTGGCCGCCTCGCCGCCTTCGGGCACCACGCTGCTGTGAAAGCGGTCGGCGGACAGGGTGTAGGTGTCGCCCGGCCCGAACAGCTCCACCAGCCCGGTCGCGTGCCGCACGGTGCGGCCGGTGGGCGAGATGCGGTCGCCGTCGGCGCCGCTGACCACCTCGAACACCCGGTGCGTGGCATCGGGGCCCGCGTCGGTGACCACCGCGTGCACGTTGCGCACCTGGCCGTAGAGCACGTGGCTGACCAGGTCCCAGCTGTGGCAGTGGATCTGCGAGGTGGTGCTCCGGGCGTGCTTGAGCGAGTCGGACCACAGATGGAGGCATACCCCCTCGCCGCCCTCACGCTCCAGCGGCAGGCAGACGAACCCGAGCGGATGGCGTACGGCCTTGGGGTGCGCGGCCCCCCTCAGCGCCCCGAGCGCCCACGACCTGGCCTGTCCGTCGTGGACCCGCTGGAAGACCGACCGATAGCTCATGGAGTCGCACTCACGTTCCGTCTCGTCGGAGGGCCGCGGGACGCGCCTCGCCGTACGGGTCGACCGCGCGCAGGGCCTTGCGCGCGATGTCCACGACGTCGCGGCCGTCGTAGGCCTTGGGAAGAGGCACCCCGATGCGACCGAACAGGTCCTGGACCTCCTCGATCGTGGGCTCGTCGCCGAGCTGCGCCTTCTTGTACATGTCCATCGGCACCCGGCGCGCCTGCTCGAAGCTGAGCCGCAGCTCGGTGTCGCAGTTCTCGTAGTAGAACGTGCCGGCCAGCGCGGTCATGGCCCGGTTGGGGTCCTCGACCGTCATGATCAGCCGGGTGGCCGACAGGTCCCAGCGGAACGTGGTCATCGACGCCGACAGGCCGACCTCGATGTCGAGCAGGCCGTAGCGCTGGCGGTACCAGAAGGCGGCCAGGATCGTCGCGTACGACTCCTTCCTGACCCGGTCGGTCGTCCACGTCTCGCCGGTCGCGTCGGGGGAGTCGGACAGGGAGCGCCGGTAGTGGGCGTAGGTCTCGCACACCTCGACGTTGGACGGGTCGATCACCTCGACCCGCACCACGAGGTGCCGCTTGTCCCGGCGGGCGGCCGCCACGCACTCGGGCAGGGTGACCGCGCGCAGGTAGGTGCCGGTGCCGCCCTTGAAGCTCCACCGGGTGGTGTCCTGGCGCGCCTCGGCGTGCATCTGGGCGATCTCCTGCTTGCTGCCCAGCACCCGGACGAGCTGGAGCGCGTCGAGGGCCTTGCGGGTGCCGTGGACGAGCGTCTCGATCTCCTCCAGCCGCGACAGCCGGACGGGGAGCTGGGCCAGCGCGCCGGAGGTGATGGTCTCCTCGACCGGGGCCTGGCGGACGCGGTCGCGCAGCAGGGCGGTGGCCACCAGCGCCATGATGACCAGCGTCGCGGCGTTGACGAGCTGGGTCTGCACGTCGGTGGGCACGACCTTGTCGGGCATGATGCCGAGCACGCCGACCACGACCGCCAGTAAGAGCGCGATGGCGCCGTCGGCGTTCTGCGCCGCCCATGGGGCGGCCCGCTTCAGCGCCGCCGTGAACCGTGCCATCGTCCGCCCCACCGTTCGACGATCAGTCAATCCCTAGGTCATCGTAACGACCGTCGGCATGCGACTTCCAGCGCACGGGAAGGAGGTATCTCCTACCCGGGAATGACATGACATCTCCCCCTGGCAGCTCAGGACCGGGACCTGACCAGGTTCGATACTGGAAGCGCACGGGGGTGGGGATGAAGGGGATCAGGATGTTCTCGGCGGCCGCGCTGGCGCTGGTGCTGGTGGCCGTCCTGGCGTGCCCGGCGGCGCCCGCCGCGGCGCGGGCGGAGGTCAACCGGCCGTCGCTGTGGGAGCGGTTCGTGCAGGTCGTGGCCCATCCGGACGACGACCTGCTGTTCATGAGCCCCGACCTGTACGGCGCCGTCCAGTGGCACCGCCCGACGGTGACCGTCTACCTGACCGCGGGGGAGGGCCAGGCGGGCTGGGACGACGACCGCGACCCCGTCGCCTACGCCCGCGACCGCGCGCGGGGCCTGCGGGCCGCGTACGCCTTCATGGCCGGGGCACGCGACGTCTGGCGGGTCCGGACGATCACGGCGGGCGGCTTCCCCGTACGCCTGGAGGAACTGGCCGACACGCCGGCCGTCAGGCTGGCCTTCGTCGGGCTGCCCGACGGCGGCGACCCGCGCGCCGACGGCGGCCGCGACGCGCTGACCAGGCTGTGGGAGGGCCGCTCCTGCGTGCGCCGGTTCCCCTCGGGCCCCGAGCCGCGCTGCGTGGGCAGGGGGGACGTGGTCGGCGTGCTGCGCGCGCTCTACGCCCGGTTCCGCCCCACGGTGCTGCGCACGCTCGACCCGGAGCCGCCCAAGAGCCGGGGGCTGTGCGACCACCCCGACCACGTGGCCTCGGCCCGCTTCGCCCTGGCCGCGGCGAACGGGCTGGGCCTGCGGACGGTCTCCTACCGCGGCTACCCGATGACCGGCTGGGCCCCCAACGTCGTGGGGGCGCTGCGCGAGCTCAAGCGCCAGGTCTTCGGCGTCTATCTCGGCCACGACTACCGCGTCGGGCACACCTGGCGCTACCGGGCCTGGACCGAGCGCATGTACCGGGTCCCCTGAGCCGGGACGCCGCCCGGCCCGGGGACGCCGGTCAGAACCAGCCCCGGCGGCGGGCCATCTGCTCCAGGCCGTGCTGCAACGCCTGGTCGGCCGAGCCGGGATGGTCGTCGTAGCGCACGGTGAAGCGGTTGTAGGTGTCGTGGCTGGAGGTCAGGAAGCCGCCGCGCTTGTCGGCCTCCAGGATGACGTCCATCTGCCGCGGCCCGGCGATGAACGTCAGCTCCAGCTCGTTGAAGTGCCGCCGCCACTGGCCGCCCGCGTGGTACTCGATCTCCTGGAAGAACGGCATCGTCGAGCCGTACAGCGTGCCGCGCTCCAGGTCGGCCTTCTTGAAGTGGAAGCCCAGCCGGTCGAGGGCGGCGAGGACGTGCTCCTGGGCCGGCAGCGGGCCGACGAACAGCGGGTCGAGGTCGCCCTTGTCGATCGCGCCCGCGAGCGCCAGCTCCGTCTGCACGCCGAGCCGCATGCCGTGCAGCGGGTGGCCGCCGATCGCGCTGATCGGCGTCTCCCACGGCATCATGAGCTGGAACGGCTGCTGGTGCTGGGCGCCCGAGGCGAGCTGGAACGTCCCGGCCACCTGCTGGCGCAGGAAGCTGTAGGTCGTCTTGTACTCGTTGTCGCCGCTCTCGACCTCCACCACGGCGGTCAGGTCGAGGTAGATGCCCTCGACCTTGTAGTCGGAGCCGCCGCCGCGGAAGTGCACGACGCCGCGCAGCGGCTCGCCGGGGCGCACGGTCGTGTCGGTCAGCACCGTGTCGACCTCGACGCCCGCGCCGAAGGCGGCCATCAACTTGCGGAACACCATGGGGTCTCTCCTATGCGGTGGGGGTCTGGCCGTTGACGGCGGCGGTTCCCGTACCCGAGATGCGGGGGAGCAGCTGGGCCAGGATGAGGGTGGACAGCGCCGAGTCGGCCTGGCCCTGCTGGGTCCGTACGACCAGGGGCTGGGGGGCGTTCTCGGCGAGCTTGGCGCCCACGTCCAGGCGACGGCGGGCCAGCTCGTACTGCAGCACGGCCCGGTTGTCGCGGTAGGACTCGGCCAGCCTGCGCAGGGCCTTGGCCTCGTTCTCGGCGGAGGTCAGGTCGGCCCTGCCGCGCGCCTCGATCTCCCACGTCACGCGCTGGGCCTCGGTCTCCTGCTCCTCCAGCATGCGCGCCACGTTCTTGCGCGCGTTGTTGTGGGCGGCCTTGACCTCGACCACGCGGGCGTCGCGGGTCTTCTTGGAGCGCTCGATCTCCATGAGCAGCGTGTCGATGCGGCGCTTGCGGGTCAGCTCCCACTCGCGCTCGTAGGCCGACAGCTCCTTGGCGACCTTCTCCCGGGTGGCCAGGTGCTGCTGGTACTGGTCGGGGAGCTGGACGTCGGGGATGTTGGCGCCGGTGACGCGCACGCCGTACCGGCCGAGCTGGCGGTTGAGCGCCTCCTGCATGTCGCCGACGTCGGAGCCGCGCAGGTCGTAGGCGCGCTCGGTGTTGACGCGGCGGCTGCGCTGCCTGATCGCGTCCTGCACGGCGCTGGAGAGCACGAGGTCGAAGTTGCCCGCGCCGATCGTCCGGACGAACGCCACCGGGTCCACGATGCGGAACTTCAGGAAGAACTCGATCGACTTCAGCGGCACGTTCTCGGCCGTCGGGCAGGCCACGATCGGCGCCGAGTACGGGATCTCGGTGGAGGTGTCCACGACCGCGTCCACCCGGTCCCACGGCAGCCACAGGTAGTGGCGGCCCGGCGGCAGCGTGCCGGTGATCGCGCCCCAGCGGCTGCGTACGCCGGTGGTGCCCTCCTCGATCTCGATGATCGCCTGGCGCCAGATCGTGACCAGCGCCACGACCAGGAAGAACAGCGCGGCCAGCGCGGCGGGCACGGTGAGGTCGGTGAGCGCGGCCATGCCGGCGAAGTACAGCGCCAGGAGGACCAGCGCCATCCAGGAGAAGCCGCGCCGGTCCTTGGGGATCACGACGGGCACGAGCTGGCCCTGCTCGCCGCCGCGCAGGAGCTGGCGGATGTCGGACCAGGAGGCCAGCGACTCCTTGATCTTGGAGAACTCGCGGGTCATCGGACCTCACCCTCGCTCAGGCGGCCGGGCAGCAGGCGCTCGACCGTGCTTTCCAGGTCGTGGTCGGGCTCAGGCGTCGCCTGCGGCTCGCTCACGTCGGCGGCGGCCTTCTTCAGCAGGGCCGCGATCTCGTCCTCGCGGTCGCTGACGCGGGCGGCGATCTCGCCGAGCCGGCCGCGGATGGCCGCCATGTCCTCGGCGGAGAACAGCGCCGCGCCCTTGCCGCCCACGAGCTGCTGGGCCAGGGCCAGGAAGTCGATGTCGGTGTGCTCACCCACCTGCACCACCTGCGGCAGCCTGGTGGCCACCGACTCCAGCTTGTTCAGCAGGTCCTGCTGGAAGCGGTAGTCGAGGATCTCGGGGGCCTCGGCGGCCGACAGCGCCCGGATGTCCAGGGCCTGGGCCTCCAGGAGCGCGGCGTTGGCGTTGGCCGTGGACTCGGCCTCGACCAGGCGCTGCCTGGCCTGCGCGGTGGCCTGGTGGCTGGCGCGTTCGAGCGCGGTGTCCATGCGGGCCTGGTAGCCGGCGATCTCGGCCTGGATGGCGCTCAGCGTCTCCTGGAGGCCGGCCAGCTCCTTGACCAGGTCGCCCTCGTTCTGCTCCTTGCGCAGCTGGAGCTCGTACTCGTAGGTGTAGGCCTCCTTGGCCACGCGGACCATCTCGGGGGCCGCCAGGTCCATGCGGTACTCCTGGCTGGACGGCTCGGCGTGGGTGATGTTCACGTCGGTGAGCCGTACGGCGGGCAGGAACTGCTGGTTGAGGTTCTCCAGCATGCCGAGGGTGCTCTCGCCCACCAGGTCGTAGATGTCCTCGGCCCGCTGGGCGTAGATCAGGGACCGGGTGACCTCGCTGATGGCGTTCTGCAGCTTGGACTGGAAGCCGCTGACCGAGCCGAGCACGAAGATGAACTCGGCCGGGTTCTCGATCCTGAACTGCAGGAACAGGTCGACGCTGGCCTTGACGCCCTGCTGGGTCGGGGCCTCCCTGATGGGGGCGTTGAAGGGGTACTCGCGGGTGGTGTTGACGATGTAGCTGACCCGCTTCCACGGGTTGAACAGCGTCACCCGGCCCGGGTCGGCGATGTGCACCAGCTTGCCGAACTTGGTGATCAGCGCCTTGCAGCCCTCGGGCACCATCACCACGCTCCTGCGCCACCACAGGAACGCGGCGGCCAGGACGAGCACGACCCAGTAATGGGGGCCGAAGAAGATGTCCGACCCCGGCACGATGCCGCCGAGCGCGCCGATCAGGCCCAGGACGACGAGAACGGTCAGCGGGATGACCACCTTGGCCGTGCTGCCCTTGGGGATCACCACCGGCGAGATGACGTGCATGCCGTTCTCGGCGAAGCTGCGGTTGACGATCTCGCCGGCTTCGTTCAGCGAGGCGGACCTGGCCTCGATCAGCGTGCCGACGGAGGCGCCGCCGTCGCGGGCGGCGGCGAAGTCGTGCGGGTTGAGCGCGAAGCCGGGGGCCTGGCCGGTGAGCTGACCGGCCTGTTCGGTGACCTGTCCGATCGCCTGGCTCATCGCCTGCCGTACGTCACCTCCTTGAGCGACCGCTTGGGCTATGCCCTGACCTGCCTGGATCAGTGCCTCTCGGGGTCGTGACATCGAACCTTCCTTTTCCGCTACAGGCGAATCCGACCGTATCGGGTATGACTTGCTGTTCGCTTGCAATGTGTCGTCATATGTCTGTTACGTCCTGTAGTGGAGGTGCTATGGATGGAGCAGACCTACTACGCGGAGGATTGATGAGCGGGACCGTCCACAACCGCATCGCGCTGCTGCGCGCCGAGCGCGGGGTGACCCGCAGGCAGCTCGCCGACGCGCTGGAGGTCCACTACCAGACCGTCGGGTACCTGGAGCGGGGCGAATACAGCCCGAGCCTTCACCTGGCGTTGCGGATAGCCGGATACTTCGAGGTGCCGGTCGAGGTGGTCTTCTCCACCACTCCGTTCCCCCGGATCGGGGGGCCGGCGGCCTGACGGTTTCTGTCGGTGGCGCCGCCTACAGTGGCAGCATGCGTCCGGTCACAGATTTGCAGCGGAAGGTGGCGCCCTTCGAGGTCGTCACCGAGATGACTCCATCCGGCGACCAGCCGACGGCCATCGCCGAGCTGGAGCGCCGCGTCAAGGCCGGGGAGAAGGACAACGTCCTGCTCGGCGCCACCGGCACCGGCAAGACGGCCACGATCGCCTGGCTGATCGAGCGGCTGCAGCGGCCCGCGCTGGTCATGCAGCCCAACAAGACGCTCGCCGCCCAGTTCGCCAACGAGCTGCGCGAGATGCTGCCCAACAACGCGGTCGAATATTTCGTCTCTTACTACGACTACTACCAGCCCGAGGCGTACGTGCCGCAGAGCGACACGTACATCGAGAAGGACTCCTCGATCAACGACGAGGTCGAGCGGCTGCGCCACTCGGCCACCAACTCGCTGCTCACCCGCCGCGACACCATCGTGGTCGCCTCCGTCTCGTGCATCTACGGCCTGGGCACCCCGCAGGAGTACGTCGACCGCATGGCCAGGCTCCGCGTCGGCATGGAGGTCGACCGCGACCAGCTCCTGCGCCGCCTGGTCGACATGCAGTACACGCGCAACGACCTGGCCTTCACCCGGGGCACGTTCCGGGTGCGCGGCGACACGATCGAGATCATCCCGAAGTACGAAGAGCTGGCCGTGCGCATCGAGATGTTCGGCGACGAGATCGAGAAGCTCGCCACCATGCACCCGCTGACCGGCGAGGTCATCACCGAGGACGAAGAGCTCTACATCTTCCCCGCCTCCCACTACATCGCCGGCGAGGAGCGCATGGCGGCGGCCGTGGCCGGCATCGAGTCCGAGCTGGCCGCGCGGCTGTCGGAGCTGGAGCGGCAGGGCAAGCTGCTGGAGGCCCAGCGGCTGCGCATGCGCACCACCTACGACCTCGAGATGATGCGCCAGATCGGCACCTGCTCCGGCATCGAGAACTATTCCCGCCACCTCGACGGCCGCGCCGCCGGCACCGCGCCCAACACGCTGCTCGACTACTTCCCCGAAGACTTCCTGCTGGTCCTCGACGAGTCCCACCAGACCGTGCCGCAGATCGGCGCCATGTACGAGGGCGACGCCTCGCGCAAGCGCACGCTGGTCGACCACGGGTTCCGGCTGCCGTCCGCGCTGGACAACCGGCCGCTGAAGTGGGAGGAGTTCCTGGAGCGCATCGGGCAGACGGTCTACCTGTCGGCCACGCCGGGGCCGTACGAGCTGGGGCGGGTCAAGGGTGACGTCGTCGAGCAGGTCATCCGGCCCACCGGCCTGGTCGACCCCGAGATCGTCGTCAAGCCCACCAAGGGGCAGATCGACGACCTGGTGCACGAGATCCGCGAGCGCGCCGAGCGCGACGAGCGCGTCCTGGTCACGACGCTGACCAAGAAGATGTCCGAAGACTTGACCGACTATCTCCTCGAACTCGGCATCCGGGTCCGCTACCTCCACAGCGAGGTCGACACGCTGCGCCGCATCGAGCTGCTGCGCGAGCTGCGCATCGGCGAGTTCGACGTGCTGGTCGGCATCAACCTGCTGCGCGAGGGTCTCGACCTGCCCGAGGTGTCGCTGGTGGCCATCCTCGACGCCGACAAGGAGGGCTTCCTGCGTTCGGAGACCTCCCTGATCCAGACGATCGGCCGCGCCGCCCGAAACGTGTCCGGCCAGGTCCACATGTACGCCGACAAGGTCACGCCGTCGATGGAGCGGGCCATCGACGAGACCAACCGGCGGCGGGCCAAGCAGATGGCCTACAACGAGGCCAACGGCATCGACCCGCAGCCGCTGCGCAAGAAGATCGCCGACATCCTCGACTCCCTCCAGCGCGAGGACGCCGACACCGACAAGCTGCTCGGCGGCGGTCGTCAGCAGTCGCGCGGCAAAGCCCCGGTGCCCGGGTTCGCCGCCCGCCAGGCCGGTCAGCACGCCAAGGCCATCGCGGGCGAGATGCCGCGGGCGCAGATGGAGTCGCTGATCGAGTCGCTGACCGAGCAGATGCACCAGTCGGCCGCCGACCTTCAGTTCGAGGTGGCCGCGCGGCTGCGCGACGAGATCAAGGAGCTCAAGCGCGAGCTCCGGGACATGCGCGAGGCGGGCGTCCGCTAGGACCGGCAGGGGCGACGTATGCCCCTGCCGGGCGGGCGATATCGCTCCTGAGAGAGACCCAGGGTTCTGACCTGCGGGAATGAAGGCAGGATCCTGGGGCAGCGGTCCTGGTATGAACAAGTCGATCATCGGGGCTCTGGTCGGTGCGGCGGTGCTCGCCGCCGGCTGCGGCGCCGTACGGGAAGTCGGCCAGTTCGCCGTCGAACCGACACCGGGTCCGACCATGGGAAGCCCGTCTCCGTCGATGGAGAGCCCGCCCGCCACGGGGACCATGTCCCCGTCGCCGGGTAGCACGTCCATGATGAAGCCGGGGGCCGGAGAGCTGAAGGAGGCCGCCAAGGTCGCCATGGCCGCGGTGCCCGGGTCCAAGGTCGTCTCCGTCGAGAGCAAGGAGAACGGCAAGATCTGGGAGGTCGAGGTCGTCGGCTCCGACGGCACCGAACACCAGATGGACGTGGAGTCCGGCAAGGTCGTCAAGGGCCCGATGGCCAAGCAGGAGGACGAGCAGGAGAAGGCCAAGATGCGTACCCGCATCTCCGAGGCCAAGCTCGACTACGCCCAGGCCGCCGACAAGATCGCCGCCGCCGTACCGGAAGGACGCGTCACCGAGCTGAAGCTCGACACCGAGAACGGCAAGACCGTCTGGAAGTCCGACGTGATGACCCCGGACGGGACCAAGCACGAGGTGATGGTCGACGCCGCCACCGGTGAACTCACCAAGAAGAACGCCACCAGCTGACCCACGGGGGGAGCAGGCCACCTCTGCCCGAACGGCGGGGGTGGCCGCCCGCCGCCCGGCATCCGGGTCGGCTTCGAGCGCGTGGCCCTGCGACGGGCCGCGGGCGCGGCGCCGGCGACCAGCCTGATGATCATCGTGACCGGCGGAGTCGTCCGGCTGACCGGGTCCGGGCTGGGCTGTGACGGGTGGCCTCGCTGCTCGGAGGCCGGTTTCGCGGCGACGCCCGAGCTCGGCGTCCACGGCGCGATCGAGTTCAGCAACCGGGTGTTGTCCGGGGTCGTGTGCGTAGCCGTCGGCTGGCTCATCGTCGTCGCGCGGCTACAGAGCCGTCCCGTGCCCGAGCTGACCCGGTGGGCGTGGGCGCAGTTCTGGATCGTCGTGCTGAACGCGGTCGTCGGCGGGCTCACCGTGTGGGCGCGGCTGAGCCCGTACCTCGTCACCGCGCACTTCCTGGCCGCCGTGCTGTTCCTGACCACCACCACGGTCGTCTGGCACAAGGCCCGCCTGCTCGACCGGCCCGCGCGGCCCCTCTCCGCGCCGGCGGGCCGCCTTCCGGTGGCGCTGATCGCGTCCGTGGCGGTGCTGGTCGTGGCGGGCACGATCGTCACCGGCACCGGGCCGCACGCGGGTGACTCCTCCGACGTGCCGCGCATGCCGTTCAACTGGACGGCGATGACCTGGCTGCACGGGGCGGCCGCCGCGCTCAGCCTTGGCCTCGCCGTCGCCCTGTGGCTCAGGACGCGGCGCGAGCCGGGTTCGGCCGCTCATCTGCGGACCACGCTGTTCCTGGCCGTGTTGCTCGCCCAGGGGCTCGTGGGCCTGACGCAGATCGTCACGGACCTCGCCGAGGCCGTCATCGTCGCCCACCTGCTCGGATCGGCCCTCGTGTGGGTGGGCGTGGTCCGCGTCCTCCTCGACGCCCGGCCCCCGGCGGCGGCGGAGCGGGAACCGGCCCCGCTCGCCGACGCGCGTACCTAGACGCTCCGGGGCCGATCACGTCCGGCCGGACTCCTTGCGAAGGAGGCCGGCGAGCGCGTCGGGGTCCGCGGCGGCCACACCCTTGGCGGCGAACCACGTGGCCACGTTGCGCGCGTCCCGTTCCAGGTACGACGGGCCCGCCGGGTGGGCGATCACGTCCACGATCTGCGGCAGGTCGATGATCACCAGCCGCCCTTCGTGCACCAGCAGGTTGTACGGCGACAGGTCCCCGTGCGCCAGCCCCTCCCGGGCCATCGTCACCATGGCGTCCACGAGCTGCCTCCACAGGTCGTCGAGGCCGTCGGAGACCTGGGCCAGGCGCGGGGCGGCGTACCCGTCGGGAGTGCCGACGAACTCCTGGAGGATCTCCGTCCCCAGGATCTGCACCGGGTACGGCACCGGCACCCCCAGCTCCCGGAGCCGGCAGAGCGCCCCGAACTCGGCCACCGCCCACTGCGCGGCGATCACCTGCTTGCCGAACGAGGTGCGGTTGGCCATGGCCCGGTTCATCCGGCTCTCGCGGGCCCTGCGGCCCTCCAGATAGCCGGAGTCCCGGTGGAACAGGCGGTGCTCGGAGGAGCGGTACCGCTTGGCCGCCAGCAGGCAGATCCGGTCGGTGCCGGGCACGCCACGCGAGATCAGATGGACGTCGGCCTCCTTGCCGGTCTTGAGCAGGCCGTGCTCGGTGTCGACGGCGGCCAGCTCGGTGACCAGCCAGCCGGGGTACGGCTTCGGCCCCTTCTCGGTGGGCGTGCTCTGGTCCCAGGTGGACCAGCGGTCGCCCTCGGGCGGGCCGTCATCGGTCGCGGGGGTGCTGTCGAGCCATTCGATGTCGTCGGCGTCGAGCGCGAACTTGCCACGCCGGCGGTGCTGCGAGTGCTTGGGCACGGTGAGATCCCTCCAGGATCGAGGCCCACCGGCTCGCCGAACGGATCAGGTCAGCGGATGCCTGGTGGGAAGGTCTGAGGACGCGGAAAACGGCACGCGGGCAACATTCATCACGGTCTCAGCCTCCCTTCGCATCGCTGTGATCAACGCGGTCGAGTATGCCGCGTCCGGCACGGCCGTCGCAAACGAATAAACGGCGGCCGGAAGATTGCGATGCACCCCGGCCTGCCCGGCTTGTACGGTGCGGGCATGCGGCAGTGCGAGATGTGCGGACACCAGGAGCCCGCCGGCGCGCCGGACTGCGACCGCTGCGCCGGCCTGGTGGACGAACTGGTCGAGGAGGGCTGGCGTGCCTTCCTGCGCGAGGAGTTCGGCACCGTGGAGCCCCAGGACGAGCAGCTCATCGCCCGCATGGTGGTCGACGAGCCCGACAGGCACCCCTGGCGCGTCGTGGACGCCGCCTACGACCGCCTGACGTGCGCCGAGTGCGGCGGCAGGCTGAGCCGTGGCCCGGCCGGATGCGCCGCCTGCGACCTCGCCAACGGCTTCCGCTACTCGGCCGTCGAGATCGACCGTCCCGGTGTGCCGCCCGGCAACGAGCACGCGCTCCGGGTCAACGTGGCCGTGACGCGCCGCCCGTACGGGATCGCGGCCTCGGAGGTGCTGATACGACGGCTCTCGCTGCCCTTGCTGATCGAGGGCCGCCTGCCCACGACGGCCCAGGCCCAGGCCACCAAGGCCATGGTCCGCCAGGGCGCCACGGAAGAGGAACTGGCCGCCGCGATCTCCTCGCAGTGGGGCAGCTGAGTGTGATGCCTGGCCGGACGGGCGAGGAGCTCCGCCTTCGCCGGGTCTGGAGAGAACCGCTACGCCCGCCGTGCACGAACGCGGCCACTTCGGCGCGCCCCCGCCTGACGCCGACACCCACGACCGTCCCGCGCGTCGCGCGGACCTTCGCCTCGGCCCCTCAGCGCTGCTCGGCGGTGGGCCGGTCGGCGGAATCGCGGGCGAGGGCGACGATCCGCTCCAGGGCCGCCGCGTGCCGCTGGAAGGCCAGCCGTCCCTGAGGGGTGAGCTGCACGTACGTCCGCCGCGCCCGCTTGTCCTGGTCCTTGCGGACGATGACGTACCCGGCGGCGGCCAGCGCGGAGACCTGCTTGGACAGCGCCGAGTCGCTGGTGCCGACCGAGTCCCTGAGGAAGCCGAAGTCCACCCACTCGGCCGGCGCCAGCAGCGCCACGACCGACAGACGCGCCGGGACGTGCAGGAACTCGTCGAAATGAGGATCCATCAGGCGGCCCGGCCCCGCCGGACGATCGCCTTCATGATGGAGCGGTTGACGGGCGTGGCCGCGACGTAGGCCAAGGCCGCCACGACCGCGCCCGCGCCGGCCTGTGACAGCAGCCCGTGGGGCGGCAGGTCGAGCAGCGCGAAGGCGGCGATCCGGCCGATGGCGAAGGCGACCATGACGCAGGCCAGCAGCCCGCCGTGGAACAGCGCCTCCAGGCCGGTGGCCTTGCGGCGGACCGAGGCCCGGTGCTCGTAGACGATGCCCACGCTGGCGTACACGACCACCCCGAGGGCCGCGCCGACGAAGTACCAGGGGCTGGGGAGGTCGATGGCCGCGAGGGCGACGAAGATGCCGAGCGCGGAGACGGCCACGCGCGGGAGCGCGAAGCTCTGGTGGACGATCTGCTTCCGGGTCGTCTCCTGGAGGCGGTGGATGTCGTCGAGCGAAGTCTGGGCGTCGTGCTGGTTCATGGGCCTTCCCCGAGGTCGACTACTACTTTCCTATAAGGAAAGTATCATCTGCTTTCCTCTTGGGAAAGTCGTTGGCGGCCGAATGGCCCGGCGCCGGAGGTGAGCCATGTCTCTTTGATCTTCGGTGTCGGCGGAACTAGGGTCGCTGCATGGTCAAGGCCAGGGGTGACAAATCGTGATCGGCCGCGCAAAGCTCGCCCTGGGGCGGCCGCTCGGGCGTGAGGGCCAGGGGATGGTCCACGAGGAGCTCAGCGGCAGGATCAACGGCCGGCTGGGCGTCGCGTACAAGGAGATCGACTACGACGTCCGACCGGGTCTCGACATCGCCGTCCTCACCGCGATGACCCGGCTGACCGGCCGTCTCTCCCCGTCGGACGCCGCCTGGCTGGAGGAGCGCGCGGCCTGGCCGGCCGAACTGGTGGCGGAGAACGGCGCCGTCGTCGGCTTCCTGATGCGGACCGTGCCTCAGCGGTTCTTCCGCGAGAGGCCCGGCCCGTCCGGCGCGGTACGCCGGCTCGCGACCGTCGACCGCCTGTTCGGCCGGGAGGACGTCTCCGGCCGCGACCGTCTGCTGATCCTGGCCGATCTCGCCGACACGCTCGCCCGCCTGCACGCGATGGGCGTCGTCGTCGGCGACCTGTCCCCTGAGAACGTGCTGTTCACGACGGAGCCCCGGCCGGGATGTTTCCTCATCGGCTGCGACGCGATGGGGCTGGGGGGAGCGCGGGCGCTGCCGCCCGTGGAGACGCCGCCCGACCGGCGGATCCCCGCCGGGGAGCAGCCGGGGACGCCGCAGGGTGACGCCTACCAGTTCGCGCTGCTGGCCATCCGCGTCTTCGCCCGTGACCCGTCCGCCACCGACGTGTCCGCGTTGGCCGCCGTCCATCCCGGTCTGGCGGAGTTCGCCACGACCGCGCTCGACCAGCCCCCGTTCAGTCGTCCCATGCCCGCGCAGTGGGCCGCGCGATTACGCGAGGCCGCGCAGCCGGAGCCGGTCTCGCCGCCTGCCCGGCAGGTCGAGGCGGCTTCGGGTGCCGGACGGTCGAAAATGGTCGGCATTGGGGCCGCGGTGGTGGCCGTCGTCCTGGTGGTGCTCGCGGTGGTCGGGAAGAACGTACTCAAGAACACCGTGCACGAGACGCTGACCGGTTCTCCGAGGACCACGACCGAGCCGGCCGAGACGTCGTCGTTCCCCGCGCCCACCGACTTCCCCACTCAGGCGCCACCCACCTCGGTCCCGACTGTGGCCCCGACTGTGGCTCCGACTGTGGCTCCGACCTCGGCCCCGAGCGAGCCGGTGGCCGACTTCAAGGTCGGTGACTGCCTGTCCGGCCTGCCGAACGCGCCGGTGGTCGACAGTTGCAAGCGGGGTGCGCCCTATCGGGTGGCCGCCATCACCACACCCTCCGGGCTCTGCGACGGCGAGACCAACCACCGCTACCTCGTCCACGACGACGTGCTGTACTGCCTGGCGTACCAGTTCGGGCGGGACTACTGCTACAAGTGGTCGAAGAACGATGAATACGTGGACTTCGCTCGCAAGTGTCGAGCGCCGAAGACGTTCACCGTGCGGCGCGTTCTGCGGGGGAACGCCGACAAGGACGCCACTGCTTGTCGCGGCGTGACCAGACATTCCTGGACGTGGCCCGTCCCGGCGCTGACCATCTGCGTCGACAAGTACTGAGCGGCGCCCGGCCGGGCACCGATGATTTCCGGGCGGCTGCGATGTCTTACGTGTCACCGTACGACCCGAGACCACGGAGACGCGCTCATGCGGAAGCTGATAGCGACAGTGTTCAACTACTCCCTCGACGGCCTGCTCGCCGACGAGGGCACCGACTTCTGGAAGTTCTGCTTCGACCTGCCCGAGAACAGCCGGCCCGACTCCCCGGCCTACCTCGACTTCCTCCGGAGCGCCCACGCGCACGTCATGGGCCGCACCGCCTACGAGGGCATCGCCAAGGGCATGACGACCGCCCCCGACCACCCGTTCGCCGACATCCTGACCGCCGGCCGCAAGGTCGTCTTCTCCCGGACCATGAAGACGGCCGACTGGGCCAACACCACCATCGCCTCCGGCGGCGCGGCGGCGGAGATCGACAAGCTCAGGCTGGGCGGCGACGGCCACCTCCTGGTCTGGGGCGGCGTCGGCCTCTGGCGGTCGCTCATGCGGCTCGACCTGATCGACGAGCTCCGGCTGAGCGTGTTCCCCTACGTCGCGGGCGAGGGCACCAGGCTGTTCGACGGCGTCCCCAAGTCCTATCGGCTCGACCTGGTCTCCAGCTTCGCCTCGGGCGGCGGGATCATGGAGCTGCAGTACCGCCGGCACCGCTGACCCCGGCGCCGCGGCCGTCCGCGCCGTCAAGGGGCCTCAGGACCCGCCCGGGCCCCCCATGGCCACCCTGGCCACGGCCGGAGCTAGGCGGGCGGCCATTCCAGGCCGAGGTCGATGTCCACGTCGAACCCGACGGAAGCTCGCAACTGCTTACGATGGATGCCGGTGGGGACATAAGCCTTGACTGCGGGTTCCAGCTCAAAGGTGTAGACGACGGGTAGGCCGTCTTCCTGCTCCACCCGCCAGAAGTGTTGGATGCCGGCGTCTGAGTACTTGATCGGTTTGGTGCTGCGATCCCGCTCCCTGGACTCCTCTGAAACCACCTCGGCGACAAGGTGTACATCCTCTGGGCGGAAGGAAGTCGTCTCCGGCCCGATCGCGGACTTCTCCACCACCAGGATGTCCGGTTCCGGCCGCTGCCGTAGGCCCAGAGTGACGGTCATCTCACGGACCACCGCGAGATGTGCGGGCGGTTTCAGGGCATTCTCCAGCAACCTGATCGTGTACAGGTGGAAGGCGGTCTGCGGCGACATCATGATGAGCGACCCGTCGATCAGCTCGACGTGCCGGGGCGCGCCGGGGGGAAGGTGATCGAGCATGTCGGCGGTCCAGCCGCCGGGTGGGCCGGGGTAGAACCACTCAGGAAGGGCTGTACTCATGCGCGCCTCCTAAGGTTACTCCGCGAGCCTATTGTGTCACGGACGGTGACCCTCAGGAGTGGTCCTTGCGCTGCTCCATCGAGCGGCGGTAGAGCTCGTCGATCTGGTCCAGCGGGTCCGGAGGACGGCGGCGGGCCTCGATCTCCAGCTCGGTACGCGAGTACAGCTCGTCGATGCCGGACGACGCGTGGTGCATCTGGTCGCCCAGAAGGTCGGCGCGGATGCGGGCGCACATGGCGGTCAGCTTGGCCTGGTGCCCGCGCAGCCGGTCGAGCGCGGCGTGGTCGACGTACGACGAGACGCGGCGTTGCTGGGCGTACGTGGCGAGCTGGCCGTCGTGCACGTCGGCCTGGGCGGACAGGTCGGCCAGGAGCCGGGGCAGGTCGCCGAGGCCCCAGCCGCGCTGCTCGGCCTGTTCGACGGCCTGGCGGGTGAGGGCCACCTCGCGGCGCAGGTCGAGCCGGAGGCGTTCGACCTCGGCCGCGTCGCCGGTGCCCATGGCGTTGACGTGCGTGGTCAGCCGGGTGGTGGCCTGCCGGGCCTTCTTGGCGGCCTTCTTGCCCAGTTTGACCAGCAGATAGATGCCCACGCCGGTCAGCAGCAGGAGGAACGCCAGGACGGCCAGCACGATGACAAGGAACTCGCTGATCTCCGCCACCTCCCGTGGAGTCGTTGCCTAGAAGGATAGTTCGACGCGCGAGGGGTTCAACGCGCGGCGGGGTCCCGGGGTTCCGGCGATCATGCCGAGCAAGCCCTTGATCGGGGACGTGAGCGCGTGTTTCAGTGCACATGTTCGGTCGTCTCGGATGAGGGGTGCGCGTGCTCGAAGGCAAGGTAGTGATCATCACGGGTGGCGCCCGGGGCATGGGGGCGGCCACGGCACGCCGGTGCGCGGCGGGCGGGGCGCGGGTCGTGCTCACCGACGTCCTCACCGAGGAGGGGGCGGCCACCGCCAAGGACGTCGGGGGCACGTTCGTCCCGCACGACGTGCGGGACCCCGAGCAGTGGGCCGCCGTCGTGCACGCGGCCGTCGAGGCGCACGGAAGGCTCGACGGGCTGGTGAACAACGCCGGCATCGCCACCGTGGGGACGATCGAGCAGCAGTCCCTGGCCGAGTTCGAGCGCGTGCTCCAGGTGAATCTGGTCGGCGTGTTCCTCGGGCTCAAGGCGGTGGCCGGGGCCATGCGGGCCTGCGGCGGCGGGGCCGTGGTGAACCTCTCGTCGGTCGCGGGGCTGACCGCGCTGCCCGGCACGGGCGGGTACGGCGCGTCGAAGTGGGGCGTACGCGGCCTGACCAAGATCGCGGCGCTGGAGTTCGGGCGGGACCGCATCCGGGTGAACTCGGTGCATCCCGGGATGATCGTCACCCCGATGACGGCCTCGCTGGGCGCGGTCTCGGGGGAGGGCACGTTCCCGCTGGCCGCCGCCGGGCGGTGGGGGGAGCCCGAGGAGGTCGCCGAGGCGATCGCGTTCCTGTTGTCGGACGCGGCCTCGTACGTCACGGGCGCGGAGCTGGCGATCGACGGCGGCTGGACGGCGGGGGAGACGGCGCTGCTCGGCCGCCTCACGGGCCAGGCCCCCGCCGCGGAGGACGACTCGGAGAAGGGGGCCGGGGATGGCCGTTGACGAGCCGACCCGCGCGGTCATCGACCTGATGAGCGAGTTCTTCCCCAAGGGCGAGGGGCCCTGGGACCCGGTGGCGGCGCGCCGCGTGCTGGCCTCGGTCCCGAGCCCCTCGCCGATGCCCGTGGGCCGGGTCGAGGACCGCGACGCGGCGGGCGTCCCCGTGCGCGTCTACTGGCCGCCGGAGAGCACGGAGAGCACGGAGAGCACGGAGAGCACGGAGAGCACGGAGAGCACGGAGGGCGCGGAGGGCGCGGCGGGGCGGCCTCTTGTCGTGTACTTCCACGGTGGCGGGTTCACGCTGGGATCGCTGGACAGCCATGACGGCGTCTGCCGTCAGATCTGCGCCGGGGCCGGGGCGGTCGTGGTCGCCGCCGATTACCGGCTCGCGCCCGAGCACCCCTATCCGGCCGCCGTCGAGGACGCCTTCGCCGTCACCCGCTGGGCCCATGAGCACGCGGCCGGGCTCGGCGCCGACCCCGGCGCGCTGGTGGTGGCGGGCGACAGCGCGGGCGGCAACCTGGCCACCGTCACCTGCCTGCGGGCGCGCGAGGAGGGCGGGCCGCCGATCGTGCTGCAGGTGCTGGTCTACCCCGCCACGGACGCCACCCGCCACTGGCCCTCGTACGACCAGAACGGCGAGGGATACTTCCTGACCACGGCGCACATGCGGTGGTTCTGGGACTGCTACCAGCCCGACCGGGGGCGGCGCGGGGAGCCGTACAGCTCGCCTCTGGGCGCGGACGTGCGCGGGCTGCCGCCGGCGCTGGTGATCACGGCCGGGCACGACCCGCTGCGCGACGAGGGCGAGGCGTACGCCCGCCACCTGCGCCACTGCGGGGTCGAGGCGGAGACCGTCCGGTACGAGGGCCTGTTCCACGGCTTCTTCGGCACGGGCCCGATCCTGCCCGCGGCCGGTGACGCCACGAACCGGGTGTGCGCCGCCATCCGCGCCCTCAAATAAGGGGATATTTCGTGCCACACGCTGAAATTTCGTCAGCCCTCCGCCTCTTCTACACCGACGACGGCTCCGGCGACCCGCCGCTGCTGCTCGTGCACGGCTGGGGCGCCGACTCCCACCAGTGGTCCTGGCACCTCGACGCCCTCGCCGCCCGCCACCGCGTCATCGCCGTGGACCTGCGCGGCCACGGCTACTCCTCGGTCCCCGAGGCCGGCAACACCCCGAGGGCGATGGCCGAGGACCTGGACACGCTGCTCGACCGCCTGGACGTGCCCGAGGTGATCCCGGTCGGCCACTCGATGGGCGCCCAGGTCGTCTCGATCCTCGCGGTCGAGCACCCCGGACGCGTACGGGCGCTGGTCACCCTCGACCCCGGCTACGGCATGAGCCAGGACCTCGCCGCGAGCTTCCCCGGCATGATCGCGGGCCTGCGCGGCGAGCACCCGCACGCCGTCGCCGAGGAGATCGACCGGTGGTGCACCACCTCCGCCACCCCGGCCGTCATCCGCCGCTGGCACAAGCGCCGCCTGTACGGCATGCCCCCGCACGTGCTGGCCGAGGCGTTCGAGGCCATGTTCACCGCTCCGGGGGCCATCGGCGTGCGGCCGGCCAGTGACGACTACCTGGCCCGCAGAGGTTGTCCGGTGTTGTCGATCTGGGCCGACCCCGAACGCGCGGCCTGGGAGGCGGGGCTGCTCAGGCATCCGGAGTCGAAGGTCGTGTGCTGGGAGGGCTCGGGCCACCGGCTGCACGAGGAGCGCCCGGCGGAGTTCGTCCGCGTGCTGGAGGGCTGGCTCAGAACGCTGGGAAAGGCCTCGGGACATGGTGAAGGGCCCGGCAGCGCGGACGCTGCTGCCGGGCCCTTCGTGTGAGCGCGCCAGGGGGTTGGGGGCCATGGCGCTCACACGCCTATGCGGGCAGCTCCACCCGGACGATCTCGCCCTTGCCGGGGGTGAAGCCCTTGTTGGACACGTAGACCGACCCGTCGCCGGCGACGGCCATGCCCAGCGGCACGGTCAGCGTGCCGGGCTTGAGCAGCTCGGTGCGCCTGCCGTCGGCCTCGATCCGGTAGAGCGACGTACGGGGCTGGTGGTCGGAGGGCACCGGGCCGACCGAGCCGAGCACGAGCAGGCGGCCCGCGCCGTCGAAGGCGACGTCGACCGCGGTCGTGAAGCCCTTGACGGCGGTCTAGGCCTTCTTCCCGGCCAGCCTGAACACCCTGGCCACGCCCTCGGGCTGCGGGAACCCGGCGTGCTCGGCGACGTAGTAGGAGTCGTCGGGGGCGGCCGCGATGCCCATCGGCACCGACTGCATCGGCACCTTGCTGCCCTTGGGCAGCTTCAGCATGGCCGGGGCCGCGACCTTGCGGGCGTGGAACACCGCCCGCAGCGTCACCTTGCCCGACGCGCTCACCTGGAGCACGTCGTTGCCGCCCACGTCCGTGACCAGCGCGCCGCCCTGCGGGGTCGGCACGACCGCGAACGGGTACGAGTCGATCGCGCTGCCCTTGTCCTTCTTGTCAGGGTTGTGCTTGACCTCGAACGCGAGCAGGTCGCCCATGACGGACGACTTCCCGTCCTTGATCCTCAGCAGCGTGCCCAGGGTCCTGCCCTTGGGGCCCAGGTCGGCCCGCAGCTTGCCGTTGCCGCCCAGGCCGACGGGCACCAGCGCGGCCAGGCCGAGAGCAGCGACTCCCCCCGTGATGATGACTCGCTTCATGAGGGAACACCGTAGGAGCGCGGGACGGGGGAGCGGATCAGCCCGCAGGGTGAGGCGTACTCAGCCTGGCGGTGGATTTCTCCTGATCCTGCGCCGGGCGCGCAGGCGGCGTACCCGCCTGAAGGTCCACCACGCGAGCAGGGCGAGGAGCAGCAGCACGACGATCACCAGCAGCGGCAGGAACACCGCGATCAGGCTCATGCCGAGCGAGCCGGCGTCCTCGGCGGTGCTGACCACGGGCGCGCCCACCCCCGCCGTGCCCGCGTTGATCACCGGACGGGCCGTCGCCTTCAGCGTGTGGACGGCCAGCGCCATCACGATGCCCAGCAGCCAGCCGGCCCACGGGTTCTCGGCCATCCAGGTCGAGTGGTCGAGCTCGGCGGCGGCGTTGGTGGCGGAGAAGACCACGCCGCCCGCGGCCGGGCGCACCACGGTCTGGATGGCGTCGTTGACGGTGTCGACGGCCGGCACCTTGTCGAGGACCATCTCGGCGAGCAGCAGCACCGCGATGATCGCCAGCACCCCCCAGTTCGAGAGCCAGGAGTAGCCGTCGGGCAGCTTCACCCTGTCGGTGAGGTTGGCCAGCACGCCCACGACCAGGAGGGGGATGTAGGCGTTCAGGCCGGCGGCGGTGGACAGCCCGAGACCGGTCAGCGCGGCGAACATCCCCCTAGCCTGCCCCCGCCGCGGCCTCCATCACGCGCGCCAGCCCCGGCCGGGTGAACTCGGCCGCCGCACGCTCGTACTTCTCCATGCCCCAGGACCAGAAGTCGAAGTCGAGCGTGTCGTTGGCGCCGTCCTGGATCGAGGCCCACAGGGTCCAGCCGTACTTGGACATGAGGCCGAGCAGCCGGGCGCGGGCGATCTTGTGGCGCAGGCGGCGGCCGTAGTAGGCGGTGACGAGTTCCTCCAGGTGGCCGGGCGGGAGGTCGGCCTCGCTCCAGAGGTTGCCGAGCTCGAAGCAGGGGTCGTTGTTGCCGGCGTACTCGTAGTCGATGAGGTGGAGGCGGTCGCCGCACTCGACGATGTTGCCGGGGAGAAGATCGTTGTGGCAGGGGACGGTGGGCTCGGCGCGTACCGCCAAACATTTCCTGATTTCTTCGGCGGCGGGCATGAAATCAAGATATTTCGCAGGAAGTCGGAAATGTCGCTCCTGGACGATCCGCAGATACCCCCGCTGCACCTCGAACATGTCGAAATCCCGCACGAAGCGCGGCCCCGCGTGCAGCCGCCGGCACACCTCCGCCACCCGCGGCAGGTTCGCCGGCTCCCACAGGTCGGCCTCGGTGAACGTCCGGCCCGGCAGGAACCCGATCACGATCACGCCCACGTCCGGCAGGTAGCCGTGCACGGGCGCCCCCACCCCGGCCCGCGCGGCGGCGAGGGAGTCGGCGTGCTCGGCGTCCTTGTCGATGCGCAGCAGGGAGCCGTCGCTGGCGGCCACGCGCACCACGTAGGCCCCGGCGGGGGTGGTGACCTTGTAGTTGCGGTTGGTCATCCCGCCGGGCAGCTCCTCGACGGAGCGCGGCAGGCCGGACAGCAGCGGGATGCGGTCGAGCACCTGGGCCAGAGCCATGGTCGATGCTAGCTCCGCCGCCGTAAACGGTCTAGACCTTTTACGGTACGGAGGTTAGCCTCGCGACCATGAGCGACTCGGCCCGCATCGTGATCATCGGCGGCGGGGTGGGCGGCGCGTCCGTCGCCTACCACCTCACTCGACGCGGCGAACGCGACGTCGTCCTGCTGGAACGGGACGAGCTCACCAGCGGCTCCACCTTCCACTCGGCGGGCCTGGTCGGCCAGCTCCGCTCCGACCCCACCCTGACCCGGATGAACCAGTACTCCGTCGAGCTCTACCGCACCCTCGACGCCGGATGGACCGAGTGCGGCGGCGTCAAGCTGGCCTCGTCCCCCGAGCGCATGGCCGAGATCCGCCGGCAGATCGGCTGGGCCAGGACGTTCGGGCTGCCGCTGGAGGAGATCTCGGTCGCCGAGGCGGTGGAGCTGTTCCCGCTGATGGACCCGTCCGGGGTGGTGGGGGCGGCGTACCTGCCGACCGACGGCCAGGTGGACCCCTCGATGTTGTGCTACGCCCTGGCCGCCCGCGCCCGCGAGGGCGGCGTCCGCGTGCGCACCCGTACGCGGGTGCTCGGCATCGGCGTCGAGCGCGGGCGCGTCACCGGCGTACGCACCGACCAGGGGGACATCGCCTGCGAGATCGTGGTCAACTGCGGCGGCATGTTCGCCGCCGAGATCGGCCGCATGGCCGGGGTGCGCGTCCCCATCGTGCCGATGTCGCACCAGTACGTCGTCACCGACGCCTTCCACGACCACGCCGTCCTGCCCACGCTGCGCGACCCCGACCTGCTCGTCTACTACCGGCAGGAGGTGCGCGGCCTGGTCATGGGCGGCTACGAGCGCACCTGCGCCCCCTGGACCGCCTCCGAGACCTCCTACGACGCCGTGCCGGCCGACTTCAACGGCAGGCTGCTGCCCGAGGACTGGCCGCGCCTGGAGGAGATCTCCGCCAACTCCCGGATCCGGGTGCCCGCGATGGCCGACGTCGGCATCCGCAAGCTGATCAACGGGCCCGAGGCGTTCACCCCGGACAACGAGTTCTGCCTCGGGGAGACCGAGGTGGGCGGCTTCTTCGTGGCGGCCGGGTTCTGCGCCCACGGCATCGCGGGCGCGGGCGGCATCGGCAAGGTCATGGCCGACTGGATCGTCGACGGCGAGCCCGGCATGGACGTCCACCACATGGACGTACGCCGCTTCGGCCGCCAGTACCGGTCGCCGTCGTACACGGTCAGGCGCTCGGCCGAGAACTACGAGACGTACTACGACATCCGCTACCCCGGCCACGAGCGCGCGGCCGGCCGCCCGCTGCGGGTCTCGCCCGCCTACTCCTGGCACGCCGCCCACGGGGCCGTCTTCGGCGAGAAGGCGGGCTGGGAACGGGTCAACCACTACTCCACCGGCCCCGCGGGCGAGGACGAACGCCCCCGCGGCTGGGCCGGACGCCTGTGGTCGCCCGCCGTCGGGTCGGAGCACCGCGCCACCCGCACCACGGCCGGGCTGTTCGACGAGAGCTCCTTCGCCAAGATCGAGGTCACCGGGCCGGACGCCGCCGGCCTGCTGGAATGGGTCTGCGACAACCGCGTCGCCCGCCAGGTCGGCGCCGTCACCTACACCCAGGCCCTGAACCGGCGCGGCGGCATCGAGTGCGACTTCACCGTCACCAGGCGCGGCGAGCAGGAGTTCCTGATCGTCACCGGCACCGCGTCCGGCTCCCACGACCTCGGCTGGCTGCGCCGCCAGGCCGCCCGCACGGGCTCGACGGCCAGGATCGCCGACGTCACCGGCCAGTACGCGTGCTTCGCCCTGTGGGGCCCCAAGGCCCGCGACATCCTGTCCGGGCTGACCCCGGACCCGCTGGACCTCCCGTTCATGTCGGCCCGCGAGCTCACCGTGGGGGACGTGCCCGCGCTGGCGCTGCGGGTGACGTTCGTGGGCGAGCCGGGCTGGGAGTTGTACTGCTCCAGCGAGTACGGGCTCGCGCTGTGGGAGACGCTGTGGCGGGCGGGCGAGCCGTACGGCCTGGCCGCGGGCGGCTACCGGGCCATCGACAGCCTGCGGCTGGAGAAGGGGTACCGGGTGTGGGGGGCCGACATCGGGCCCGAGACGACGCCGTACGAGGCCGGGCTCGGGTTCTGCGTCAAGCCGGACAAGGACTTCCTCGGCCGGGACGCCCTCGACCCCGACCCGGCCCGCCGCCTCCGGTGCCTCACCCTGGCCGACCCCCGGGCGGTGGCCCTGGGCAACGAGCCCGTACGGGTGGACGGGCGGGTCGTGGCCCGGGTCACCTCCGGCGGCTACGGGTACACGGTCAAGGAGTCGATCGCCTACGCGTACCTGCCGGTCGGGCCGGGGGCGGCGGTGGAGGTCGAGGTGGAGGGGGAGTGGGTGCCGGGCGTCGTGGTCAGGGAGCCGCTGTACGACCCGGCGGGGTCGCGGGCGCGGTGACGCCGCTGCGCACCGACAGGCGTACCCGGTCGGGGCGGAACAGGTCGCGGGCGTACTCGACCGGGGTGCCGTCGGCGGCGTAGGCCGTGCGCTCGATCCGCATGAGCGGCGCGCCCGCCGCGATGCCCAGCTCGGCCGCCTCCTGCGGGCCCGCGATCACCGGGTCGAGATGCTCGACGGCGGTCTTCGGCTCCAGGTCGTAGCGGGTGGCGAGCAGGGCGTAGAGGGAGCCGCCGAGGTCCTCGTCGAGGAAGCCGGGCAGGGCGGGGAAGAAGGAACGTTCGAGCGCCACCGGCGAACGGCCCGCCGAGCGCACCCGGGCCACCTCGTGCACCGGCTCCCCCGGCTCGACGCCGAGCGCGGCGGCCACCGCGGCGGACGCCGGCACACCGGCGGCCGTCAGGATCCTCGCCTCGGCCCTCAGGTGGGCGCGGCGCATCTGCTCGGTGAACCCGGCCAGGCCCGTCAGGTCGCACTCGATGCGCGGCTCGGCCACGAACGCCCCGCCCGACCTGCCGGGAAGCCTGATCAGCACGCCGTCGTGTTCGAGGGTGGCCAGGGCCTGGCGCAGGGTCATCCGGCTCACGCCGAGGCGGGCGGCCAGCTCCCGCTCGCCGGGCAGCCGGTCGCCCGGCGCCATCTCGCCGGAGGAGATGGCCTCCAGCAGCCAGTGCTCGATCTGCGTGTGCGCGGGAACCCCGGTGCCACGCTCCAGCTCAGGCGGTGTCCCGACCACACGCGCATGCTACCGGGCGGTGCGGGACGCCCCTCTCCGAGGGGCTTCCAGGGGCTTCCAGGGGGAGTTCGAGGGGCTTCTACGGGGAGCCGGTGCGGGTGAGGCGGGCCACGGCCTCGGTGAACTCGGTGATCATGTCGTACACCACGTCACGCGCCGGCCGGACCCGGTCGAGCTGGCCCACCACCTGCCCCACGTAGTAGGTGACGAGCTCCAGGGCCCCGGGATCGCCGCGGTCGGCCGCAGCGCCGATGCGGGCCATCGCCCCCTCGGCCAGCAGCAGTTGCAGGGGCATCCCCAGCGGCCCGGGACTCTCCTGCCCGGAGTCCCACTCCTCGGTCCAGGCCGACCTGAGCTGCCGCGCCGGCTTGCCCGTACGCGACCGCGACCGCACGGTGTCCAGCGACGAGGCGGCCAGCAGCTTGCGCCGGAGCGCGGGCGAGGTCTCCGCCTCCTCGGTCGTCAGCCACACCGAGCCGCACCACACGCCCTCGGCCCCGAGCGCCATGGCCGCGGCCATCTGGCGTCCCGAGGCGATGCCGCCCGCGGCCAGCACCGGCACGGGCGCGACCGCGTCCACGACCTGCGGCACGAGCACCATCGTGGAGATCTCGCCGGTGTGCCCGCCCGCCTCGGTGCCCTGGGCCACGACGATGTCCGCCCCGGCCACCACCTGCCTGCGCGCGTGCTCCACGGTCCCGACCAGCGCGGCCACCGGCACGCCCGCCTGCCTGGCGCTCGCGACCATCTCCGGCGGCGGCGGCCCGAGCGCGCCGGCGATGAGCCCGATCGGGTGCTTGAGCGCCACGTCGATCAGCGCGGTCGCCCCCGAGGCCGTCACCCGCCTGCCGAACTCGTCCGCGACGGCGCTGAGCGGCTGCGGCGGCGCGTTCACGCCGTACTTGGACAGCAGGTGCGCGACGAAGTCGCGGTGGCGGTCGGGTACGAAGTCCAGCAGATGGGCCCGCAGGTCGAGCGCCGAGGCGTCGATCCGGCCCGGGACGAGCACGTCCACCCCGTACGGCCGCCCGCCCACCCGCTCGTCGATCCAGGTCAGCTCGGCGTCGAGCCGCCCCGGCGAGTACGCGACGGCCCCCAGCACCCCGAACCCGCCCGCGTTCGTGACCGCGGCCACCACGTCGCGGCAGTGGCTGAAGGCGAACAACGGGAACTCGACGCCCAGGCGCTCACAGATGGCGGTCCGCATGCACCGACGCTAACCTCCAGAAGCTTGTTCGGTCCATCCCCTCTCAGGACGGACCGGCCTGCCCGTCCAGCGCCAGGGCGATCGCCGCGGCGGCCTCCGCGGCGCCGGGGGCGTGCCAGCCCAGCTCGGGCGTGTACCCGCGGACGCGCCTGGCGGGCACCCCGGCGACCACGCTGTGGTCGGGGAACTCGCCGCGCACCACCGCGCCGCCCGCCACCACGCACTGCCGCCCCAGGACCGTGCCGGGCAGGATGATCGCCCCCGTGCCGAGCCACGAGCCCGCGCCGATGGAGACCGGGCTGTTGCGCGGCCACTGCCGGCCGATCGGCGTGTTCGGGTCGTCGTAGACGTGGTTCTGGTCGGTGATGTAGACGTACGGACCGGTGAAGACGTGGTCGCCGATGTCGATCGACTGGTGGGCGACGATGTGCGAGCCCCTGCCGATCGAGCACGAGCCGCCGATCCGCAGGATCGAGCCGGGGCCGAGTTCGACGCCGGGCCACATGCCGCAGGAGATCGACACCCGCTCGCCGATCAGCGTGTGCTCGCCGATCTCGATCCACCGCTCGCCGAAGATCGCTCCCGGCGGGAAGGCGATGCTGACACCCTCGCCGATACGGCGGAAGCGGTAACCTGCAGTGGCGTCCGGGGAGATCGCCCCGGCGTGCCGGATCGCCGCGTAGGCACGGTGAATCAGCGCACCCATGGCCCGCCGTACAAGTGACATAAGGACCAAAGTTACCGCTAGGTCATGCCGTTCGGGCATGTGAGGGGCGTTGTTTGATATCCTGAGAGCCCGTGGACACTTCGGCCACATCACGAGCCACGGGAGCCCCTTTGCGCAGCGCATCGCAAACCAAGCATCTGTTCGTCACCGGCGGTGTCGCCTCCAGTCTCGGCAAGGGGCTCACGGCTTCCAGCCTCGGCCGCCTGCTCAAGGGGCGCGGTCTCCGGGTCACCATGCAGAAGCTCGACCCTTACCTCAACGTCGACCCCGGCACGATGAACCCGTTCCAGCACGGCGAGGTGTTCGTCACCGACGACGGCGCCGAGACCGACCTCGACGTCGGCCACTACGAGCGCTTCCTCGACACCGACCTGCACGGCTCGGCCAACGTCACCACCGGGCAGATCTACTCCAACGTCATCGCCAAGGAGCGGCGGGGCGAATACCTGGGCGACACCGTCCAGGTCATCCCGCACATCACCAACGAGATCAAGGACCGCATCCGCGGCATGGCCGGTCCCGACGTCGACATCGTGATCACCGAGGTCGGCGGCACGGTCGGCGACATCGAGTCGCTGCCGTTCCTGGAGGCCGTCCGCCAGATCAGGCACGAGGTCGGCCGCGACAACGTCTTCTTCCTGCACGTGTCGCTGCTGCCCTACATCGGCCCGTCCGGCGAGCTGAAGACCAAGCCGACCCAGCACAGCGTGGCCGCGCTGCGCAGTATCGGCATCCAGCCCGACGCGATCGTGCTGCGCTCGGACCGGCCCGTGCAGACGGCCATCAAGCGCAAGATCAGCCTCATGTGCGACGTCGACGAGGACGCCGTCGTCTCCTGCGTCGACGCCGCCTCCATCTACGACATCCCCAAGGTGCTGCACGCCGAGGGCCTCGACGCCTTCGTCGTGCGCCGCCTCGGCCTGCCCTTCCGCGACGTCGACTGGAAGGAGTGGGAGCAGCTCCTGCGCCGCGTGCACCGCCCGGCCAAGGAGGTCACGATCGCGCTGGTCGGCAAGTACATCGACCTGCCCGACGCGTACCTGTCGGTCACCGAGGCGCTGCGCGCCGGCGGGTTCGCCAACGACGCGCGGGTCAACATCCGCTGGGTCAAGAGCGACGACTGCGAGACCCCCGAGGGCGCCGAGCGCGAGCTCGACGGCGTCGACGGCGTGCTGATCCCCGGCGGGTTCGGCGTGCGCGGCATCGAGGGCAAGATCGGCGCCATCCGGCACGCCCGCGAGGGCAAGATCCCGCTGCTCGGCATCTGCCTCGGCATGCAGGGCATGGTCATCGAGGCCGCCCGCAACATGGCCGGCATCGAGGACGCCAACTCCGCCGAGTTCGACCCCGACACCAAGCACGCGGTCATCTCCACCATGGCCGACCAGGAGGACGTCGTCGCCGGCGAGCGCGACATGGGCGGCACCATGCGCCTCGGCAGCTACACCGCCAAGCTCGGCGAGGGCACCCTGGCCAGGCAGCTCTACAGCGGCAAGGCCAAGGCCGACGAGCGCCACCGCCACAGGTACGAGGTCAACAACGCCTACCGCGAGCGCCTGGAGAACGTCGGCCTGGTCTTCTCCGGCCTGTCGCCCGACGGCCGCCTGGTGGAGTACACCGAGCTGCCCGTCGACGTGCACCCGTTCTTCATCGGCACGCAGGCGCACCCCGAGTTCCGCTCGCGTCCCACCCGCGCCAACCCGATGTTCAAGGGCCTCATCGGCGCCGCCCTGGCCTACGCCGACAGCCGCGTGAGCACGAAGGTCGGCAAGTGAACCCATCCCCGGCCACGGAGAACCGGAAGCGAGTGCGACCATGATCAAAGACACGCCCGAGGCATGGGACGTCGTCGCGTCCAAGGAGCACTTCCAGGGCTACGTGATCAAGGTCGTCACCGACACGGTCAGGATGCCCCAGGACGAGGTCGCCGACCGCGACTACGTCGTCCACCCCGGCTCGGTCGCCGTGCTCGCCCTCGACGACCGCGACCGGGTCCTGATGATCAGGCAGTACCGCCACCCCACCCGGCAGCTCATGTGGGAACTGCCGGCCGGCATCCGCGACGTGGCGGGCGAACCGCTCGCCGACACCGCGGCCCGCGAGCTCGCCGAGGAGTCCGGCTACCGCGCCGACACCTGGCACACCCTGGTCGACCTGCGTTCCTCTCCCGGCATGACCGACGAGCGGATCAGGGTCTTCCTCGCCCGCGGCCTGAGCAGGATCCCCGACGAGGAGAACACCTTCGTCCACCGGCACGAGGAGATCGGCATGCCGGTCGAATGGGTGCCGCTGGCCGACGCGGTCGAGAAGGCGCTCATGGGAATGATCCACAATTCCCCGGCCGTGGCCGGTATCCTCGCCGCATATGCGGCTTCGGTTGAGGGATTCGCCCTGTTGCGCCCCGCCGACGCCCCGGAGGCGTGACGGAAGGACCATGTCGTGGAGGCGGTGCTCTCCAGCTACCTCGCCCATCTGGCGGTGGAGCGGGGCCTGGCTGCCAACACGCTCGCGTCCTACCGCCGTGACCTGCGGCGATACTTCGAACATCTTCAGGCGCGCGGGCGGCTGAAGCTCGACGAGGTGGGGGAGGCCGACGTCCAGGCCTTCCTCGCCGCGCTGCGCGAGGGCGACCGGGAACATCCCGCCCTCGTGGCCAGCTCGGCCGCGCGGGCCGTGTCGGCCGTACGCGGGCTCCACCGGTTCGCCCTGCGCGAAGGCGTCACGGCCCACGACCCCGCCCACGAGGTACGCCCGCCGCGCCAGCTCCGCAGGCTCCCCAAGGCGATCGCCGTCGACGAGGTCGAACGCCTCATCGCCGCCTCCGGCCCCGACGGCGCCCCGCTCACCCTGCGCAACCGCGCCCTGCTGGAGGTCCTGTACGGCACCGGCGCCCGCATCTCCGAGGCCGTCGGCCTGGCCGTGGACGACCTCGAACCCGACCAGGTGCGGCTGCGCGGCAAGGGAGGCCGCACGCGTGTCGTCCCGCTCGGCCGCTACGCGCGCTCGGCACTCGACGCCTACCTCGTCCGCGCCAGGCCCGGCCTGCTCGCCCACGGACGCGGCACCCCGGCGGTCTTCCTCAACGCCCGCGGCGGCCGGCTGACCAGGCAGGGGGCCTGGGAAGTGCTCCAGGCCGCCGCCGAACGCGCCGGCCTGGCAGGTGTCAGCCCGCACGTCCTGCGCCACTCCTTCGCCACCCACCTGCTCGACGGTGGCGCGGACGTCAGGGTGGTCCAGGAGCTGCTCGGTCACGCCTCGGTCACGACCACGCAGGTCTACACCTTGGTCACGGTCGACAAACTCCGCGAGGTCTACGCCGCGGCGCACCCGCGCGCCCGGCAGTGATCTATAGTCTTTTGCGCGTGCGCGGCGCCCCGGCGTGCCGCCTTGCCGCGTTTAGTGGTGACGCCATAGTGTCCGTCCGGACGGTCCGGTTCGGGATCGTCAGGGAGGTTCGAGCTGGTGACTGTGACGACCAAGGGTTCGACCCAGGGGACCCCCGACAACCCCTGGGGTGACACCAAGACCAACGCGCCTTCCAACGGCGTCAACCTGGGCCCCACCCGGCGCCCGCGGCCGGTGTTCCCTGAACCGGTCCCGCCGCAGGTGCACGGGCCGGCGCGAGTGGTCGCGATGGTCAATCAGAAGGGCGGCGTCGGCAAGACGACCACCACCATCAACCTGGGCGCGGCGCTGGTCGAGTGCGGGCTGAAGGTGCTGCTGGTCGACTTCGACCCGCAGGGCGCGCTCTCGGTCGGCCTGGGCATCAACCCGCTCCAGCTCGACCTGACCGTCTACAACCTGCTGATGGACCGCGGCGTCACCGCCGAGGACGTCCTGCTGGAGACCGGCGTCGAGGGCCTCGACCTGCTGCCCAGCAACATCGACCTGTCGGCCGCCGAAGTGCAGCTCGTCACCGAGGTCGCCCGCGAGCAGGTGCTCGGCCGGGTGATCAAGCCGCTGCTGCCGCACTACGACGTCTGCCTCATCGACTGCCAGCCGTCGCTCGGCCTGCTCACCATCAACGCGCTGACCTGCGCCCACGGCGTCATGGTGCCGCTGGAGTGCGAGTTCTTCGCCCTGCGCGGCGTCGCGCTGCTCATGGACACCATCTCCAAGGTCCAGGAGCGGCTCAACGAAGACCTCGAGATCGAGGGCCTGCTCGCCACCATGTACGACGCCCGTACCCTGCACGGTCGCGAGGTGCTGGCCCGCGTGGTGGAGGCGTTCGGCGACAAGGTGTTCCACACGGTGATCAACCGTACGGTCCGCTTCCCCGACGCCACCGTCGCGGGCGAGCCGATCACCACCTTCGACCCGTCGTCCCTCGGCGCCAACGCCTACCGCGAACTGGCCCGCGAGGTGCTCTCGCGCTGGCCGGCGCCTGCGACAATGGCCAGGTGACCGCAGAGCAGACCGAGGCATCCCAAGGCTTCCAGGTTCACCTGGACGTCTTCGAGGGCCCCTTCGACCTGCTCCTCGGCCTCATCGCCAAGCACAAGCTCGACATCACCGAGGTCTCGCTCTCCAAGGTCACCGACGAGTTCATCGCCTACATCCGGTCCAGGGGCCCGGAGTGGGACCTCGACCAGACCAGCCACTTCCTGCTGGTCGCCGCCACGCTGCTCGACCTCAAGGCGGCCCGGCTGCTGCCCTCCGGCGAGGTGGAGGACGAAGAGGACCTCGCGCTCCTGGAGGCCAGAGACCTGCTGTTCGCCCGGCTGCTGCAGTACAAGGCGTACAAGGAGGTCGCGAAGGTCTTCGCGGGGCGGATGGCCGAGGAGGGGCTGCGCTTCCCCCGTACGGTGTCGCTGGAGCCGCAGTTCGCCAACCTCCTGCCCGAGCTCATCCTCGGGATCGGGCCCGAGCAGCTCGCCCGCATCGCGGCCAAGGCGTTCACCCCGAAACTCCCGCCCACGGTCAGCGTCGGCCACATCTACCAGCCCCTGGCCAGCGTCAAGGAGCAGGCGGCCATCCTGGTCATGCACCTGCGCAGGCTGCGCCGGGCCACCTTCCGCGCGCTGACGGCCGACTGCGAGGGCACCTTCGAGGTCATCGCCCGCTTCCTGGCCGTGCTGGAGCTGTTCAGGGAGTCGGCGGTGACGTTCGAGCAGGTCGAGGCACTGGGAGAGCTCCACGTGACCTGGACGGGCGCCGACGACGGCGACGTCGCGGTGGGGGACGACTACGAGGAATCCGCGGAGAAACCATCGAATGACTGACAACCCCAACCCCCTGCCAGGCCCGCGCAAGGCCCCCGACTCGGGGTCGCCGCTGCCCGCCTGGATGACCCTCCCGGGCTCCCTCGTCCAGCCCGCCTCCCCGGAGGAGGCCCCCTCCCTGCCCGCCGGCCCCGACCTCCCGGTCGCGCCGCCGAAGCCCTCGCCGTCCCCCGAGTCGTCCTTCCCCGAGTCGCCTTCCGCCGGCCCCGAGCGGCCCTCGGACACCGCCGCCCCTTCCGAGGCCGCGCCGGTGAGCGTCGCCGATCGGGAGGAAGGCCGGGAGGAAGACCGGCAGGACGACCAGCAGGAAGAGCGGCAGGACGACCGGCCGGAAGAGGGGGAGGCGGCGGGGCCCCCTCTTGAGGCGGCTCTGGAGGCGATCCTGATGGTCGTGGACGAGCCCGTCGCCGAGATCACGCTGGCCCAGGTGCTGGAGCGTCCCACCCACGAGGTCGCTGCGGCACTCAGGAGGCTGGCGGCGGAATATACCGCCGCCGGGCGGGGTTTTGATCTGCGGGAAGTCGCGGGTGGCTGGCGTTTCTACACGCGGGCCGACTGCGCGGCGCTGGTCGAGCGGTTCGTCCGCGACGGCCAGCAGGCGCGGCTGACCCAGGCCGCGCTGGAGACCCTCGCGGTCGTGGCCTACCGGCAACCGGTGAGCCGCGCCCGCGTCGCCGCCGTACGCGGCGTCAACAGCGACGGCGTCATGCGGACGCTCGTCGCCAGGGGGCTGGTCGAAGAGGCCGGCACCGACCCGGAGAGCCAGGCAGTGCTCTACCGGACAAGCTCATACTTCCTGGAACGTCTGGGACTGCGGGACCTCAGCGAGCTTCCCGAGCTCGCTCCCTTCCTCCCCGACGACGTGGAGAACCTCGAGGAGACAACAAAGTGATCAACAGGCGCAGCACCCCGTCCGGTGATGGACGCGGTCGTGGACGTACCGGCGGCTCCGGCCGCGACGGGCGTCCCGCCTTCCGCTCCGACGACAACCGCCGCGACACCTTCGGCGGCGGCTTCGGCGGGGACGACCCCCGTCGCGACTCCCTCCGCGCGGACCGCGGCGGAGCCCGTGCCCGCTACGGCAAAACCGGCGACCGCGACGACCGCGCCCGCCAGGACGCCGGCCCCCGCGGCGGCGACGGCCGCCCCGGCTCCGGCGGCGACCGCTTCGACCGCTCCGGCGGCGACGGCCGCCCCGGCTCCGGCGGCGACCGCTTCGACCGCTCCGGCGGTGACCGTTCGGGTCGTCCCGGCTTCGGTGGTGACCGTTCGGGTCGTCCCGGCTTCGGTGGTGACCGTTCGGGTCGTCCCGGCTTCGGTGGTGACCGCTATGGCCGCCCCGGTGGCGACCGCGACGGCTACTCGCGCGGTGACCGCGCGGACCGTCCGGCGCGCGACGACCGCGACGACCGCTACCAGCGCGCCGACCGGCCAGCCGGTGGCGACCGCGGCGAGCGCTTCCGTGACGACCGTCCCCGTGACGACCGCGGCGACCGATTCGACCGTCCCCGTCGTGAGGGCGGTGACCGTTTCGAGCGTCCTCGCCGTGACGGCGGGGAGCGATTCGACCGTCCCCGTCCTGAGGGCGGTGACCGGCCGCGCGGTGAGGGATTCCGCGGGGCTCCCCGGTCCGACGACCGGGGCAGGTCCGGCGATGACCGGCGTGGCGGCTACGGCGGCGACCGGCGCGGCGAGCGCGGCGGCTACGCCGGTGGCGAGCGCGGCGGGTTCTCCAACGACCGTGGCGGGTTCTCCGGCGAGCGTGGCGGGTTCTCCGGCGGCCGTGGCGGGGCTTCCGCCGGGCGCGGCGGCCACGCGGGCGAGCGGCGCGGGGGGCCCGGCGGTTACGCCGACTCCCGTGGCGGCGGGCGTCCAGGACGTGGCGGCGACGGCGAGCGTCAGGAGCGCGGCGGCTTCCGTGCCGACCGCGGCGGGCGCAGGGACGACGCCCCCCGCTCGGGCGGCGCGAGCAACACCCGCGCCCGGTTCGGCAGGCGCGAGGACACCCCCCGTGGGCAGCAGCCGCGTACCCCGAGGCGGGACGACGTGCAGACGCTCGGCGGCGGACGGCGTGCGGCCGGCTCCGAGAGCCCCCAGGCCAGGCGCGTCAAGGCCGCCCGCCAGCCGCTGCGCGACCGGGCCTTCTACGACGACGACTACACCGACGAGCGCGACACCACCGAGGTCCCCGACGGCGTGCGCCTGCAGAAGGTGCTCGCCCAGGCGGGCGTGGCCAGCAGGCGCGCCTGCGAGGAGATGATCGGCGACGGCCGCGTCACGGTCAACGGCCAGGTCGTGCGCCGGTTCGGCGCCAAGGTCGACCCCGCCACCCAGGTCATCCACGTGGACGGCAAGCGCATCCCGACCGCCCCCGACCTGGTCTACTACGCCCTCAACAAGCCGATCGGCGTCGTGTCCACCATGGACGACCCGCAGGGCCGCCCGTGCCTGACCGACTACGTCGAGGAGCTGGCGCCGAGGCTGTTCCACGTCGGCCGGCTCGACACCGAGACCGAGGGCCTGCTGCTGCTCACCAACGACGGCGAGCTGGCCAACCGGCTGACGCACCCCAGCTACGGGGTGCAGAAGAAGTACTGGGCCAAGGTGCCGGGGCCGATCCCGCGCGACCTGGGCCGCAGGCTCCGGCAGGGCATCGAGCTGGAGGACGGCATCGTCAAGGCCGACAGCTTCGCCATCGTGCAGGAGCACGGCCAGCAGGCGCTGGTCGAGGTGGTGCTGCACGAGGGCCGCAAGCACGTCGTCAGGCGCATGCTGGAGGAGGCCGGTCACCGGGTGATCGACCTGGCCAGGATCGAGTTCGGTCCGGTCAAGCTGGGCCGCACCAAGGCCGGCACGGTCCGCGCGCTGACCTTGAAGGAGGTCGGCGAACTTTACGCGGCCGTGAAGCTGTAATCTGGCCGGAACGCAGGAGCCCGTGCGCACTTCGCACGGGCTCTCCCGCTATGGAAGGGGAATAGGCGCATGGTGCGGGCGATCCGCGGGGCGATCCAGCTGGACGCCGACGACCGCGACTCGATCATCCAGGGGACGACCGAGCTGGTCCAGGCGCTCATGGAGCGCAACAGCCTCACCACGGACGACGTGATCAGCGTGCTGTTCACCGCCACACCCGACCTGACCGCCGAGTTCCCCGCCCTCGCGGCGCGCAAGCTGGGTTTCCACGACGTGCCGCTGATCTGCTGCACCGAGATCGACGTGCCGGGCGCGCTGCCGCGCGTGGTGCGCCTGATGGCCCATGTGGAGACCGACCGTCCGCGGGCAGAGATGCAGCATGTGTATCTGCGGGGCGCGGTGGCGCTGCGTCAGGACATCGCCCAGTAGGCGCGCCTGCCGTGAGCCGGATCGCCGTGCGGCACATGCCTGGCGGACACGACAGGCAACACTCTCACTAGCCCGATAAATCAGGACATCAATATGGCCTCGGAACTCCGTACCGTGCTCGTCGTCGGCACCGGTCTCATCGGCACCTCGGCGGCCCTGGCGCTGCGCAAGCACGACGTACGCGTGCTGCTCGCCGACCGTGACGCGGCCGCCGTGCGGCTGGCCAGGGAACTGGGCGCGGGCGAGGAGTGGGAGCCGGACCGGCTGCCCGCCGGGCAGGTGGACCTGGTGGTCATCGCGGTGCCCCCGGCGCACGTGGCCGACGAGCTGCTGGAGTTGCAGAAGCGCGGGGTGGCCCGGTTCTACACCGACGTCGCCAGCGTCAAGGCCGAGCCCATCCGCCTGGCCGAGCGGCTGGGCTGCGACCTGAGGTCGTACGTCGCCTCCCACCCGCTGGCCGGGCGGGAGAAGTCCGGCCCGGGGGCGGCCAGGGCCGACCTGTTCCTCGGCCGTCCGTGGGCGCTGTGCCCGACCGGCGAGGCCGGGGCGGAGGCCAAGGCGGCGGTGCTCAAGCTGATCGAGCTGTGCGGCGCCAACCCCGTCGAGGTGGGCGCCGAGGAGCACGACCGCGCGGTCGCCGTCGTCTCGCACGCCCCCCACGTCGCCGCCTCGGCCGTGGCGGCCCGCCTGGCCGACGCCACCGAGGTCGCGCTCGGCCTGGCCGGGCAGGGGGTGCGCGACGTGACCAGGATCGCGGGCGGCGACCCCGGGCTCTGGCTCGGCATCCTGTCGGGCAACGCGACGCCGGTCGCCGAGGTGCTGGAGGCCGTCTCCCGCGACCTGGCCGAGGCCGCGACCGCGCTGCGCTCCCTGGCCGAGGGTGACGGCACCGCGAGCGGTGACCTCACCCAGCTCCTCAAGCGCGGCGTCGCCGGGCACGGGCGCATCCCGGGCAAGCACGGCGGTCCGGCTCCTGCCTATGTGGTCGTCCAGGTGGTCATCGGTGACCGTCCCGGGCAGCTCGCGCGGCTGTTCCAGGTGTGCGACGAGGTCGGGGTCAACGTCGAGGACGTGCGGCTGGAGCACGCGCCGGGGCTGCCCCTGGGCATCGCCGAGCTGTGGGTCCAGCCGGACGCGGCCTCGGTGCTGGCCGGCGCCCTGCGCGAACGCGGCTGGCAGGTCCCCTGACCGCGGGCCGCTGAGCACGACGCGACGGGCGGGCGCCGAGCGCAACAGGACTCCCGGGCCGCTGAGCACGACGCGACGGCCGGGCGCCGAGCCTCGCCCGCGGCGTCAGTCGGCGGTGCGTTCCAGTCTGCGCCGGGCCCGTTCGACGGCGACCGGCAGGCCGCGCCGGGCGGCCAGGGCCCTGGGCAGCCGCCGTACGGCGGTACGCAGCCCCTCGCGGCCCGCGGGGCCGCCCAGCAGCGCCTGGAGGGACCGTCGGGCCACCACCGGCCAGGGACGGCGCAGCACGGCGGTCAGCACGGCGTTGCGCGCCGCCAGCGCCTGCCTGCCGCGCGGGTCGCGGGCGGGGGTCGGGTGGTGGTGGGCGACGACGTCCTCCACGTAGGCCAGCCCCCAGCCGCGCGCGGCCAGGTCCACGGCCAGCCGTTCCTCCTCGCCGAAGAAGAAGATCACGTCGTCGAAGCCGCCCGCCTCCAGGAACGCCTCCCTGCGCACGACGGCCCCGCAGGCCAGGAAGCCCAGCACACTGGGCCCCGGCAGGTCGTCCTCGACGCCGAGCGGGGAGTCGCGCATCGCCTCCGACACCGGGTCCAGCCGCTCCTGCGGTCCGACCAGCACGCGCGCGCCCAGCACCGCCAGGCGGGGATGGGCGTCCAGCACGTCGGCCGCCCGCTCCAGCGCGCCCGGCGCCCACCAGGAGTCGTCGTCGGCGAAGGCGACGTAGGGGGTCTCGGCCAGGCGCACGCCGACGTTGCGCGCCGGCGCGCCGAGGTTGGTCCCCGCCTCGACCACCTGGACGTCGGGGAAGTGCTTGCCGACGAAACCGGCGGTCCCGTCGGTGGAGCCGTTGTCGACGAGGATCACCGGACTGGGGTGGCGGGGGAGCGTACGGGCCAGCGAGCCCACCCGGTCCCTGGAGGCCACCACGACCGTGACCCGCGATCGGTTCGTCTCCGTCACGCCGGACCTCTTACCTGGGCAGGCCCGCTTACTCCTCGTGAGAGGCATTGACGGTGGGCCGGGGGAGGCGTACAAAGGTCGGTAACAGCGTTACCGACAAGAAACGGTGTTACTCAGATGGCGGTCACCGCGTACCGGCAAGCCCAGCAGGAAGGCCAGAGCGTGGTCAGGTCGGCCATCCTCGACGCCGCGAAGAGCCTGCTCGTCGCCGAGGGCCCGGCGGCGCTCACCGTACGGCGCATCTCCGGCGAGGTCGGCTGCTCCACGAAGGTGATCTACACCCTCTTCGGCGGCAAGGACGGCCTCAGCGAGGCGCTGTGGCTGGAGGGCTTCGCCCGGCTGGAGGCCCGGCTGCTGGCCGTCCCCGCCCAGGAGGACCCGCTCCAGGCGCTGCACGCGGGCCTCTCGGCCTACCGCCAGTACGCGCTGGACGAGCCCGACTACTACCGGGTCATGTTCCAGAACGCGATGCACGGCTTCCAGCCCGGCCCCGACGCCGTCACGGCCGGGCGGCGGACCTTCGACATCCTGGTCGAGGCCGTGGCCGCCTGCCTGGACGCCGGACGGCTGCGCGGGGCCGCCGCCGGCGAGATGGCCGACGTGCTGTGGATGGCGATCCACGGCGCCGTGAGCCTGGAGATCTCCGGCTTCTTCGACAGCGCCGAGGCCGAACAGCGCTACCGGCTGCTCTACACCTCCGTGCTCACGCCGTTCCTGACCTGAGAGGAAGCGCACGATGACCACCACCCCCTTCCGCAACGGCTTCGCACCCGCGACGGAGGAGATCACGGCCTTCGACCTGGAGGTCACCGGCCGCATCCCCGCCGAGCTCGACGGCCGCTACCTGCGCAACGGGCCCAACCCGCTCAGCCTCGACGACCCGGCCGCCACCCACCTGTTCATGGGGCAGGGCATGGTCCACGGCGTGCGGCTGCGCGGCGGGCGGGCCGAGTGGTACCGCAACCGGTGGGTGCGCAACGCCGAGGTCGCCCGGCGGCTGGGCGAGACGCCGGCGCCGGGCCCGGTGCACGCGGGCATGGACTTCGCCGCCAACACGCACGTCATCGGCATCGCCGGGCGCACGTTCGCGACCGTCGAGGCGGGCGGGCTGCCGTACGAGCTGAGCTACGAGCTCGACACGGTCGGCGCGTGCGACTTCGTCGGCGGCCTGCCCGGCGGGTACGCCGCCCACACCCACCTCGACCCGGTCACCGGCGAGCTGCACGCGATGGCCTACTTCGCCGGCTGGGACCACCACCAGCACATCGTGATCGACCCCAAGGGCGTGGTGGCCCAGGTCAGGGACATCCCCGTCGCCGACCGCCCGATGCTGCACGACTTCGCGCTGACCCGCCGATACGTGGTGATCTACGATCTGCCGGTCACGCTCAGCATGGCCCACGCCGAGCGCGGCGCGCCGCTCCCGTACGCCTGGGACGACGCCCGCCCGGCCAGGCTCGGCCTGCTCTCGCGCGAGACCGGCGACGTGCGCTGGGTGGAGATCGACCCCTGCTGGGTCTTCCACACGCTCAACGCCTACGACGACGGCGACGAGGTCGTGGTGGACGTCGTCCGCTACCCCAAGCGGTTCGTGGACGCCCGGCTCGACCTGGGCGGCGCGCCCACGCTCGACCGGTGGCGCGTCGACCCCGCCGCCGGCCGGGTCGGCGCCACCCGCCTGGACGACCGCCCCCAGGAGTTCCCGCGCATCGACGAGCGCCGCACCGGCAGCCCGTACCGCTACGGCTACACCTCGGCCGCCGCCGACCTGCACGACGTGCTCTACCCGGCCGGCGCCGAGCTGGAGGACCTGCCCGACGAGGCGTTCGACAACACGCTCGTCAAGCACGACCTGGAGCGCGGCACGCAGGAGACGCGGCGGTTCGGGCGGGGCGCGTACGTGGGGGAGCCGGTGTTCGTGCCCTCCGGCGCCGCCGAGGACGACGGTTACCTGCTCACCTACGTCAACGACCCGGCCAGGGGGGCGGCCGACCTGGTGATCCTGTCGGCCCAGGACTTCACCGGCGAGCCGGTGGCCACCGTGCACCTGCCCGCCAGGGTCCCGCTCGGCTTCCACGGGAGCTGGATCGCGGACTGACCGGAGGCGGTAGCCTCTTCAGGTTGGGGAAACACACGTGAAGAGGGAGAGGCCGTGTCCGGTCTGGTCGTCGCCATGGACGGTCCTTCGGGGTCGGGCAAGTCGAGCGTGTCGCGCGGGGTCGCCCGTGCGCTGGGCCTGCGTTACCTCGACACCGGGGCCATGTACCGGGCGATGACGTGGTGGATGCTCCGGCAGGGCGTCGACCTGGCCGATCCCGAGGCGATCGCGGCCCGTTGCGGCGAGCCGTCCATCGTCTCCGGCACCGACCCCGAGGGCCCCACGATCCAGGTCGACGGCCTCGACGTGGGCGGGCCCATCCGGGAGGCCGACGTGACCGGCGCGGTCTCCGCCGTCGCCGCCGTCCCCGAGGTGCGCAGGCTGCTGGTCGCGCTGCAGCGGGAGATCGCCGGCGCCGGTGACATCGTGGTCGAGGGCCGCGACATCGGCAAGGTCGTCTGCCCCGACGCGCCCGTCAAGGTCTACCTGACGGCCAGCGCCGAGGCCCGTGCCCGCCGCAGGAGCGCGGAGCTGGGCGGCTCCACGGTGGAGGCGCAGCAGGCCGCCATGGAGCGGCGTGACACCCTGGACTCGACACGTAAGACCGACCCACTCTCGATGGCGGATGGCGCCGTCGAGCTCGACACCACCGCGCTCAACCTCGAAGAGGTCATCGCGGAGGTGCTGAGGCTGGTCAAGGAGCGCACCTGACCTCCAGGTGCGGTACTCACCTAAGGATGAACAATCATGTCAACGGGGGATTGGGTCGAGGCTGACCTCGACGAGCTGGAAGTCACCGAGCACGGCGACACCACGCCCATGCCGGTCGTCGCCATCGTGGGCCGCCCCAACGTGGGCAAGTCCACGCTGGTCAACCGCATCATCGGCCGCCGCGAGGCGGTCGTGGAAGACGTGCCGGGCGTCACCCGCGACCGCGTCACCTACGACGCCAACTGGCGTGGCCGCCGCTTCACCGTGGTCGACACCGGCGGCTGGGACCCTGAGGCCACCGGCATGAACCTGCGCATCGCCGAGCAGGCCCAGGTCGCGGTCGAGCTGGCCGACGTGATCGTGTTCGTGGTCGACGCCACCGTGGGCGCCACCGACGCCGACGAGATCGTGGGCGCGGTGCTGCGCCAGTCGGGCAAGCCGGTGATCCTGGCCGCCAACAAGGTCGACAACCAGCAACTGGAGCTGGAGGCCGCCGCGCTGTGGGCGCTCGGGCTCGGCGAGCCCTACCCGGTCTCCGCGCTGCACGGCCGTTCCAGCGGCGACCTGCTCGACGTGGTGCTCGACGCGCTGCCCGAGACGCCACAGGTGACCTTCGGCGGCGAGCGCGGCCCGGCCCGCGTGGCGCTGCTCGGCAAGCCCAACGTGGGCAAGTCCTCGCTGCTCAACAAGCTGGCGGGGGAGGAGCGGGTGCTGGTCGACCCGATGGCGGGCACCACCCGCGACCCGGTCGACGAGCTGATCGAGCTGGGCGGGCGCACCTGGCGCTTCGTCGACACCGCCGGCATCCGGCGGCGCGACCGCGAGCTGCAGGGGGCCGACTTCTACGCGGCCATGCGCACCCGCGCCGCCCTGGAGCGCTCGGAGGTGGCGATCGTGCTGATCGACGCCAGCGAGCCGCTGACCGAGCAGGACCTGCGGATCATCGGCCTGGTGATCGAGTCCGGGCGGGCCATGGTGGTGGCGTTCAACAAGTGGGACCTCGTCGACGAGGACCGCCGCTACTACCTGGAGAAGGAGATCGACCGGCAGCTCGTGCGCACCCCGTGGGCGCTGCGGGTGAACATCTCCGCCAAGACCGGCCGCCACATGGACCGGCTGGTGCCCGCGCTGGAGAAGGCGCTCGACTCCTGGTCCACCCGGGTGCCGACGGCGCGCCTCAACGCGTTCCTGACCGAGCTGGTGCACGCCACGCCGCCGCCCGTGCGGGGCGGCAAGCAGCCGAAGATCCTGTTCGCCACGCAGGCGTCCGTCGAGCCGCCGAAGTTCGTGCTGTTCACCTCCGGCTGGCTGGAGGACACCTACCGGCGCTTCATCGAGCGGCGCATCCGCGAGGAGTTCGGGTTCGCCGGGTCGCCGATCGACGTCACGATGAAGATCCGGGAGAAGCGCGCCAAGAAGGACAAGTAGCGGCGTTGCCGTATCATCTACGGCAACGCGTGGACGGAGACGAGTAACCAGCGGGCCGCACGGGCCCAGAGAGCCGCCGGTAGCTGTGAAGGCGGTCCCGTGTCCGCTGGTGAAGACACTCCCGAGTGCGGGGAGGCAATGCCCCGCCGTCTGACCCCCGTCATCGGGTCGTGGAGGCCGCCCCTCGCGGGCGGCGAAAGTGCGGTGGCACCGGGAGCTCCCTTCTCCCCCGCACTCCCAAGGGGTCATGCATTTCCTGCAGAGGAGCTGTAATGATCTCTCGTGTCCTGTCGGCGGCGCTCGCTGAGCACGCCGGCCAACGAGTGACGATCGCCGGCTGGGTCCATCGCCGCCGGCACCTGAAATCCGTCTCCTTCCTGGTCGTACGCGACCGTGCCGGGCTGGCGCAGGTCGTCAGCGCGTCCGGCGAGCTGCCGCCGGAGGAGAGCGTCGTCCGGGTCACCGGCACCGTGACCCCGGCCGGGCGGGCGCCGGGCGGGGTCGAGCTGACCGGGCCGGAGATCGAGGTCCTGGCCGAACCCGCCCAGGCGCCGCCGTTCGACCTCTACCGGCCCGTCGTGGCCGCGACGCTGCCGACGGTCCTCGACCACGCGCCCGTCGCGCTGCGGCACCCGCTGCTGCGGGCGCCGCTGGAGATCTCGGCGGCGAGCGTGGCCGGGTTCCGCGAGGCGCTGGACGGGCTCGGGTTCACCGAGATCCACACGCCCAAGATCGTGGCCTCGGCCACCGAGTCCGGCGCGAACGTCTTCGGCATCGACTACTTCGGCCGCCGCGCCTACCTCGCGCAGTCGCCGCAGTTCTACAAGCAGACGATGGTCGGGGTGTTCGAGCGGGTCTACGAGGTCGGGCCGGTCTTCCGCGCCGAGCCGCACGACACCGTACGCCACCTGGCCCAGTACACCAGCCTTGACGCCGAGCTGGGCTTCGTGATCGACCACCGGGACGTGATGGCCGTGCTGCGGGAGGTCGTCGCGGGCATGGTCGAGTCCGTGCGCCGCCGGGCCGCGTCCGCCGTCGAGGTGGCCGGGGCCGTGCTGCCCGCCGTGCCCGCCGAGATCCCGGCCGTGCACTTCACCGAGGCCCAGCGGCTGACCGGCCAGGACGAGCCCGACCTGTCACCGGCCCAGGAACGGTGGCTGTCGGAGTGGGCGCTGCGCGAGCACGGGTCGGAGTTCCTGTTCGTCACCGGTTACCCGATGTCCAAGCGGCCGTTCTACACCCATCCCGACCCGGCCAGGCCGGGCTACTCCAACGGGTTCGACCTGCTGTTCAGGGGCCTGGAGCTGGTGACCGGCGGCCAGCGGCTGCACCGGTACGAGGACTACGTCCAGGCCCTGGACGGGGACGTGGAGCCGTACGAGGGCTACCTCCAGGCGTTCCGGTACGGGATGCCGCCGCACGGCGGGTTCGCGCTCGGCCTGGAACGCTGGACGGCCCGGCTGACCGGCGCCGCCAACATCCGCCAGACCACCGCCTTCCCCCGCGACCTGCACCGCCTGTCCCCCTGACCGGCGGCCCGGCCTGATCGGCGATCAGAGCTCGGCGTCGGGGGCGGCCTCCGCGAGGGCGGGCGCCGCCTCCGGCAGGGCACGGCGCGGCATGAGCAGCGCCACGGCCGCCCCCAGCAGGCAGACGAAGGCCGTGAGCAGGAACATCTCGGTGTACTCGACGTGCAGGGCGGCGTCGATCCTGGCCAGGTAGTCGGCCAGCCGCCGCTGGTAGGTCTGCGCGTCCACGCCGAACGGCAGCGGCGTGTCCAGGTGGGCGGTCAGCGCCTGGAACCGGTGGAACCCCCACGCCGACACGCCCGACACGCCGACGAGCATGCCCATCATCCTGGCCACCACGACCGCCGCCGAGGCGACGCCGTGCTGGAGGGCCGGGCTCACCCGCAGGACCGCCGACGAGACCGGCGCGATCACCAGGCCGAGGCCGAGACCCGCCACGACCAGGTCGGCGTCCACGGCCAGGCCCGCGCCGGCCAGGTCGAGCGGCCAGCGGCTCATCAGCCAGTATCCGGCCGCCGCGACCAGCAGGCCGGGCACGGCCACCGCGCGTTCGCCGGCCCGCCGGGCCAGCACGCCGCCGAGCAGCGCGCCCACGGCCAGCGCGCCGAGGAACCTGGCCAGGACCAGCGCCGCGCCCAGGGCGTCCTTGTCCAGCAGCGTCTGTGCGGCGAACTGCACGAACACCATCGTCACCAGCAGCGCCGCGCCCGCCAGGAAGCTCACGGCCAGGGTCGCCAGCAGCGGCGTCTTGCGGGTGGCCGACAGGTCGAGCAGCCGGACCGGGGAGCGGATCTCCCACCAGACGAAGACGCCGCCCGCCACCGCGCCGGCCGCGATCACCGGCGGCCCCCAGGGCGGCAGCACGGTCGTGGCCGGGTCGGGGTTGTACAGGCCGACGACCAGGAGGGCCAGCGCCAGGGCCAGCAGCGCGCCGCCGACGACGTCGACGCGGGCCGCGCCGGACGGCGGCCGAGCCGGGACCGTACGCTGTACGGCGACGGCGGCCAGGGCGGCCAGGGGCACGTTGACCCAGAAGATGGCGTGCCAGCCGCCCAGCTCGACGCCCGCCACGGCGACCGGCGGGACCAGCGCCAGGACGCCGCCGTACAGCGGGCCGAGGGCGCTGCCCAGCTCCTGCGCCGCGCCCACCGCGCCGAGCGCGAGCGGCCGGTCGCGTTCCTGCCACAGGTCGCCGATCAGCGCCATCGTGATCGGCAGCAGCGCCCCGCCCGCCACGCCCTGCACGGTACGGCCCGACACCACCATCGCCTCACCGGCCGCCAGCGCGGTCAGCACCGAGCCGAGCGCGAACGCCGCCAGGCAGGCGTGGATCAGCGGCCGCCTGCCGTAACGGTCGGAGAGCTGGCCGAGCAGGGGCATCGCGGCGACGTACCCGAGCAGGAAGCCGGTGACGACCGGCGTGACCCGCTCCAGGTGGTTCTGCGGCACGCCCACGTCGTGGGCGATGTCCATCAGGACCGTCACGACCACGTAGGCGTCCAGCGCGGCCAGCAGCACCACCGCGCCGCCCGCGCCGAGCGCGACCCGGCGGGCGCGGTCCGTCGAGGTCTCCCGGCTCACCGTGCTCATCCGGAGGGGGGCGGGGTGATCGTGACCGGCGCGTCGTAGTCGTCGAACGTCACCGTCACCGTGCCGTTCTGCAGGGGCAGGCTCGCCCTGGTCAGCCTGGCGGTGGCCTGGTCGATCCACACCTTGCCGTTGACGCCCTGCGTGACGCCCGGGATGATCTGCCCCACGACCTGCCCGGAGAACGTGGTCGCCACCCGGTACGAGCCGCCCTCCAGCGCCTCCACCCTGGGATCGGTCGCCGAGGCGAGCAGTTGCGCGATGCCCTTGGCCGGGCTGAGGATCACCGAAGGGTCGTAGAACTGGGCGAGCTGCTGCCGGGTCATCGTCTGGAAGCCGCCGGTCGGGCCCTTGAAGTGCACGGTGTCGCCGATCACCGCGAAGGTGATCTCCTGCAGCGTGCCCAGCACGTCCAGCGTGATCGTGCCGTCGGCGTCGCCGCCCGAGGTGAGCCTGCCGTCGGCCTTCTTGAGCGGCACGTCGGGCTTGCCCTCCGTGGCGATCGAGAAGCCGGCCGACTTGACGGCCTTCATGGCCTCCGAGGACTTCTTCATCAGGTCGGGCCCGGCGGGGAGCTCGTCACCTCCGCCGCCACCCGCGGAGCAGGCCGGCATGAGCGCGAGCACGACGACGATCAGCAGCTTTCGGAGCATGAGCGGATCGTAGCGACCGCCCGGGAACGCCGGTGAGCCGTAGGCGATATCGGTTGGATGTCAGCGCAGCTTCTTCAGGTGGTCGACGATCGGCCCGAACGCCTGCTCCAGCGCCGTGAGCTGGTCGTCGGTGAGCCGGTCGACGAAATGCTCGCGCACGCCGGCGACGTGGTCGGGCGCCACCCGCTGGATCGTCGCCCAGCCCTCGTCGGTCAGGACGGCGAACGTGCCGCGCCGGTCGTCGCGGCAGTCCTCCCTGGTGACCAGCCCTTTGGCCTCCATGCGGGAGATCTGGTGCGACAGCCTGCTGCGCGACTGGATCGTGGCGTCGGCCAGGTCGCTCATCCGCATCCGCCGCTCTGGGCTCTCGGAGAGGTTGACCAGGATCTCGTAGTCGTTCAGCGAGAGCTGATGCTCCTGCAGCTCGCGGTCGAGGCGGTGCATGAGCAGCTTGTGCAGCGCGAGATGCGTACGCCAGGCATGCTGTTCGGCAGGGGAAAGCCAGCGGGGCGCGCTCATGATCCCCAATCTAGCGCACGCCCGCGGCGATGCGGCTACCTGCGGGGGGCCGCCGCGCGGGGCCGCCGTAGAGTGACCGGATGGAGCAGAAGTCGGGGGAGAGCCTGGTGACCGTGCTGGTCGCGGGCGCCGCGAACCTGGCCATCGCCCTGGCCAAGCTCGTCGCCGGACTGATCGGCGGTTCGGCCGCGATGCTGTCCGAGGCGGCCCACTCGGCCGCCGACACCGTGACCGAGTTGCTGCTGCTGGTCTCCGTACGCCGCTCGGGCAAACCGCCCGACAGGCGCCACCCCTTCGGCTACGGCAAGGCCGGGTTCTTCTGGGCGATGATGGCGGCGGTCGCGACGCTGGTCGGCGGCGCGGGGTTCTCCGTCACCCACGGGCTGCACGAGATCGGCAACGGCGAGGAGCTGGGCAACCTCACGCCGTCCTACGTCGTGCTGGCCGTGTCGTTCGTGATCGAGGGCATCTCGTTTACCAAGGCGCTGTCGCAGTTGCGGGCCGAGGCCGGCCGGTACAAGGTCCATCCGGTGCGGCTGGTGCGGATCACGTCCGACACCGCGTTGAAGGCCGTGCTGTTCGAGGACGCCGCCGCGCTGGTGGGCCTGGTGATCGCGACGCTCGGGCTGATCGGCTCGCAGTGGTCGGGCTCGGCCCTGTGGGACGGCGCCGCCTCGGTCGCCATCGGCCTGCTCCTGCTCGTCGTGGCGCTCATCCTGATCCAGTCGAACCTGTCACTGCTCATCGGCCAGGCCGCGCCCCGGCAGATCGAGGTCGGCATCCGCGCGGTGCTGCTGGCCCAGCCCGAGGTCGAGGACGTGGTCGAGCTGCTGACGATGATGATCGGGCCGGGCTCCATCATGGTCGCCGCCAAGATCGACTTCCGGGACGAGGCCAGCGCCGCGGGGGTCGAGATCGCCTGCGACGAGGTCGACCGACGGCTGCGCGACCGCTTCCCGGGCGTCAACCTGGTCTTCCTCGACCCCACCCCCACCCGCCGCGGCTAGCTCTCAGAGCGGCGGGACGGGAACCCGGCTCGCGGGCGCGTCGGTGATCACGGCGACCCTGATGTCCGGGGCGGCGTGCCATTCGAGCAGGTGGCGGCCCGGCAGGAGGTCGCCGTCGGTGGCGCGCAGCTCGTCCAGGGTGAGCTCGCCGCGCTTGATCAGGGCCTCTTTGCGGGTCCAGTGGCGGATCAGGTCGTCGTTGCCGGTCACCAGGGCGCGTTCGGCGGGGGTGAGCGCGTGGTCGGCCAGGCTCTCGTTCAGCGGGCCCGGCGGCACGTGCTCGGCGTCCACGCCGACCCGGCCGGGGCCGGCCGCCGCGCACACGTAGCCGCGGGTGTGGCTGAAGCTCACGCCCAGCTCGGGGGCCTCGCGCAGGTACGGCCTGCCGTGGCCGGGGCCGTGCACCTCGCAGCGCTGCAGCAGGGTCAGCCCCTCCGGCGGGAGGCCGAGCACAGCGGCGGCGCACAGGCGTACGAGCAGGTGGGCCGCGACGAAACAGGCGCGGTCGGCCGGGAAGACGAACCGGTCGGCGCGCTCCCGCTCCACGTCGGTCAGCCACGTCTCGGGGGCGCGCACCTCCTCGGGGCGGCCGCCCATCGCCAGGGGGACGATCGTCAGTCCTTCTTCCTCGCCGCGGGGCCGCCGAGGTCGTGCCGGTCCTGCGTGGCCGCGCCGAGCACGGTCACCTCCTGGACCTTCCGGGCGCCCTTCTGCTTCACAAGTGTGATCTTAAGGTGCGAATCCTGCACCGAGCGAATCCCCTGGCCGGGGCGTCACGAGCGGACGACGTTCATCCACGACTCGATCTCGTCGGGCTGGCGGGGGAGCGCCTTCGACATCAGGGTGGCGCCCTCGGCGGTGATCACGAGGTCGTCCTCGATGCGGATGCCCATGCCGCGCAGCTCGGCGGGCAGCGTCAGGTCGTCGGGCTGGAAGTATAGGCCGGGCTCGACCGTCAGGACGTTCCCCTCCTCCAGCACGCCGTCGAGGTAGACCTCGGCCCGCGACCTGGCGCAGTCGTGCACGTCGAGGCCGAGCATGTGGCCGCTGCTGCACAACGTGTAGCGCCGGTACAGGCCGGACTCCATGAGGGTGTCGGGGGAGTCCTTCAGCAGGCCCCAGTCGTGCAGGCCCTCGCAGATGACGCGCATGGCGGCCAGGTGGAAGTCGCGGAAGCTCGCGCCGGGCTTCAGCGCCGCGATGCCGGCGTCCTGCGCGGCCAGGACCAGCTCGTACGCCTGCCGCTGCGCCCCCGTGAACCGGCCGGACAGCGGGAACGTCCGGGTCACGTCGGCGGTGTAGAGGGTGTCGGTCTCGACCCCGGCGTCCAGCAGGAGCAGGTCGCCCTCGGCCAGCGCGCCGTCGTTGCGGATCCAGTGCAGCACGCAGGCGTGGGCGCCGGAGGCCACGATGCTGTCGTAGCCGACCGCGTTCCCCTCCAGGCGCGAGCGCAGCCCGAACACGCCCTCCAGGTAGCGCTCGCCGCGCGGGTGGCCGATGGCCGCGGGAAGGGCGCGCACGACGTCCTCGAAGCCGCGCACGGTGGCGTCGACGGCCGACTGGAGCTCGCCGACCTCCCACTCGTCCTTGACCAGCCGCATCTCCGACAGGAACACCTCCAGCTCGGCGTCGCGCCCGCCCGCCGGAACCAGCGCGTCCACGGAGGCGTCGACGCCGCGCAGCACGCGGGCCGGGCCCTCCAGCCGCAGGTCGCGGATGTGCGCGCACTCGATCTGGTACAGCTCGGACGCCTCGGCCAGGTCGGGCCTGCGGCCCACCCAGAACTCGCCGTAGCGGCGGTCGCGGTAGAACTCCTCGCCCTCCTCGCGCGGCGAGCGCGGGCGCACGTACAGGACGGCCTGCCCGGACGGCTCGACCACGAGCACGTCGCCCGGCTCGCCCGCGCCCGTCAGGTAGGAGTACGCGCTGTGCGGACGGAACCGGTAGTCGCTGTCGTTGCTGCGCACCTTGAGCGTGCCCGCCGGGACGACCAGGCGCTCACCGGGGAAACGCGCGGCCAGCGCCGCCCTGCGCCGGGCCGCCCAGGGGGCGATCGGCAGCGCGGCCACGCCGGTGCGCCGGGTGTCGGCCCAGCCGGTGCGCATGAACGCGGCCAGCTCCGGGGTGATGGGCAGGTCGTGGCTTCCGGTGTTGAGCTGCTCGGTCATCGGTGCCTTCCACGTCGTCGGAGATGCGGCAAGTCAGCCTACGTGACCGCTTGACGGGGCCCCCACTCGGTTGTTTGCCTGGAGGACCGGCATAAGCCGGGCCCCGGCCGGGGACATTGGGAGCAGAGGTGGTGCACATGCTCATCGGGACGATCCTGCGCAACAAGGGAAGCGCCGTGACCACGGTGGCGCCGGAGGCGACGGTGCGGGAACTGCTCGGCAAGCTCGCCGACCACAACATCGGCGCGGTCGTCGTCTCCACCGACGGCACGACGATCCAGGGGATCGTCTCCGAGCGCGACGTGGTGCGGCGGCTGCACGACCGGGGCCCCGAGATCCTCGACGCGCCGGTCTCGTCCATCATGACGACCGAGGTCCGCACGGCCGGGCCCGGCGACAACGTCGACGAACTGCGTCGCAGGATGACCACTCACCGGTTCCGGCACATGCCCGTGGTCGAGAACGGCCGCCTGGTGGGCATCGTCAGCATCGGCGACGTGGTCAAGAGCGCGATCGAGGAGCTGGAGACGGAGAAGGCGTCGCTCGTCGACTACCTCCACCGTTGACAGGGGCGTTGACAGGGGCGTCGATGGAGATGGCACCCTTGGGTCCGTGACGTACGGCCCCCCTGAGCCCCCCCGGGCGACGAGCAGTCCGCCGATCATCCTGCTCGTGTCCGGGCTGGCCGCGGTGGTGGCCTTCATCCTGGGCGTCTTCGTGGGGTACGGCGCGGACGATTCGTCGGCCTCGCCCGCCCCCAGGGTCACGGTGACGGTCGAGGGCACGGACCCGCCCGCGGGCGAGCCCTCGGCCCCGCAGCCCGCCCAGACCGACCTCCCGCAGACGGACCCCTTCCCGACCGGCCCCGCCCAGACCGCCCCACCCCGAACCGATCCCACCCAGACGGGACCGGCTCAGACCGGGCCCGCTCAGACCGGACCCGCGCAGACCGGACCCGCGCAGACCGGGCCGACGGCCGGGATGCGGACGTTCGTCGTGGGCGTGGACATCCAGCCCGGTACCTACCGGACCACCGGTCCCGTCCCGGGCTCCACGAACTGCTTCTGGGCCCGGCTGAACAGCACGTCCCCGGCCGTCGGCTCGGTGATCAACGCGGGCGCCCCGACGGGCCCGGCGAGCGTCACCATCGAGCCCGGCGACAAGGCGTTCCAGACCGCCGGATGCGCGGAGTGGACCAAGGCGTGACGCCTTCCTGCCGCAAACTCTGGACATAAGAGCAGGAACGCGCAACTCTGTGCGGCAACGGGAGGCACGCTCAGCGTGCCGGCGTGATCCTCCTACGGTCTGTGGGCCACGCCACTCCGGCGTCCCCGGCCTGGTCTGCTGCATCAGCACCGGAACCTAGGAGGACTGGCGTCCGGTTCCCCGAGGAGGTGCTCGGCTCCCCGCTGGAGGAGTGGGAGGGCGAGCGCCGGCTCGACGTACGCGCCCACAGCCCAGAACTTCAACGCCACCTTCGCGGGGCCCGGCACACCGAGTGGTCGGCGCTCATGGCCGGGAACGTGGTCGCCGTGCTGCCGCTGGTGGCCGCGTTCGTGCTGGCCCAGCGGCACTTCGTGGCCACGATGAGCTGGAGCGGGCTGAAGGGCTGACGATGTTTGCACAGGTGAGTCCGACTGGAGGAGGATGCGCTCAGCCCAACGAGGAGGATGACATGTCGGTGTTGCAGAGCTTCCTGGACAGCGTGCGCAGCGGGACGATCGAGGTGATCGACCTCACCGCGCCCCTCACCTCCGAGACGCCGGTCCTCCAGCTGCCCGAGCCGTTCGGCAACACCATCCCCTTCCGGCTGGAGGAGATCAGCCGCTACGACGACCGCGGCCCCGCCTGGTACTGGAACGACATCCACACCGGTGTGAAACCGTGCCAATGACACACTTATCTACCTGGGCTAACGTTCGTCAACCCCTGCTACGGCGGGGGTTTCGTCGTGTCCGGAGCGTGTACACGTGTCGGTATTGGCGGGGGAGTCCGCATCCTACGACCAACTTGCAGCCGACCAACTTGCAAGCTAGGTTGACCGCGTACCAATAGAGAGAGCCCCGGTTCCTTGGCCGGTCCCCGGGGCTCTCGCACCAGGAGGGTTTAGCTCCAAGATGCGCGTTCATCGTACTCCCCGAGACCGGTTCTTCACGGTGCTCGGGAACGAGGTCCTTCAAGACCGCCGACTGTCCTTCACGGCGCTGGGAGTGCTCACCTACCTCCTGTCGCTGGAAGACGGCACGCGCAACGACGTCAAGACCCTTGCCGACGAGCGGCCGGGGCCGGGCAGGAAGGCTATTGCCGCCGCCCTCGACGAGCTGGCGGCGCTCGGGTACTACGTGCGGGAGACGGCCCGCCACGAGGACGGGCGCATCCGTACGACGACGGCCATCTACGACATCCCCCAGAAGACGGCAAAGCCCAAGGTCGTACCGATTCCCGGTCGAGTGGGAACCGGTCAGCCGGACGTCGAGGCGTCGGGAACGTACCCCTCTAAAGAAACTCCTGAGAAAGAAACCTCCCCCCTTCCCCCCGTCGAGGGGCCTGCTCCCACCGCTGTGGCGCCCGTCGAGGCGCCGAAGGGCGGGGGGGAGGGTGAGAGTTCGACCAAGGATGAGGAGGCCGCGTGTGCGCCTCTCGTGGTCCGCATCGGGCGCCAGGACCCGCGCCTGACGGTCGGACTCCCCGAGATGGGGAAAGTGCTCCCGCTCGTCGCCGAGTGGCGGCGCCGTGGCGCCAGTGACGACCAGATCATTCACGCCATCACGGCGGGCCTTCCCGCTGACATCAAGTCCCCTGTAGGGCTGATCCGTGACCGGCTTACCCGCAAGATGCCCGTTGCCGTGCCTGCGGTGAAGGTCACCCCGCTTCCCGTCATGGTCGAGTGCCCTGGATGCAAGGCGCCGAGTCGTGTACACGGGCTGTGCCATGACTGCCGGGAGGACGAGGCCGCCCCGGTCGTCGAGGAGATGGGCAACCGGCATGCAGACGAGCTGCGGCGTCGCATGGGATGGAAGGCTGCCAGCTAGGGGAAGGGTCCCTAACAGTTAGTGCTCAAGAGGTGACACGAAAACTCTGAATCTCGGGATACACTTTGCAAGTTGGTAGACATGGAACGGCGCGTTAGTGATCATTGACGTCGGGAAGCTTCCCCCCGCAGTGATGCGGTTTCCTACGACTTGGAAGGCTGTAGCAGGATGCCTCAGAGCATTGACCGAATTCGGATAGCGCAACTGCTGCGTCAAGGCATGAGGTATGCCGACGTGGCAGAGGAAGCCGGTTGCTCATATCGCTCTGTGTCGAGCGTTGCGGAAGAGATCGGCCTAGCCCGCAAGCAGGTCAGCCACAAGGAAGCGCTTCCGTGGACGCTTGAGGAGCGTCACAAGCTTTCGATGCCTGCGCAGCGTTTGAGGGACCTTTCCCGTCTCGCTCAAGAGCTGCCCGTTGACGCACATAGGAAGATCGGCGCACTCCGCTGGGCGCAAACCCTAATCGATGAGGGCCTAGATATTTCCTATGAGCCGGATGCCCCGCCTTCCCCGCATTGCCCGGATGGCGGGTTCTTCACTTTTCCGGCTACGACAACAGCCGGCCGAACCCATGTTGGGAAGTGGTTGGGCAAGGCGACCGGCAAACCGGTTCGCCGATCCGCGCGTCGGTAGGGGCGAGCACGCGAGGCCACGGGTACGCGAACCCGTGGCCTTTCGCATGTCCCGGGTTTGCCCCGAAGCGGACCTACATTCTTTCTACATGCGCCCCTCGTGCAGCTTCGGCGTTCTGGCCACCTAGAACGATCCCGCATCGATGCTTGAAACATCACCTACCCCGTGTGAACCAAGGGCAAAGCGGGGTTACAGTGCTTACCCAGAGTGTTGACGCACGAGTGACAAGGTTGACCGATGGGACCTGATAACCCCCTTGACATCACGGATGTCCGCGTGAAGCACCTCCCGCACGGCGTTCGCGAGACCGATACGTTCTATCCCGATGGGGTGGAGGTGGAGTTCGCGTTCCGGATGCCCGCCTCTGACGCAATCAATCGCGTCATCACCGAACACACCCCACGCGGCGCTTTCCTGGTCGGCCAGTTCACTGACGAGGGGGAAGACGGGTTGATGCGCGGCTACGGCCAATGGTGGCTGGTTTGTACGCACGTGTGCGAATCCTGCCCGGTTAACGCATCCGGGGTAACAGGCCACATTTGCAAGTTGGTTGGGGCGTAGAGTGGACTTGTCCGGCCGGGGAAACCGCCTCTCACCAGGCGTCGGTACTCGGCCGGACAGTCGCTTGATAACTCAACAGTGGACAACGCGGGGAAGCCTCTGGCCAACCTAGGAGGCACAACGACAGCACATCGTTCTGTCTCCCAGCTCACGAGCTTCGCCAACTGTGGCGAGGCATACCGCCTCGAACGGGTCGCGAAAGCGCCTCAAACGCCCGCTGCCTGGTTTGCCCAGGGAACAGCGGTGCATGAGGCGGTAGAGCGCTGGGAGCGCACGTACAGAGAGCACAGCCCCGAACAAGCCCAAACCTGGTTCTACGAGGTCTGGGAACGGGAGATCGAGGCGGCGCTAGCCGTCGAACCGGACCTGTCTAAGTGGCAGGCCCCGGGGAGAACCAAGCCGGAAACGGACCTGAAGAGCCGAATGGTTCGCGGGGCCGATCAGGTAGCCGGGTACATCGACTACGCCCGCACCGACCGGCTACGGCCGATCGAGTACGAGCCAGGCGAACCCAGCACAGAGGTTCCGTTCGCTCTCGATCTCGACGGCGTTCGTGTGATCGGGTCCATTGACCTGATCCTGGCCGACAGGCACGGACGCCTCTTGGTTCGGGACATCAAGACAGGTAGTCGCTTGCCCAGCTCTCCGATTCAGCTAGCCGTCTACGCGGTAGCCGTCGAGGATTTGCTAGGCGAGAAACCCATGTGGGGCGACTACTACATGGCGAAGAACAACGCGCCGACGGACCCGATCCCGCTGCGCAGCTTCACCCGCGCAGACGTGGCGCGATGGTTCGTGCAGATGGATCGTTCGGAAAAGGCCGGCACTTACCTGCCGAACCCGGGCGACCACTGCAAGACATGCGGCGTGCGCCGGTACTGCTCAGTCATGGGCAGTGACGGCGCTCTTTTTAGTCCCTGATTTGCAAGTTGGTTGTTACGAAAGGATCTCATGGCTGAGGATTACCCGTATGCCCTCGATCTTGAGTTGAGCGATTCCCAGGGCCGAAAGGTTGGCCTGTTTCATCTCCGCGCGCCGTCCGCGCCGGAGTTCCTTGCCGAGCTACGCGAGGTAGACGAGAGCTTCGGTCTTGCTCTCGGCGAGGCAGTCAGGACGATGCGAACCTTCGCGCTTCTGCGTAGTGAGCTAGGCGCCGAACAGGTCGCCCAGGGCGCCCCGGCTCGACCGGCGCCCGCGCGCCCAGCTCGACCCACGCCCCGTCAGGCGGCGCCGACGTACGAGGCCCAGGATGCCCCGTCCCCGGACGACTACCCGCCCGGGGAGGAAGGGCCGCCCTCGTGCGGCCACGGCCCGATGCGCTACGTACCGGCCGGGACGAGCAAGGCCACCGGCAAGCCCTACGGGGCGTTCTACGGCTGCACCGCACGGCGTGACGACCCGACGCGTTGCAAGAGCGTTCCCGCCTAACCCGTGTACACGATCCAGCGCGCCCGAGCGCATGCGGGCGAAGCTGGCGCCACCCTGCCGAACCCCTTTCGCAAGTTCAGCAGGGAACAGGTGGAGTTCCGTCGCGGTCAGTTGCACCTGATCGCGGCGGGGCCGGGCGTCGGCAAAAGCGCCCTATCGCTGACGCTGGCGGTAGCCAGCAAAGTACCCACTCTGTATTTCTCGGCTGACTCGGATGCGGCAACGCAGTACGAGCGGACGGCCGCGATGCTGTCAGGCCGGGAGATCCACGAGATAGCCGCGATGGTCGAAACCGGGGATACCCGATACCTGGACTCCAAGTTGGCGGGTATACGGAAACTCCGCTGGTGTTTCGACTCGTCGCCCAGTCTCGATGTGCTCGAATCGCAGGTCAAATCATGGGCCTACGTATACGGAACATATCCGGAAATGATCGTCGTCGATAACGTCGGCGACGTGACGCCGGACGTCGAGGAACGCGGGCACATCGGGCTTGAAAGCGTCATGGATTACCTCGCTGATCTCGCGAGGCAAACCGGCGCATGCGTGAACGCCCTGCATCACCTAACCGGCGAGTACGACGACGGCACACAGCCGCCGCCTCTGTCGGCCTTGAAAGGCAAAATCAGTAAGAAACCCTCTCTGGTCTTGAACCTGTTCCGGCCGGAAGAAGGAAAGCTAGGCGTTGTTGTCGCGAAGAACCGCCACGGTCGGCCCGACATGGCCGGGCGGTATCGAATCGTTCTCAACTCCGATCTAGCGCGAATGCAAGTCACGGATTAAGGCGGCACACATGCTTTGCACCTTCGGTAACTGCATGAACCTCCGTAAATGGCACGGGCTTTGCACCGCCCACGACGACCAGCAAAAGAAGTACGGGCGATGCTTCCCCACCCCATCGGACGGCATACCGAAGGACTGGCGAGGCTGCGACACCCCCGAATGCATCGGGGTTCACAAAGCACACGGCCTTTGCGCACGGTGCTACATGGCAAAGCGACGGAAGGAAGCAGCATGCGCGTAAACGCACAGTTCGGCTATGACGACATCATCGCTCTCAACATCGAGGGTATCGGCTGGGTAGGCGTAACGCCGGGCACCGTGACGCCTCTCGCCGACTCGGCCGTGGCCTTCATCGCAGAAGACGGCAATCAGATCAACGTCGATGGTGAGCGTGTGATCGCTACTGCGGTCAAGCCGATCAATGAGGCATCAGCGGCTTAATGGCGGCGCCGAGTGAGCAACCCCAGCAAGCAAAAGGGGACCGCGTTCGAAAGGCTCTCGGCTGACTATCTCGCCGAGACTATCCCCGGTGTAGACCGGATCGGAAGCGTTGACTTTGGGGCGGGCGACCTTAAGTTGCCCTACCCGATTCCCCATGAATGCAAGGCAGAGAAGCGAATCACGCTTTCGGAGTACGCGAAGCAAATCAAGGCCATCAAGGAACGCCTCGGAGCGATTCTCGGCGCCGTCATCATCAAGGCGCCACGAAAGCCGGTAGGTCAGGCGTACGTACTCCACACGCTTGAAGAGTGGCGGGCAATGCTCCCCACGATCGCGGAACACCTCGACGAGATCGAGGCCCGCCTACACGGCGAGTGACTGCCGGCCAACCAGCCGCGGTTTAAGGAACCCCAGGTCAACGCGCTATGCCCGATTGCCGGCCAGCGCGGAGAGTGATCACGGCAAGGAAGCACCGAACACATGACCGCGCTCGTAATCGGCTCTACGGCCCTAGCTTTCTGGTACACCGACGCCGTCAGAGAACCGAAAGATACCGACGTCTTCAGCCCCACCCCCGTGGACGACGCCGACGTTTTCTGGGATGACGACTTCAAAGAATGGCTCTCGGATGAGCCGGGCGCCAGGTACGCAACCCCGCACGAGCTGATGACCATCAAAGCATCACATGCCTATTGGGACCTGCGCAACGGGTCATGGTCCAAGCATATGGGCGACATGCTTTTCATGAAGAAGTTCGGGGTGCGCATAATTCCCGAACTGCACGACATGCTTTACAAGGTCTGGGAACGCCGCTACGGCGCGAAGCAAGTAGACCTGACGCAAGAGGCCGCCGACTTTTTCAATGACGCCGTGAAGCGTATCTACGACCACGACAGCATCCATGACAGCGTCGCCTACGGCGAAAGACCGCTATACGAAAGCGTCCTGAAAGACGGCGCTTCTGTGCAGGTCGATATGTCCAAGGTACGTGCGCTGTCGTACGACGATCAGCTACGGCTCTTTCGTGAAGAGATCTACGCGACCGCACTTGAGCGGAAAGTGATCCCGAGCGACTACACGTGTTCGCCGCGCTGGGCGTACGCCTGGGCGCTTCGGCGCACCATTACATCACTTACAAAGGGCTGGTCGGCCCGTTTCATCGTGGACAACTACGACCAGTTTTACCGCCCGGACACGGACTATGTGGCGCGGCACCTAAGCCGCGCTGCCCGGCTGATTCCTCTGGAGGGAAAGTAATGACTGATCTGATCAACCTCTCTGACGCTTCTCCCCGCACCGTCGAGAATGCCCTTCTCGGTCATGTGAACGCCAACGGCTACAGCTATTCGTGGTGGTCCTGGCGAGACGAAGACGAAAACGGCACGGAGGTTGCGGGACTCGGGAACGTGGCGACGGTTCAGACGGAAGGCGGCGGGGAGGGCGACGGTGAATACATGCATGTCGTCATTCGAGTAACCCAGGGCGACGTTACCCGGTACTTCAAGAAGACCGGCTATCACTCGTCGTATGGCGGGACGGATTGGGACGGCGAGATTCGTTCCGTCTGGCCGACGACTAAGACGGTCACTGTTTACGAGTAGCTAGACGCCGACATCACGGCCGACACGCAATTTAGCACGCGAGACAGGAGTCCCCATGCCCTCTTTCACTGTTACGAACGCCCAGTTCGCCGAAGCCGTTAAGGCCGTCGTCGAGGAAAACCCCGGTCGCGTCTATGAGGCGCCCGCTCACCAGCTCGCCACGGTGACGAACCCGGCGACTTGCTACTACGTCCACACGGACCCTGACGACGGCGACAAGCTTTCCCCCGGTTGTGTCATCGGTGCCGCCCTTCACCGCCTGGGCCTCTCCCTCGACGAGATTCGACAGTGCGAGTTCGACAACGCACGACAGGTTCTATTCCGTCTCTTCCCCAACCTCTCGGCTGACACCCGCGACTGGGCGAACTCCGTTCAGACCCGCCAGGACGCCAAAGCGACTTGGAGCGAAGCCCTCGACTACGCCAATAGCCGCATCGGTTTCCCTCAGGACTAACGGGCGCCTATGGCCGAACAAGCCATAGCGGACGTGCTACGGCACTATGGCGCGGAATACGTACCCGAAGGGTACAAGTGGGCGCCCATGAAATGCCCCTTCCACGACGACCGTAGCGCGTCCGCATCCGTCTCCACGGAACGCGGCTCATTCAAGTGTCATGCCTGCGAAGCGCACGGTGACACATACTCACTCGTGGCTTGGAAGGAGGGAACCGATTTTGCTGGTGCCGTCGAAATCCTCACTGGAATTCTTGGCACAGAGCACCCGGCACTATCAGCGGGCAATGCGCGGAAGCCCCGCCGAAGAGTATTTGATGCAGAGGGGGCTAACGCCGGACAGCATTCGATCTTTTCGGCTGGGCTACGTCGCCGATTCGATGCCGGGGCATGAGAAGTACAGCGGGCGCATCGCGATTCCGTATCTGTCGCCCGACATGATGACGCTACAGCTGCGATTCCGAAGGCTGGGAGATGGGGACGGGGCGAAGTTCCTAAGTGTCCCCGGCGACATCCCACGGCCCTACAACACGCGGGTTCTTGAAGAAGAACATGACGTGATGTTCACCGTCGAGGGCGAGCCGGATACGTGGATCGTCACACAGTGCGGGCTACCGGTCGTCGGCCTGCCGGGCGTCAGCTCGTGGCGGCCGGAATGGGCGCTACCGCTACGCCAGTACGACACGGTGTTCCACCTCGCGGACAACGACGACAAAGGCCAGGGCGCGGAGCTGGGCGAGCGCATGGCGCGAGACCTTCCCAACCTGCGGACCATCCTTTGGCCGGCTGGTCACGACGCGAACAGTCTCTTTCTGGCCGAAGGACCGGAAGCTCTACTTCGAAAGGTCGGCATGGCGTGACCTTCGAGAAGTTCTATCAAGGCCGTGTAGCGAAATGGTCCGCCGCATGGAGTGAAGCATTCGAGCTGTTGCGAACGCAAGCGAAAGCAGATTGGGCGCCAGTGGACGACGAACGATCGCGGATCGTCATCATGAGCGGCGAATTGGTCGAGGCCATTCGCCAGGAGTCATACAAGGACGGTTGGAACGCCGCCCTGAAGCACGTACAGGCGACCAACGGAGAAGGTGTTAAGCATTACCTCTGACCAGCTAGCCGAAGCCGTAGAGGACGCCATTCGAGCCGCTAAGGCCCGCGTCGTCGGTATCGGCAAATTGCAGTACGACGAGGGCGACACCCAGCGATTCGAGAGCATGACCATTCGAGAGCTGTTGCAGTGGGCCAGCGAAGAGGCGGAAGACCTCATTGTTTACGGCGTCATGGCCCGCATCCGAATCAAGCGCGTCGAGCGCCAGCTAAAGAAGGGATTCGACCTGTGAGCTTCGAAACCATGGGCAGGAACACCGGCGCCCTTGCCGCGCTGATCAAGAACGCCATCATCGCCGACGCTATCGGCGTGGTCGAGCTGGACGACCTTCCGGCCGATATCGAACCCCTCGTCAACCTCGCGGGCGACAAGTGGGAAGACGCCGACGAGTCCGGCCTAGACACCCTCGTCGCGGTGATCATCATTCTTCTAGCGCTCGGCGCCGCCGCAGAAGCGCCCCAGACGCCGCCGCCCTTCCCGGGCGCCGACCCCCGGAATCACTTCCCGAAGTACTGACGTCAGGGCGGGCGCCTACGGGCGCCCCCCGGCATCGCGCGAAAAACGGAATGTGCAATACCGCTGCGACCATCGCGGCTCTAACCGTGGTCCTGGTCATCATCGCCATTAGGAACAACCGGAGCTAGCTATTCAGCGCATACTGATCTACCCCGACGCCCAGATTCCGCTACACAACCCGCGCCAGATCAACAGCCTTCACCGCTACATCCACGCGACCAAACCCGATCGACTCGTCATCATCGGGGACTTCATGAACTACGCGGGTCCGTCGCGCTGGAGTAAGGACACGCGGGCCGAATACGAGAGCGACGTATTCCGCGAGAGCGAACTAGGCAAGCGATTCCTCGCCGACCTACGGCGCGGCTATGACGGCCCCGTCGATTTCGTCGAGGGGAACCACGATGCCAACCCTCGGCGATACCTACTCCGTTACGCCCCCGCGCTAGCGGAATCGTCCGCCTTCAACGTCGAAACGCTACTTGATTTCGACTCGCACGGAATCAAGGTCGTACGTGGAAGCCTCAACGTTGCGCCCGGCTGGATCGCCATGCATGGACACCTGGACAAGATTCGAACCGTGACGGTTCCTGGCGGGACCGCGAAGAAGTTCGTTGACCGGTTGCACAAGTCGGTCGTGATGGGCCACACGCACCGGCTAGGGCTCATGCCGCACACGGTAGGTACCACGTCGAGCAATTCCGTTCGATGGGGAATGGAAGTCGGCAACCTGATGGACATGCGACGAGCGGAATACCTCGGGCTCGTGACGGCGAACTGGCAAAGCGGGTTCGGAATGCTCTACGTCGAGGGGAAGCGCGTCCGACCGGAAGTGATTCCGATGGATGGCAACGGATCGTTCATTGCAGACGGGAAGGTTTGGGGTTGATCACTGACCTAGTTATCGAGACGGCGGAATCGGTAGGCCGGAAGGTCGCCCGGGATTGGCCATTCCTCGACGTCGAGGACATCACACAGCATGTCCTACTGGAAGCGTGTACACGGGCCGACGACTACAACGGAATGCCGCCCGACGAACTGTGGTCATTCCTCACGAGGAAGGCCGTTGCCTACTGCGCCCGTGAACGGAACGACTACGTGTACCGGACGGCTCGATACCTCTACACGCCCGAAGAGGTCCGGGTTCTGCTGACACTCGCGGTGGAATCGGTAGGCGTCGAGGGCGACGCGCCGACCAAAGACGGCTACGTGTCGGCCCCCGACCGGGGCAACGTCTGCGTGTCCCTGTGGGACCTGTCACAAGCGCTCGACGGTATTCCGGAACGCTGGCGCCGCATCCTCATGCGGCGGGCGGAATGCGACGGGTTCGACAGTGAGCAACGCCGGAAGCTCGTCGAGGCCGGATGGGAGCCACTGAGCGAGAGTGAGCAGCGGACGGCCCGCCGCGCAACCGAACGCCTGGCGGAAGTGCTGAACCGGGTTGTTAACCGGCTGCCCGGCGACCACGACGGCCCCGGCGCCCGGAAGGCGATGCCGAACGCCCGCGCCCAGGCCGTCACCCACGATGAGAGGGACGGCGAATGAGTGGAGGAATGGCGCCCGCCCATGAGCTGGCCGAACACATCGCATGGGCGTTGGAAGGATTCGGCAACTACGAAATGCACGACACATACTTGGTCGCCCGAACTGGCACCGTCCATGCCGCCTTTTGGGACAGCGACGGAATGGTGATCCGGTATCGGATCACCGTGGATCAGCTCCCCTCCCGAAGGGAGGAAGACCGGTGAGGCCCGAGCTGCCGGCTGAGACATTCCGCGTGTTCCCGAACGCGATGAACCACAGGAACGTCTACGACGACGTTGCAAGCGTTCGGCGGGCCGTTGCCTACCGGAAGTCGAACCCTTGGGAAGTCATGCCGATCAGGGTCTATCGGGCCGTGACGGTCTGGGAAGACGTGACGCACGAATACGTGAAGGCCGCCAATGGATGACCGCATGCCAGACCAGCTCGACCGCGAGCCGCCCGCGAGCGTCCTAACCGGTTGCCTGGCGCTCATCGGCGTGATGACACTCGGCGCCCTGGCGCTCGTCGGCCTAGCCCGACTCGTCCTCGGATGACAGCCCCTTAAGCCCGTTTTGGTCGTCCGGTTCTGATACTCTTTCTTGCAAGTTGGTTGTGGGGGTCGGCTGCAAACGTCGGCCCTCACTTCCCGTGTCTCGAAAGGCGTGTACACGCTTTGGATCATTTCGAGCTTTACGGCTCACCGGCCAACGCCGTGGAAGTCGCGTGGGGAAGGAAGAACAACGGAACGCACGTTGTGACCCTCCGATTCACATACGTTCACGGTCCGTCCAACACCTCCCATCAGCGCGAAATGGTTCGCCTCGGCGACCTTAACGGCCTGATAGATGACCTGACGGCGATAGCCGAGAAAGCGGGCATCCGGTAATGCCTTTGACCGCGTACACGCAATACACCCAATACGCCCTTCAGAACCGGGCTAACGGCCTGATTGGCATGACGGGAACCGATCCCGTTCGGATGCGGGAGCTGGCCGACTGCTACGGCTACGACCTGCTGGAACGCGAGGTAACCGTCTCGGAGTGGGCGCCGTGCGAGTGATCGTCACCGGCTCGCGAGACTGGCCGGACTGGGGAGCCGTGTGCAGGGCGCTCGACCTGGCGCTGACGATCGCCCAGGACTGGGGCCAGCCCCTCACGGTCGTACACGGCGGATGCGAGACGGGCGCCGACGCGATGGCGGCGGCATGGGTGCGCATCATGCGTGACGACCTGGATATGCCCGTGATAGAACGAACGTTCGAAGCGGAGTGGGAGAGGTTCGGGAAGAGGGCAGGGCCGATGCGTAACCGGCGAATGATCGAGGCCGGGGCGGACTACGTGATCGCCTTCAACCTGAACGACAGTCGGGGCACGAGCGGAACCATTGCCCTCGCCGAAGCGGCGGGCATTCCGGTGGTTCGGTTCGACATGGGAGACAAGGAAGCTGCATAAGTGGATCGCGTGGAAGTCGCCAGCGAAGAAGTCCTGTTCGCCCGTCCTGGGCGGGCGCGCGTAGAGCGCACGGCGTACACGAACGGCACCGTCGATTACTCCGTCTGGGTGCACGAGGGCACGACGATCGCCGATGCAGGGGAAGCGCTCCGGACTGCTAACGCCCAGCTCGACGGGATACCCGTGACGCTCGTGGAGCTGATCCACGATGACGGCCTGGTGGGCATGATCTACCGACAGGCGGCGAACTAGTGATGCGGTGCGCTGCGTGCGGACAGGACCGGCCCGAACCGGCCGTCAGAACTGTCGTGCTCGACGACGATGGAGACGCGTGGCAGCGAAGCATTCAGGGCTGGCTCATGGCCGGGGCGCGCGACCCCCGAACCTGGGATGAGCTGTTGACGCACTTCGGCGTCAGGACGGTCATCTACGATCCGGCTACCGTCGCCGACGCGGCCTAGCTTCACCGCCCCCACCTGGGCAGCGAGACGCCATCGCGGCCCGTTCCCTGATAGCCTGAACCCCGTTGCGGAAGGCCCTTCCCTTCGGTCGGTCCTGCTGACAACCGCAACGCGAAAGCCCCCGGGTACATCATTCGCCCCGGGGGCTTTTTGCTTCCCCGCGTCAATAAGCTCCACCTCTGGTGGAGCTGACCGCGACGAGCCCGCCGGCTGATTCCGCGGGGCGCATGGCCGCAGGTCAGAACCGCGAATCACTATTGACACCGGCCAGAGGCGATCGGCAACCAACTTGCAATTCGTGTACACGGGTTGCTATGTTCCTCGTGTCAGCAGGAACGAACAAGGGGACGTAGATGGAAAGCAGCTACAGGAAGAACGCCGCAAGTCGCCGCCAGGCGTGCGAAGATCTCGCCGACCTGTACGAAGCGGGTATGCTCCGCGAGATTCGCGCGTGGGTAGAGGCAACCGGAATCGGTCTAGGCCGAACGCGGCTGTGGGTGGACTCGTGCCGGTTCCTGATCGACAACTTCGACGTAGCCGACACGACGGAAGACCCAAACCATTATCGCGACTGGGCAATCCTTCAGGGCATCATCTACATGAACATGCACGCGAAGTAGAGCACGGACAGCCCCCGCTACGGCGGGGGCTTTTTCGTGCCCGCCTCGGCAACCAACTTGCAAACCGTGTACACGGCCCGATAGTGTTTCCCGTGTCAGCAGGAACCGGGGCAAACGCCTCGGGCATAACCGAAGGGAAACCCAATGTCCGCCGAGATCCGCGTTTACGTCATCACGAAGCACAGCAAGGGCAACAACCACATTGCGAAGCCGGAAGACGCCGCCAAGACCCTTTGCGGCAAGCCCGTTACCGGAGAAGGGGTCGAGGGCGCCGGCATCTGTGGTAACTGTAACCGCCTCGCCGACCGGCGCGGCCTGGTCGAGGCGACACAGGAAGCCGCCCCGGAAGCGGCGGACCTGGTTAAAACCCGCGAGGCGTGGCTTCACCGCGCGGTGGACATCCTTCGCCCGCGCTATGCTGCGCTGGGGCTTCCGATCCCGGAAAAGCTTCACCTCTCGATCGGCTATGGATACAAGGGGCGTGGCGGGGAGTCCCGCACGATTCACGGATTCTGTGTGTCGCGCTTCGGTAGCAAGGACGGCGTTAACCACATCTTCATTTCGCCGGAGATTGAAGAAACGTGGCGAGTCCTGGCTACCCTCATGCACGAACTGATTCACGCTGGCGATGACTGCGCTTCGGGTCACAAGGGCACCTTTGCCCGCGTCGCTAAGGCGCTGGGGTTCGAGGGCAAGATGACCACGACAGACCCGAACGAAGCCCTGATCGAGGACCTTAAGATCATCGCCGATGAGCTGGGGGAGTGGCCGCATGGCGCTCTGATCGCGCCTCGCAAGTCTCCCCGCGCCCCCCGGAAGACGGCGCCGGAAGTCGAGGCCGAAGAGGGCGATGAGGGAGAGGGTGAGCCGGAAGGCGTCGAGCACTCCGGAGACAAGGCACAGAAGAACCGCCATGTGCTTCTGAAGTGCGTCACCCCGGACTGTGGCTGTGAGGGATACCAGGCTCGCACGACGCGGAAGTGGCTGGCTGTCGGGCTGCCCTCGTGCCCGTGCGGGAATGAGATGCAAGCCGCGTAGGCGTCAGCGAGAAAGCCCCCCGGAATCCGGGGGGCTTTGCGCTTTCTTCGGCTACGATGCGCACAGCTACCGCGAGAAAGAGGGCGCCCCCGATGGGTATCAAAATCATTGAGATTCGCCTATGCGACTACTGCGAGAAAGAAGAGAGTAAGGAAGTCGAGGCCACCGACGAAGTGACGATCAACGGCAAGAAGGCTCTTACCTGCGACAGGCACGGCAAGCCTTTGCGCAAGATGCTTGAAGAGTTCAATAAGGTGTCGGAGCCTGTACAGGAGCCGCAAGTAAGCCGCGCGTCGCGGGGGCGTCGAGGGCGGACGACGGCGCTACAAGCGGCGGCCGAACCGCGAATCGAGCCCACGCCTTCCGATATTCGAGGATGGGCTCTCGCTGAGAATGAGCGACTCGGCGAACAGAGATACATCGTCAGGGGGAACCACAAGATCCGTAACGAGGTAAGAGACGCCTACATGGCCGCTCACGGCCTTAGCTGAACGACGCAACCCCGCTCACCCCATGGGCGGGGTTTCGCTACGCTCGAGCCGAACCAACTTGCAACACTGCTACGCCCGCGATACCTTCCCTTCCGTCAGCAGGATCTTGGAAAGGCAAGGGAAGCATCATGGGCTTGATCAGACTCAACGCCGATACGGTCATCAGGGCCGCCGCGTACGCGGGCGTTACGAGCCTCGCCGGAATTGCCGGAGTGGTGTCATACACGCACGCCTACGGCGTAGCTCTCGCTCACGGGGAAAGCGTCATGGTTGCTCGCCTGATCCCGTTCGTCATTGACGGCCTGTTGGTCGTCGCGTCTGTCGTGCAGCTCGACGCCGCGAGGAACGACCGCAAGCCTGGTTGGCTGGCATGGCTGGCGCTTATCGTCGGCATCGCCCTGACTCTCGGCGCCAATGTCCTCCACGGATGGGCACACGGCGCCGTGGGCGCCGTCGTAGCCGCCCTTCCGGCGGTAACGCTCACGATCGCTTTCGAGCTGCTTATGTACATGATCCGCCGTGCGGCGGGAACGGTGGAACCCGCCGTCGCGGCGGCCCCGGTGGTCGAGGAGACGCCGGAACCGGCGCCTGTCGTCGAGCCCGAAGCCGTCGAGGTCGAGGCGCCCAAGCAGCAGCGGAAGCCGCGCGGCCCGCGCCGGGGAACCGTGGGCGTTGCCGCCGTCCACGTCGAGGCGGTAAAGAATCACCTCGCGACCCTGGATTCCGAAGAACTGGCGAAGGTTACGGGCGAAAGTCTGGCGGCAATCCTACCGAACCTCGTGGACCGTACCCGCCGCGCGGCGCTCGCTAAGGCTAGGGCGGAAATGGGTCTGGAAGGCTCCACAACGCCCGCTGACGCCACTGCGGACGTGCTTCCGGGCTTGACTCCAGTCCCCGCATAAACAGCCGCACGGAACCCCCTAGGGCTTCCTGGGGGGTTTCGCTTTGCCGATCGCAACCAACTTGCAAAGCGTGTACACGGGTTGATACTGTTTTGCCTGTCAGCAGGACGGGGCGAAAGCCCCGAAACGAAGGGAAAACAGTGAGTAGCAACATCGACCTTCCGGCCACTATCGAGGTAGAGCATGCCGAATGCGGCATGCGCGCCCGGTACGTCATTCCGGAAGGGCGCTACTCGTGGTTCCAGGTGTGCATCGGCTGCGGAACGGGGATTGTCACCGACCGCGCCAACGCGCACGTAACGTGCGAGGGTAGGCGAATCGACATCGACGAGTACGGCGTTAGCCTGCTCGACTGCACGAACATCGCGGTCACGTTCGTTCCGCACCGGGGCCACCTGTGCCTGTTGCACGGGTACGCGGCCATCACGCCGGACGAGCTGTAACTAAACCGAAAGCCCCCGCTACGGCGGGGGCTTTCGTCGTTTCAGTAGCGGTATCGAGTGATCTGCTTACGGCGGACGATTAACCGGAACACCCAGAGGGGGAACCACACGAAGATGCCCCACAGGCCGCACGTAAAGCACGTCAGCATGAAGTGAAAGCCGTGGCTCTTGCCAGACAGGCCGCGATGCTTCGTGACGCTCTTGCGGGGCTGTGGGGGGCCGTACGGCCCGTGCGGAGGCTGCGAATGTCTCATGGGCGGGGACTCTAGCCCCACAAGCAAAGAGCCGCCCCCTCACGCAAGGGGGCGGCTCATGGCCGCAAGCGGGGGCAACCGCCCTCGGCACGGGATGCTCCTGCATCCGAACCGCCTTCAGCGTAGCGCGCGGCGTCGAGCTGGGCGACGTGCTCACTCTGCGGAGTGGCCGGCTGATTGGCCGCGGTTCACAACATCCCAGGTCAACGCGCTGTGCCCAAGTGCCGGCCAGCGCGGAGAGTGATCGGTTTCGTAGTGTGCGGCATCAGGCCGGATGCACCGGGGCGTGTACACGCCTCTATTGACGTTCCCGCATCCTGGCGTTCAAGCTCTCGGGACAACAGGCCATCGAGCGAGGGGAAGCATCATGGCGCATAAGCCACGGCTCGAATACGTGGGCACCGATCCGAACAACGCCACCGACGATTGCCCATCGGTGTTCGTCGATCCGGATACGGGCGACTTCTACTTTCAAGGCGATACCGTCACCGATCCTGACGTACTGGCTTGGATCAACTCAGACAGCAGGATCAAGGACACCGAATCGGTAGTGCGGCTTCCGGCCGCCATGGCACAGATCATCATGGAGGCGGCAAGTGGGAGCTTTGCGCGGGGGAAGCGGCGCTTCACGCCCGAGACTCACCCCAGGCCCGATGAAGATATTCGGACCCGACGAGAGAAAGCCGACCTTCGCTGAACTGCTCGCGGACTGCACCGCATCAGCCGTTCACCTGGAGATCCACGACGCCCACCAAACCACCGATCCCGGGTTCCTCGCGTTCCAGGCCGGACAAGACTTCGTCAACCGCGACCAGGCCCGCGCGTGGGTCGATGTCGTCTCGTCTGCGGTCGCTCGGGGCGTAGCCGTCCGGCGCGCTCGCATCATCTCGGAGCCCGTGAGCGACTACACCAGGTACATGCATGCCGTGGCGCCCGCGTTCCAACTGGCGGCGGGCGAACAACTACGTTGGTTGCCGCGACATGTCGCCTCGGCGCTGCCGGTTCCCTCGGCCCCGTTCTGGGTGTTCGACGACCGGTTGGTTCGGTTCTCGGTGTACGACGGCTTCGGCGACGTGATCGGGCATCAGTTCAGCGAAGATCCCGCCGTGGTCGAGGTGTGCGCCAGGGCGTTCAATGCGGTGTGGAATCTCGCCCTTCCGCACGATGAGTACAGGCTGTGAGCTGCCCCGTGTCGCGAAACCGCGCCTACTCTGCACACTGGTAACTGTGCCGTCGTCATCGTCTTCCAGCGCCCAGCAAGCAAGGTTGGCACTTGCCGGTCAGCTCCGCGAAATCCGCGAGGAAGCGGGGTTGACCGGCGACGAGCTGGCGAACGCTGCCGGATGGCACGGGAGGTCCAAAGTGAGCAAGATCGAGAGTGGCACGCGCCCCATATCGGCCGAAGACCTGAAGGTCTGGCTTCGGGCATGCAAGGTGCCGATCGAGCGCGCCAACGAGCTGCTTGCCGCACGCCGCGAGGCGGCAGGCATGTGGACAGATAGCCGCAGGATCAACCGGGCTGGGCTTCGGGCCGCACAGAAAGGCGTGCGCCCGATCTTCGACCGCGCTACGTCTGTCCGCTCCTATCAGCCCCGCATGATCCCCGGCCTACTCCAGACAGCCGACTACGCGACGGCCGTCCTCGTCGCCGTTCGGCAGCGCCACAACGTCCAGGCCGACGACGTAGCGGCAGCCGTTCAAGAGCGCCTAGCGAGGCAAGTCATTCTCAGGCAGCCGGGCCGCACATTCGCCTTCCTGGTTGAGGAAGCCGCCCTTCGGTATCAGCTGTACGGGCGGGAGGTTCTTGAGGGGCAGCTTGCGCACCTTGAAGCGGTTACAAGCCTGCCGTCTGTGTCGCTCGGAATCATCCCCCTAGGGGCGCCGAGAGCGCATTCCCCCCATGCGGCACCGGTCGAGGGCTTCACGATGTTCGATGACGAAATGGTAAGCGTCGAGCTTGTATCAGGGCATTTGCAGCTCTCCCAGAAGTGGGAAGTTGCCCTTTACGGGGAGCGCTTCGCCGCCCTAGCGGGCATCGCCGTCTACGGCTCGCAAGCGCGCCGGCTGATTAGCGAAGCCCGGGGCGCACGATAGGAAGGGGGCAACAACGGGCAACATCATTGCCGCTGGTAAAGCGTCGCTTCTACGGTCGATGTATGGCCCTCACGCACACCGCCCCCTCGGCTGAAGACACCCTAGGAAGCCCCGTATCCGAGAGCGCCGCGAACGTCCAGAATGCCGCCCTCGACCTTGTACTGCCTCACCTAGCGGGACTGGACGTTAACGCGCAACTGGTCAAGCGGGCATTGATCCACTGCCAGACGGAACCGGAACCTTCCGTCGAGCGGCTATGCCATCCGCCGCAACTGGTCGTCTACGCGAACGCAGGATGGAAGGTCGCGACGGTGAGCATCGGGGGACGCTCGGGAAGCTACATGGTTGAGCTGGCGCGCGTCGGCGAGCACAACCAACCGCTTGCCGACCGTATGAGGATCGTTTCGGGAGACGAGCCGGAGAACGTTGCCCTGGAAATCAGCCTTCACATGGGGCAGCCGACATGACCACCATCGAGGACCTTCACGACGCCTACGGCAAGTCGTGGGAGATCGAGCCGCTTCCCACGTATGGCGCCGCCGCATGGCGCAAGGTCGAACGCCCCCCTCTCGGGAACTGGCTCAACGTCATGGTTGCGGGCAGCCTCGACGAGCTGGCCGCGAAGCTTGCCCAGCAAGACGGCCCTCGACCCACGAGCAAGGGCTAGCACTCATGGCGGCCCCCGCGCTACGCCGGACCGCGAGAACGCTTGCAATCGAGTGGGGACCGTCCAACTTCGCCAACACCGAATATGGCCGCGTCGGCGAGATCAAGGCGTTCTCACTCACGAAGTGGGGAACCGCCTACACGCTCTCGCCCCGGCTGCCCGACCGGAAAGGCATGCCGTATCCCGCCGAAGAGTTCCGGTCGGATCAGAAGGCAAAGGAACGGGCCGACGAGATACTTCGGCAGTTCTTGACTGACTTCCTTGCCGCTATGGAAGGGAAAGAGAGCGGGGCATAGACGCCCCTGGCTAGGTGATCGCGAGGGGCGCCTAGCCAGGGAGCAAGCGGCCCCCGACCAGAACAGGCAGACGGACCCCCGCTCATGGTTTCCTGCCTGAGGATCGCGCGCTTCCCCGCAACGCGATTCGGCCGCCCTCTGGTCGGGGGCTGAAACCTCCCAGAACGCAGAAAAGCCCCCAGGGTCCGTAGACCCTAGGGGGTATCGTTCATGCGCTCACAGGCTTACTCGGCCGCGCCCGTGTCGGTGCGGAGCCACTTCGGTAGAAGCGCCTGGACGACGGGCAGCGCCATCACTCGGGCAAGGCCACCGGCAACCGCGAGCGCGCCCGCGACGCCGGTAGCAGTCTCGGGAATGCCCGACGCGTCCACAATGAGGGGAAGCGCCACGGCGACACCGACGAGGGTCTGTAGGGCAGTGCGTAGGGCGCGCTTGGTGTCCTCGGTCATGTCTCAATCCATCCTGTCGTTAGTTACTCTTCGCGCTGGCCGGCACTTGTAGACGACCTAGCGACCTGGGGTTTTGCGAACCGCGGGCAAAGGCCGGCGACTTCGCACAGTGATCAAAAGCGTGTACACGGGTCGAGGCTCAAAGCCCCGATAGCCACACGAGCCCGGCGCCCAGGGCGCCCAGGACGACGCCGACGACGACGCCCAGGACGACCGCAACGGCGACGAGCTGGCGAACGCGCCCCTCGGGCGCACGATGGATCATTAGGTAACCTCCGCGAGCCACGCGGCCCGCCACGTTTCTGCATCTGCTACGCCATCTCGACGACCTAGCCGCTTCTCCCGCTGGAACTGCTCGACGATTCGTTCCGTGTCACTCCCATAGATCCCGTCCACGTCGAGGCGCCATCCGCGCGCCCGCATGCGGGCCTGAAGGACTCGCACGGCCGAACCGACCGTGCCGCGCTTCAGCGGGGTTCCCGGGTACTTCGGGACGCTCGACGGCTTCGCGTCAGGCTTGGGAACCGGCGTCGAGGCCGCCGCCGTGTAGGCCGGGCGGCCGTAGCCGTAGATGCGATCAGAGGACCGGGGGACAGTCTTCTCTGCCACGGCGTCACCGTTGTAGTACGCCCCTGTGAGGCCGTTCCCTGTGGTGTTTCCGCCCACGGTGGTTATGTGCGTCGGCGACACAGCGGTCACCAGCTCGACATGCGTTCCGCCCCCGGGGCCGTAGTAGACGAGATCCCCGACTGCGGGCGTCGAGTGCCATCGGTTCCGCGCCTTAAACCAGGCAACGCCCGCGAGGCAAGACGCCGTACACGGCGCGATGCTGGGCGCCTTAGCTTCCTGAAACACCCAGGATAGGAACGTGTGACACCAGGGCTGCCCCTGTGCCCAATTCAGCGGCTTTACTTCCGCCGCGTACTTCGTGAGATTCACGCCGCGTTCGCGGTAGCCGATCTCACCCCGCGCGATACTCCGCACGCCCACGGCGGTAGCCATATTCAAATCTCCTTACGCCATGAATGCCTTAATCGCCGCTGCAATGGCGGCCACAATCGAAACGGGAAGTCCCCACATCCACCGCTCTAGGACGCGAAGGCGTCGCTCGTGGTCGCGGTCGGTGTCGCGGGATTCCTTCAGTTCTTGCGTCAACGTCTGAACAACGACGACGAGCTTTCGCATCTCGTCATACATGTCCTTGAAAGTGATGACTACGCCGGTCGGCTCGTCGGCCACGCCTTCCCCTAAGTGATTGATATTGATCCGGGAGTCATCACGTAGCTTCCGGACACGATAAGCGTTTCTCCCGCCCCCCAGAACGTTCTATACGTGTAGAAGGTCCCGCTAGGGTCGAGGGCGACGCACGCCGCCTTAGTGACGGTAGAAAGGTTGTCGGTACTCACGTAGGAGACGAACATGGGCCAGCCGTACGGCGCCGCATTGATCGACGCGAAGTTAGTGCCAGACGGCATGACGCCGCTTGCCGTTCGCTCTAGCGAGAAATGGAAGTGAACCGCGCCCGCACGCGCGTAAGCATTAGCAGCCTGCACCGAATAGCCCGACTGCCAAGTGAAGTTCAGTGGCGTGATGTTCAGGGCGTGCGAGTGAACGCGCTGAGCATAAGTCACGCCCGCGACCGACTTAGTTAGGTACGGGGAAAGGTCCTGCGGCGGCCCTAGCTCAAACTCTCGCGAGGCGTCACGCGCATAGAACTTCTTAGCGTTCGGGTTGTATCCAAGCTGCCCTTCGGCGAGCTGACGGGCGCCGTACGACGTGCCAGCAGGCGAAAGCATCTGCACGCCATTCGACACGAATTCGCGCGTGTCCCAGATATCGGCAGGCAAAACCGTGTCGCTGTTGCCTCGGACAGAGAACACAGCCAGCGGGATTTCGACGCCTTCCCACGAGCGATCGAGCGGCGGGGGAGTAGACGAGCCATTGGCGACCCCCGTCTTGACGGTGAGAGCAACCCGGTTAGCTTCCCGATCCAACTTGAGAACAATGCGATCCATGCGAGTGGACGCCGACTTATTCTGTTCGATCAGAACCGTTTGATTCACGTCTAGCTCATAGTGGAAGCCCGCGACCTTGGCATGCCCCGCGTTAACCACGAGCTGGAAGGGCTGGCCCGTGGCGACCACCTTTAGGCCGTTGGCCCACGGGCCGGGGGCGTCAACGCCGTTCGTCTGCCAGGAACCCGCCATCGTTGACCACATGGCTTCATTGAGCGCCGAACCGTCGCCAGCGTCGAACGGGTAAGAACGTTCAGTCATGAGGCTTTCCTAGATTTTGCGGACGGATAGATAGCTGCCTGCCAGGATCGAAAGGCTTGCGTTCGACGGACCCACATACGACAGAGAAACATTCCCGGCGCTGCCGGCCGGGTTGGCAAAGGTGCCTGTGACACGGCATGAGTAGACCGTGCTCGCGGTTTGCGCGCCGACCGACTGTGAGGGGTTCCCAGCGATAGAATTGCTTCGCGAAGCCGTCGTACCGCTCGACGTGGTGACGTACTCGAATACGGCAGTCACCTTGCCATTGGTGCCTAGCGATGGGTGATCGAGGCGCACAGAAACAGTTGAAGCGGCGGTAGTTGCCCGATAGAACACAACGCCGTCGAACTGGTAAATACCGCGATCGACGGCGATCGTAAGTAGCGGGTCGGTGGTCGTGGACCCAGACGTAAGAGTTAGGTCCGCGCCACGGCGTTCCATCGCCGAGAACGTACTACTGCCCCCGCCGCCGCCAACGGGCGTCCACGTAGGCGTGTCCCATGACGTTTGAATGAGTAGTTGATTAAGTGCCTGATCCCAGACGAGGGCGCCCACGGTCGGCTCTGGATATCCGGAGCTGTCACCGGCCACCGTGACGATAACCTCACGGAACTTCGGCAACGGCGCGGTTACAGAACTGGAGGCGTTCTTTTCCTTTATCTTCGCATAGAAGCGCCCAACGTTTGCGTCGTAATAGATCGTCCCGTCCGGGAACGTCTCGTCGCCCTTGGCGCTAATCCGGATGCCCCGGCTCACATAGGTTCGCCTATCAATGACCTGCCCGACAGGGACCGGCGCGGAGTTCGGAGGGACGTTATACGACGCGACCCAGAGTTCCGGCGTCGGACCGGTCTTATCCGGGTTCGGGGCGCTGCCCCCGGGAACGCCTTCCTTTACGGCAAGCGCTACCTTGTTCGTGCCACGGTCGAGGCGGAGAACGATCGAGTCGCCGCGCCACTGGGAAGCGTGATCGTTGAGGGTGTACCCGATCGTGGTTTCGGCATCAAGAACGTAGTGGTAGCCGCGAAAGGTTGCCCTGCCAGGAGAGATCTTCAGCTCACCGGGAACCAATTGTGAGACGACGCTAAGATCCGTCGAGCCCGGGGCAGCTGCAACGCCGTCATCCTGCCAAAGGGAAGCCATCGCTTCCCAGTCGGACTCTGTGAGGATCGCCCCGTCCCCGGCGTCAAAGGGGTAACTTCTCTCAGCCACGTTCTAGCGTCTCGCTTCCAGCTTTCGTAGGGATGTCCAGAGGCGACGAACCTCGCGGTACAACGTGGGCGTCGCCGATGCGCCGTCCGTGCCGATGACCGGCTCAACGCGGGGGCCATCTGAGCCATCGGATAGGCGAACCTCGCGCAATACGTCAGTGATCCGCCTACCGTGGATATCGACGGTCACCACGTCGCCCACCTGGTAATGGACGCCGTACCGAAGCGTGTCAGTATCGATCGGAGACACCGACAGTTCGCCCAGGGCCGCCGCTTCCGCCATCGCCTCGCTTGCCGCCTGGTCGAGCTGGGCGAGCGCTTCAGGATCAGCCGGCTGATTGACGTCATCAGGGTTCACAGGCGAGCCGTTCGCGCCCCGCGCCACGGGGATGTCTCGGCGGTCCACGAACCGCTCTAGCGGCGTCCTAGACCACTCGTGCGGCGCGGTAGACGGATCGTCGTACTGAGCAAGCCACCTGTTGCGCCCTTCGCCCTGGGCGGCCACAACGAACCGGCTCGCGGTCGGCGCCGACAGGCGGTAGGTGTAGCTAGCCAGGGTGCCGTTCTCTGGGCTGAAGATGACTTCGCCCGAGTCGTGTACACGCGGCGCGAACGCCTCGAAGGTCAGCCGGTCAGTGACGCCCTGGCGCAAGCGCCAGCCGATCCCCGTGCTTGCGCCCACCTCGGCGAGCTTGACGCCCAGTGGGTCGAATCGAGTGGAGATAGACACGGTGGGGCCGATGGTCGACGCCGGTACGTCGAGGTTCGAAATGATCCGGTCGGCCCGCGCGGCGGGGCCAGCGTTGACACGTACGAGCTGCCCGAGAGCGGCGCCGGTCGTGCCCGTGAACGAGTAGCGCTCGGCGGTCTGTGCGTTGGTGGCCGCGTTCGGGACCGGGAGCGTGATCCGCGACCACAACAGGGTTTCGTCCGACACGCCCGTGTACACGACTTGCCCCTTGCCGGGCTGGTCGGCCGACCAGAGGTGAGACACGGCGGTAACCGGCCCCGACATGACGGGGGCGGGGACGCCTTCAATCCACACGATGATGCCGCCCCCCGGTTGCAGGATGGCGGCTTCGTTGGAGTCGGCGGGAACCGCGAGCGTCCAAGCGCCTACGCCGTTGTAACGGGAAATCACAGTGAGGCTCGTGTATTGCTCGACTACGCCAACGCGTTCGTAGAAAGGGCCGCGTGCTTCCACCATGAAGTTAGGCACTTAGATACCTCGGCATGTAGGTAAGGTTCACGGACGTTTCGAGGCCAACGCCGTTCACGTCAATGAAGACCTCATTTAGCCCGGGGGAGATGGGCCAAAGGTGCGGGGCGGCGCCGAGTAGCGTCCAAAGGTTCTCGCCCGTAACCGCGTCCTTCACGGACTTGAAACGGGGGCGAGTGTCGATTACGAGCGCTTGCGTCGAGGACAAGCCGCCGTCAATCGAGAAAGCTTGATCCGGCTGATTCGGCACCTTCCGCGTAAACGTCATGTTCGACGCCGGACCGTGCACAGTCCAAGTAGGCCATGTGTCCTCATCGCCGGTAACCGTGATCTGGCTAACGCCGTTGAGCGAATGCGACTTGTTGATCAGCGATCGGCCAAGGAACGGATCGCCGAAGAACGGCTTCATCTCCAGGTCGCCGGTAGTGAACCGAATGGTCTGCACATTGCCCGAGTAGAAGTAAGGATCTATCGCGCGGAAGATCAATCCATACTTCAGCCAATCGAACCCCGCCAAGTCTTGCCCCTCGTCGCCCTCGGCGCCGGACACGTAGAACGCGTCAATGAAGCGCTTGGAGCCGTCGCCCTCGGTCAACGTGATGCGGACCTGGCCGCGCTTCGGGTTGAGAGCAGCCAAGAGGCCGCGCTTCAGGGCCAGTAGCGCCGGGCGATCCGGCGCCGACAGGTGGACGGGGATGAACAGTTCCCGGGCGGGCGCTCGCACGTCGCGAGGGAACCCGCCGTCGAGGGCAGGCAGCTCGTCATAGAACAGCGTGTAGTTAGGTGCGTCGAACCCCTTCATTCCGGGGAGCGTCAGAATGCCGTGCTCCCCGGAAGTCAGGTTGTACGAAGACGTGTACACGCCCCCGCTACCCGCCGCCACGTCGGCGGGAGTGGCCAGCTCGACGGTTGTACGGGGCCAATCGGCCATCTGGTCACCCCTTCCTAGGTGGCGTAGAGGGCATCGGCGTACGACAGCGCCGTGACGATCTGTCGTTCGGTGGGGATGTCGGGCGCCGCGTTGAGGGTCACGCTGACGTTTCCGTAACGGCCGGCTGCACCGTGTGTGACCAGCCCGTCGCCCGCGGGGCGCATATCTCCAGGTGAGCGCTTCGCCACGTCCGGCACGGACCAGGCCGCGACTGCCAGTTCCGGCGATCCCCACGCCTCGACGGTGCTTGCCGCCAGGGCGGCAACGGCGTCCGTCGCTACCTTCGCGGTCTTGCTGATACCGCGCGCTAGGCCCTGGACAAGGTAGGCGCCCATCTCATGCATCACCTTGGACGGCGATGCAATCCCGAGGATCGACTTAACGGTGTTGACCAGGCCGGTAACCATCGAATCCCACTGGCCGACTACCCAGTTCCAGAGGGAGACGATTCCGTTCCACAGACCGTTAACGATTTCGCGACCGGCGTTGTATAGCCATGATCCGGCATTCGAGAAGAAGTTTAGGATCTGATTCGGGATCGCCTGAAGGAACGCAACGACGTCATTGAATCGCGCTACGACAGCATCCTTGACGCGGCCGAACCAATCCGAGAACTTGCCCGGTAGCGAGCCGAACCAATCCAGCAAATCGCCGATATCGTCTACTCGATCGCCGATCCAACGGACGATCGAATTCCAAATGTCCTCGGCGAACTTGGCTACCTGATTCCAATGTTCTTCCCAGTTGTCATCGAAAAGCGCTAGAACGGCCTTCACTTGCGTGATTAGGTTGTTCCAAATCGTTTCTGCGATGGCGACAATGGCGTCCCAGATGCCGGAGAAGAACGTCTTGACGCCTTCCCAAGCTCGTTCCCAGTCGCCGGTTATGACGCCGAGTACGAATTCGATCAAACCCGAAAGGGCGGTCAGCACGCCATCGACAACGCCGAGAATGCCCGAGAAGACATTGCCGATGATGTCGAGCAGCGGGCCGCCGAAGTTGTCCCAAGCCCACGAGATGAACTCGAAGACGCCGCCGACTATTTCGCCGACGCGGGTAACAATGGACTGGATCTTGGTTCCCCATTCGGAGAACCGGCCTTCGTTCTCCTGAACCCAGGTAACGATGTCGGCGAAAACCTTGCTGATGATTTCGCCCGCCTGCTGAAGCAGGGGCGCTGCCGTCTCGTAGAGAAAACGAAGGGTCCGAGACAACCAAGTGTCTTCGGAAAGACCGGCGCCAGTCAGCCATTCGACGGCTTCAGAGATCCACGTAACAAGCTGGGAAAGCGCGGGTCCTACCCACGTCGTGATGGCGTAGGCGAGCCCTTGGACGAGCAGCGAAATCAGCGTCACTAGCGGCGGTAGAATCGGCGCCACTGCGACCAGAATGGACGCTAGCGCCAACGCGATATCCTGTAGGGCGCCGCTGTCGGCCAGAATCGTTACGGCCTTTCCTAGCTCCGTGAAGACGGCTACTAGGGCAGGCCCAAGCGTCGCTATGGCAGGCGCTAGGGCGTTGATCGCTGTCGTCAGAATCGGGCCTATCAGCTCCGCAATCTGGGCGATCGTGGGGGCTATAGAAGCAATCCCGGATGCCAGCGCCTTCACAACGGGGAGCAGCGCGGAACCGATGCGGGCAAGCGACTCGAAGACCGACAGAAGGATTTCTTGGCCCTTAGCGCTGTCGAGGAAAGCCCGCAGGCCACCGACAAGGTTCCCGATGACGCCCAGGGCGTTGTCACCGGTCTTTTCGACGGCTGAAAGCACTGTCTGAACAGTGCCGAGAATGTCCTTAACGAGCTGCCACACCTGACCGAAGACGGCAAAGCCGTTCTTCAGCGCCGCCAGTGCGGAATCTGATTCAATGTAGGCCGTCGCTAGATCGGCCACCTTGAGAAGGTGATCGCGTATGGCGGGGGCGAAGCTGGCGAGGAATCCGCTAGCTGTCTTCGACAGGTTCAGAAATACGTCGAGCAAAGGCGCTGCGGCTGGCTCAACCGTGCTGATAGCGCCTGCTAGGTCTAGCCAGATGTCTTTCAGAGCGTGAGCCGTTCCGGCGTCCGCAATGAACTCCAGTACGTCATCAGCGACGCGGCCGATTGCCGACGAGAGCCCGGCTAGGCCATCTTGAAGCGGTCCGCTGAGTACGACAGAAAGCCGCTCGAAGTCACCTACGAAGCCCTCGGCGAATCGGTCGGTGAGGACCTTCCGTAGCTCCCAGAAGGCGGGGGTCACGTAGTGGTCGAATTCACGGGCGGCGACGGCGGCCGTCTCGCCCATGTCCAACACGAGCCCTTGGAACTTCAGCAAAGATCCCGAGAGGGACGCGCCCAGGGCTTCGGTGAACGAGCCCACTGCGACCTTGAAGACGGCGAAGGCGCCGGCTGCTCCAACGAGCACGGCCGGGAGCGCCAGGAACGCCCCGGAGACGGGGGTAAGAGCTGCTACAAGCAACAGCGCTTGCTGCACTGCAACGCCCATTGCGCCACTGGCCAGCGATAGCGTGCCAACGGTGGTGACGGCGCTTGCCGAGATCTTGCCGAAGCCCGCCGCGAGGCTCGCCGCGCTTCCCGCCGCGTTGGACAGGTGGCGGGTTAGGTCGAGATCGATGTCCCTGCCCGCGTCGCCAATGCTGGACCTGGCGCGGTCAGAGAAGCCCCGCCCGAAGTTATCGCCGAGACGCCTTCCGACGTCTTCGCCGCCGTCAGCGGGAATGTTCCTTAGAGCCTCCCGAACCCTGGCGTCGAACTGCTGAGAGAACGAATCGCCGACTTCGGAACCAAGCTTGTCGCCGATGCCGTCGAACGCTGCCTCGAAACTCTTCGGCAGGTCCTTGGAGAGGGAAGCGCTCAGACTGGCGCTAAGGTTGTCGCCAATGTTCTTCCCGAGATCCTTGGAAAGGGGCTTTAGCTGCCTTTCCAGATCATCCCGAAGCTTCTTGGCAAAGTTCTTTGCTAGGCGAGGCTGAATCTCAACATAAGCCTCACCAACCTTGGTGGCTACCAAGCTCAATGCCCCCTAGTTATGCGCGCAATGAAGTCGCTCACCTCCTTTGCGGATGCAAAGCGCCCCGATTCCTGCTCGGGTGAATGTGCGGGCGCCTTCCGTCCGGGACGTTGCACCGGATCGGGGAAGGGGTTTCGAGTCCCCTTCTTTGAATTCGCCTGCGTGAATAGCCAGTTGGAAACCTGGAGTAGGTCAACCGCTGCGGCTAGCAAGTACTCGCCGGGGGTCCATGTCGCCTCTTCGCCCAATAGGGCGAGGTGTAGGGCCGAACCCCGGGGCAATCCCTGTAGGAGGGACAGCAGCTTTCGCATGCTGAGCTTGCCTCGGTACAGGTCCAAGATGTCGAACCGGTAATACCGGTGAAGGTCAGCCTCGACGGCCGGGAAATGCTCGCCCAGTGTCCGGGCGAGCCAGATTAGTTTCCCGCGCTACCGACGCCCACAGCGGCGGAAATCGCCTCGAATAGCGCCACGGCATCCGAGAGCTTCCGGGGCTTCTCGGCCTTGAAGGCGGCGTACTGGTCGGCGCCGAGAACGAGCTTCAGGGCCTTCGTGAAGCGGCCCGCGTCCAGCTCGTCGAGAACGTCGATGTCCCAGTCAACAGGAGTCGGGACCGTGTACACGGTGCCGTCGAAGTCAACCGGAACGGTGGTGCCGGTCGCTTCCGCGATAGCGGCGTGAGCCTTGGACATGCGTGGAGCTCCTTACAACCAACTTGCATATAGGGGCATGAGAGGGGCTTGGGACGTGATCACTGTCCGGAGTGGCCGGCTGTTGTCGACAAGGTACTGACCTGCGGTTCTGTGAACCGCGGCCAATCAGCCGGCCAGCGCGGAGAGTAGCGAGGGCGGGGCTACGGAGCCTCGGGGGCGTCGCCGTGAATGTCCGCCGTGGTCACCACATCGGCCAGCTTCCCCGACGAGTCGAGCGACTGGAAGGTCATGTTGAGGATGCTCGGGTCCGTCTTGCCGATGGATAGGCCGTCGCGGTCGCTCAGCATCGCCCGGGGGACGTAGAGACCGTTCACCACGTCGAGGTCACCCCACAGGATGAGGAACGCTCGCTCGCGAAGGGCCGGGTTCGACGGCAGGGACATCTTCGTCAGGCCGGTCGTGGCGTCCTTCGGCCCCCAGGTGCCACCGAAGAACAGTTCCGTAGAGTCCTTGTCCCACTGCGCTAGGGCGAACTGGAAGTCCAGGCCAGCAGCGGTAACGGTGATCTTCGCGGCGGCAACCGACTGCCACACGTTGAAAGCGCTCGTCGTGAGCGTAGGAGTAAGCGTGCAGCCGTCTTCGGTGACGTAACCAAGATCGGTCCAGCCCGCGTACGGCTTCGTGTTGTCGAACGCCTCGGCAACGGTCTTGGGGATGGTCGGAAGGTTAGTGTTCGCGGCGGACGATAGGACACGTCCATTCGGCGCGAACCGGATTGCGTTGGAATCGAGAGCGGTCAATGAGCTAACTCCTCATATACATATAGAGATCGAGGGAGAACACGAAGCGGTGTTCGCGCGACTTCGGGTCGCTGATGTCTTGCGGCCCGAAGTCGTTGTTGGCGTCAGCAATGGCCACTCCGCGATGGCTGAAGTTGGGGCCGCTCGTAAGAAGCACATGCCGGGCACGCATGGCGTTGTGAAGCGCCGTGTTCTTCGCCGGTCCGTAGGCGTGCACGTCGAGGCGTACGCGGTCGAGGCGCCTTGGGACGACATTGCTGATGTTGAGCAGGGACACGACGACGCGAGACTTTCCGGCCTGGTGACCGATCAAGTCCGCGCTCACTGGAATGTCGGCGATCCCCGCCTTCAGTAGCGCAATCGCTACCTCTATCGGGTCGTAAATCATTCGATGCGCTTGCTCTCCACGGCCTTGCCCAGCGGGCGAAACGCTGGAGTGTCATCGGTGCCGTACTCGACTTTGATTGCGTCCTTGTCGGCAGACACGTAGGCAACCGGCTCGCCCAGGGCGTTGATCTCGATGTCCTCGCGGATGCTCGCGGCGTACTCGTGAAGCGGATAGCGCTTCGGGGCGACGTTGTACGCCTCTAGCCCGATGGTCTTAGCGACCTTCAATAGCTCTTTCGCGACCCGCTTATCCCGCGTCAGCGTAGGAAGTTTGAACTCCCACACATCGACTTCTACGTCAGCCATCGATCCGCCTTATCGTCGCCAGGGTGTATGAATTGCGGCCCGTTACAGACGGCCAGACGAGCGATACGCCGATCACCTCGTAGAGCTGGGCGCGGTAACGCACCCGGTCGGACACGCGGATGTCGGCTTGCCGGGGCGTGTACACGCGGTAGGTGGTGATGCCGGTTTCCCGGTCCTGGTCTTGGTCGGGGGTCAGTGCGTCGCGCGTGCTGACCGGCTGGACACTGGCCGGCAAACCCGTGTACACGGATTGGGCGGCGTCCCAGTCCCGAACGTCCCCGTAGGGGCCGACGACCAGAGGGGCGCGCAGTACGGCGACTGAATCGCGGTAAAGGCCCATGGACGCCCCTAGGGGCGCCGCAGAGGCGCCGAACCGGTCCGCTGACGGAATCGGTTGAGTGATGCCTTCGCGGACCGCGAGAGGCCAATAGAGCCGCTTCCGGTCTCGTAAACGAGGGTGTGTTCCCCGAGCGTTTCGGAAGTCGCGCCGACTTCCTTTCCGAGAACCCGAAGCGCCTCGTTACAAACGACGGCCTTGACGTCAGCCGGAACCTTGTCGGTCCCGTGGGTGTAGGTGACGACGACCTTGGACGGTAGCGGGTCGCCCGGATGGGTCTGCCATCCCCAGCGCCGCCACAGCGAGCCCCGGACGAGCTTGTATTCCGCGATGTCCCGCCCGTCGATGGTCACGTAAAGGACCTGAAGGACTGGCGCCCCGGGTAGCTTCAGCTCGCGTTCCGCCCAGCCTTCAAACTCGGCGACATCGTTAGCGTGAATGGTCCAGTCGCGGCGGCAATACGCCTCGACGAGCCCGGACACGTCCTCAATCAACGCGGATACTGCGGTCGCCTCATCTGGTGCCAGCGTTCGCCCTAGACGCGCCTCGATATCGGCTAGCTCAGCTAGCAAAGGAACCTCCTATCGAGACGAAAGGCCGCCCTCGAAAGGGCGGCCCCGCGTCGCAGCCAACTTGCAAATCAGGGGATGACCTTGCCGACAACAATGTGTTCAGGGCGCATCACGGAAGCGCCGTAAACGTGCAATCCCCTCACGACGTCCGCGAAGAACTTTTCGCTACGGTAGTTCTCCGTCTTCACAATCTGGTCCGCGAACGTGGTAGCGATCCGGTGACCGGCGACCAGGTGAACATCGGTCGGAAGGGCGTTCGTCTTGTGGATATAGAAGCCCAGGAACTTACCGATAACGCCATTACGAATCGGCTCGTCACCGCCGAACTTCGACACGTCGATGAACCGGTCATCGCGCAGTAGGCGGCCCTGGAGAACCGGAGACACGACGGCGAACCGGCCCTCGTCGGGTGTCTCGGTCTGGTCGAGCACCACCTTGGCGGCAATCCACTGGTCGAACAGAGCGTCAGGGGTCGCCGCTAGGTCGATGTCCTGAAGGTGACCGGCCTTCTTGGCGTTCTGGGCGGTCGCAGCCGCGACCAGGAGACCGGCGACGTAGGAGTCAGCCGCTTCCGCCAGCTTGCGACCCGCACGAGTGGTGCCCTCGTGCATGTACTTCCCGCCGATCATGCTCTGCACCTTGTGGATGTCATCCACGCGAATCCTGAAAGCCTTGCTCTGGGAAATCTCAAACGTGCGCTTGCCGCCCGTCATCTCCTTCGGATCACCAGAGAAACCCGCCGTGGGGTCGTAATCCTCAATCTCGGGATCGGTCACGGTCGGGATTCGAACTGCATCGCCGACGTCGGCAATGGTCCCTTCCCAGTCGCGGTTACAAACCAGGTCCGAACCAATGGTCAGCTTGGACCGCATCTCAGTCCATACACCGGCCGTCCAAACCTCGGGGATGAACCGAGAATCGCGGTAGCCGGCCTCATCAAAAATAGCCAAGGGGGAACCCTCCAATAGGGGTTACTTGATTCCAAGTAGGTCGTTGAGCTGACCCGCGAGCCGGGCAGCCTGAACGTCTTCGGGCGCCATGCCCTGAAGGTCGGCGCGGGTAAGCTGACGCGGCTTGTTGCCTTCGCGGTTACCGGCCGTCTTGGTAAAGACGTCCTGATCGAAAGACTTGCCTGCCTTCGGCAGCGTCTTCAGAAACGCGTCGATGGCATCAGAGTTCGGCCTGCCGTCCTCGCCGGACAGAGCAGCAACGTTGATGTAGGCAACATCGGGAAGCGTGACGCCAGCCTTAGCAGCCTGGGCGGTCAGGGCGGCGGTAGTAAGCTCCGCGCCCACTTCCGAAAGCGTTGCCTTGCGAGCCTCAGACTTCGCCGCCTCGATGGCCTTTTCAGTCTCGGACATCTGCGACTGGGAAAGCTGGTCGTACTTCTTCGTGATGTCCTTGAAACCCGCTTCATGCTTACGGGCCATCGACTTCCACTTATCCCGGTCGGCGAGTAGCGCCGCTACGTCAACGTCCTCCGTCCCCGTGTCGGGATTCGTGGTGGCCGTGCCGTCGGAAACGGTGGCGTTCGGGTCGTTCTCAGGCATGCTAAAAGCGCTCCATGTCGGAAGAAAGGAACCCCCATGTCGGGGGAGAGGTGTTAGGCCGCCTGGAGATAGGGGCCGTATTCGCCGTGATCAATCACGCGAAGTTTTACGTCCTTGGCCGCGCGCTCGTACGCCTCGGCCACTCGCCGATCTAGTTCCGTGTCATCGTCGGCGCTCGAATAGATCGGCTCGACGGTGCAACCACACGCCGGATGAATCGGCATCAAATCGCTTTTGCGATAGGTGTTAGTGACTGCGAGAACGCAGAGATCACAATGCGTCGGCTTGTCGGACAGGACTCGTCGATACCCGGTCACTCGCCTGTCGGCTTCCATGACGGCATCGGCGGTATTGCGGTGGGCTATCTGTAGATCCGCCTCGACGGATCGTTCTAGCCGGTACGCCGCGAGATCGACGGCTTCGGCTAGGGGCGTGTCGTCGGCCATCTCCGTCCATGTCCAGACGAAGGGGCGCGCGTACACGTCGCCCAGCTCGACGCCGCCACGGCGGCCGGGCACGCGGTCAACGGGCACGGTGGGGGAAGGGCGGCCGGTACGGAAACGGCTAACCCGGTCGATGTAGTCGAGCGCTAGGCGGCCCTCTTGAATCTGTCCGGCCCTGACGAGCCGGGCGGCCGGGGGAGCGAACCGGGGGATATCCGCCCGGTTCCACGAGCCCATGCCCCGCCACAGATCGAGGATGCGCCGGACAAGGTTCGCGCGCAGAGTCGCACGCGCCCGGCTGTGCGCCAGGCGCACGCGCGCCAGCTCGTCGGCTACCGCCATCAAGCCGCCTCGGCGATGGCCTTGCGCGACTGCCCCGACTCACTAAGAGTGTCGGCGTCATCACCCGCGGGGCTGGCCGGCTGATCCGTCGAGGGATCAACCCCAAGGTCACGACGCATCTGCTCGTCTAGAAGGTCTTGCATCGTCATCGCGTCGAACCTGGCAATCTGCGCCGGGCTATACCCGGCGTCCTGCCATAGCTGCCTCTGAGGCACGCCAAGCGCCTTCAGCTTCAGAAGCGCGTCGATGTGCTCAGCCTCAGAGCGATACTCGGCGTCCGCCCATAGGGTCTCGGCCTGGTGGGCATACTGCCGGGGGTCGTCGAGGACAGCGAAGCTGAGCCTCATCACGTCTTCCCAGCCTTCGCCGTACGTCCGCTGCCGCTGACGCACCTTTGCGACTAGACCCGCCTCGGCGCTCTTGATGTTGGCCCCGGACGGCGGTTGCCCCGACTGCTGCAACATGTAGTGCACGGGCATCCGGCTCACGGAAGCGATGTGCTGAACAAGAGCCTCGATCAACCGGACGTAGTTCGACAGGTCCGCCACGGAGAACTGTCCGAACTTCGTTTCCGGGTCCTCCGAATGGATCATCTTGTCTAGCGCAACCTCGAAAGGCGGCGGCTGAGCCTTGCCGTTCTCGTCCTCTTCAAGCGGGAGACCTACCGCCCACTTCATCGGGAAGGCGCCCATTTCGCTAGCGATCAAGGCATCAATCATTACCTTGTTCACGGCGTCCTGAAGGGGGATGACCCTCTTTAGTTCACTCGCGGCCTTGCCGTTCAATCTCGGCCGGTTAAGAAGCGGAACCACTGGTACCCGATTCAGCGGGTTCACCGCTTCCGTGAATTCGTCCCAGTCTTGGCGCCCCGCCGTGTAGGTCGAGGCATAGACGCGGTTCGGAAGCCATAGCGTCGCGTGTGTGTCGCCCCACTCGTCGTTAATCTTCTTCAGAGCGGCGCGGATCACCTTCCGCGAGCCTGGGGCGTACGACACGACCATTTCATGTGCTGACTCGGGCACAATGACCGGCTGCCCGTCAGAGTCGCCCCAGACGGTCACGAAGGACGCGCCGGTTACAAGGGAATCCGTGTGGGCCGCGTCCGAATCGGCGTCGAGGCCGTTTCGCTGCCAGATGTCGAGAGCATCGGCGTCCGCCTCGGGGTCCGATGTGAACCGGAAGCCGTTCACCTGCAAGCGCTCGGCCACCGAATCAACGACCAGGCTAGAAAAGTTGTCCGCCCAATGCCCATCGAACATCGCGCCGAAGGCTTCCCTGAACTTCGCCGCCGCGAACGACAGTTGATGACGGCCCTCGTAATAGTCGTCATACCGCCTCGCGGTCGCCGACTGGTTGGAAAGCTCCCCTTCCAGATGCTTCACCCATTCCAGGGGCGAGCGGGGATAAGGCTCGATGAACGTCAACGGGGAACCCTCTCAATAGCTGATGGCGCGATACCGCCTCTTGCGTAGGCGCCCGTCCGCTATCGCGTCGGCCCGCGCCTCGACTGCCAGCACGGCAGACATGCACGCGTCGATGTGCTTCTTAGACTTCTTTGTGTCCTTGCGGAGGACTACGCCCGCGCGAACCTCGCGCGTCCTGGCGTTGAGTACGTGACGTGTTAGCGTCTTGTCGCCGACATGCTTGATTTGGCTCGTCTGAATGCCGGTTCGGAACCGCTCGACGGCTTGCGCCATCGGCGTATCGCGGTGCGTCCAGAATTCGTAAACGGTCCTGTCGCCAAACTCGACGGCCCACCGACCAACGATGTCTTGCCAGTAAGCCGGGTCGGCATAGACCCACTCGACGCGGTATTCCGTCATCGCCTTAGCCATGGCGGCATCAACGGCTAGGACATCGACTTCCCAGTCTTCGGAAGTGTGCGGGTTCTCCCATATCGCGATGGGGAACACCAGGCCGTCCGTCAGCCGGCACCCTACGATTGCTGTTGAGTCGTACCGAATGGAGCCGTCGAACCCGATGGCAATCTGATCGCCGGGGGACGGACGTTCGTCCGTCTCGATCGCGTCCCAAGCCTCTTTCTCGATGGCCTGGTCTACCGTCGCGGTCGGTTGATTCAGGAAGTACCGGCGAACCTCGTGCTCTTGCATGGTCTGTAGCTCGATCACCATGCGGTCGAGGTCCATCCATTCGGCAGCAGGGCCGTACACGTACCGGAGCGCCTTCCGCAGCTCGGCCTTGTTCTTCAGACTGACCGGGGGCGCTTCGCGGTGGTCGAATAGCAAACCGGGATGTTCTAGAAGCCCCTCGGCCACCTTCAGATAGTCGAGGTGCATTGCTTCGGCAATGCTGTCTTCGCCGGGCGCGTACATGGTCGAGGTTTCAAGCGACCAGGGTTCGGCAATCTTGCGCTTCAAGAGGTTTCGGGAAACCGTACGGTGCATCTCGCGAAGCTCGCGAGTGACGTAAAGATGAGTTTCGTCGAACACGCCGAAGGTTTCCTTGCCGCCGTCTTTCGAGGCGGACGACGCCGACGAGGGAACGATTTCGCCGCCCCCGGGGATGTTCACCTTGGCAAGGTTGATATCCAATCCCGGATAGGCGTCATAGACGGCGCCCTCCGAGAGCATGTAATGCACGTTGTCGTAGGTGTTTCCCGCTTGCGATTCTTCGGTAGCGAGACAGCGAACGAACGGGTAGACAACCGGCCTGCCGACCGGTTGGCCGTTCGCGTCGAATCCATCGCAGCGAACCGGCCCTAGCGCCTCGACGCACACGAGCATGCCCGCAAGCTCGGACTTAGCTCGACCCTTAGGGCGACTCAGAAAGGCCCGCGTGACGCGCCTACGGCCCTTTCGGTCTACTTCGTAGGCGTCCACGATGAACCGCGAATACTCGCGATCCATGACGATCGGTTGGCCCTGAACGTCGCCAGGGCCGTGGACTAGGTATGCCTCGATCCAGTCGATTACCTGGTATCCAAGGCTGAATTCTGGGGCCGTCCAACGCCCATCGGGGGCGTACGGCAAAGCCCCTCCTTACTCGTAAGCCTGGTTGATGACCTCGACACGATCAGCGGGAATCCGAATGGTCAGGTACGGCCCGCTACCGTCCGGCGTGAACGCCGTAGAGACGTGCTCGACAGTCCACGGGAACGCGTAGCCATCGATCGTGAAACTAAAAAACCCGCCCGGTAGGCGGGTTACGTTGATGACGTTCGCGAGTTTCGGATTCGTCACTAGTCCTCCAGAGACCTTCGCCGGTCGGCAATGTCCTTCACAGGGGCAAGCTTCGGCTTGTCTTCCTTCGGGCCTGAAAGCTTCATCCGAAGCCTTTGGCGGTCCGCCACGGTCGCGCCTAGCCTCTCTTCGTTGAGCCGGATCTCGGCGAGTAGAGCCGTCTTCGGCTCTGCGTGGTACTGCTCGACGAGCGGCGCCAACATCGCTAGGCGCATCCAATCCGTGGTGACGAAGGCGCTCGCTTGCGGCGCCGCCCGCCAGGTGTCCCACCATTCGCGAGTGGCCGCGCTGTACTTCGCGTAGCCGCGAAGCCGGGGCGCCTCGACGGTCGGGGCCGCGTCGGTGAGAGTGATGGAATCGACGGGATCAGCGTTGCGTCGAACGCGGCCATCCTTCGGCGCCGGTCCAGTGCCAGCCACGCGTACCCCCTTCCATCGGACTTGATCGAGACGTGTAGGCGGGCGCGTGTACACGCCTTAGCGGCCACGTCGGCTAGCAAGGCCGACGAGGGCGAACCCGCTTTGCGGAGCTGGGGGGAGTCGAACCCCCGCTATGGGACCTGAAGCCCCATGCGCTTGCCACTGTTACGCGACAGCCCCCGTGATCACTCTCCGCGCTGGCCGGCACTATGGCGCCTCGCGCCGACCTGCGGTTCCTTGAACCGCGGCCAATCAGCCGGCCACTCCAGAGAGTGAGGATTCTGCCTCTGGCAGCCCTGTGCCCCGAACTCTTCAGGGCGCCAGATAAGCCATGGGGGCGTGCTGCCACTTACACCACACCGGGGGATGAAAGCCCCAGCGCCGGGATTCGAACCCGGACTACACCCCTCGCTGGCGATCGAGGACTTGAACCCCGGACGTCCCCGCCCGGTAGCGAACCGGACGAGCGCTCTGCCGTGCTGAGCTAATCGCCATTGCCCCCTCTTGTTGCTGGCTCGTGTACCCACAACAGGAGGGGTTCGCGGGGGAGACGGATTCGAACCGTCCCACCGCCCTATCCCCTAGGAACCACCCCGGGGACTCGGGCAGTGCTCGCCATGAGCTTGCCCCCTGAGCTGGCCTAGACGGATGGTCAGTCCGTCGTCGGCCCTGCTCTGTACCCCATGCCGGGATCGAACCGGCGCTACCAGAGTGAAAGCCTGGCGTCCTACCACTAGACGAATGGGACATGCACGCCCCCCGGGCGGGGGGCATGGTCTTACCTAGGCGATCGGCTAGACGCCCTCGATCTTCTCCAGGCGGACGTACGAACCGCGTAGAACGTTCAGGTCCCAGGTAGAGGAGTTCTGGTTGTTCTTGAAGGACAGCCAGAACGTCTGGTTGGGGTCGCCGAACGTCTTGAACCACCCACGGAAGCGGACAACGCCGTTCTCACCCGACCGAATCGGAACGATGACGGAGCTGCCGTTGATGTCCCGGACGTTGTTCGACGGCGCGGTGCTGCTCGCGGTCGCGCTCGTCGGAATCGACTCGCTGTGAATCTTGCCCTCGAACGAACCCGGCGCGTTCACGCGGAAACCGAACTGGGTGGTCGTGGTGTTGTCGGTGCTGTAATATACGGCACCCTCGACGAGGTACGTCGAGCCGCTTTCGAGGTTGGTGTACGTCGCGGTGTCGGTCCACTCGGAGACAGGACCGGAAACGTTGCCGTCAGCCGCACGGTAAAGGAGCAAGGAAACCTCTTTCGATAGTGGGTCTTGCGTGCCGCCCCAGGGATTCGAACCCTGACTACTCGGTTCCTAAGACCGATGCCTCTACCGTTGGGCTAGAGCGGCTTGCACAGTGCCCCGCTTCCCGCATCACGGGCGATTTGGGGACCGGGAGTGCATGCCCGGATTTACCACTGTGCTCCGTACCCGTCCAAGGAATCGAACCTCGGTATCCCGCTTGTAAGGCGGGCGCTCTCCCATTGAGCTAGACAGGCATTGTGTCGGTGGCGAGATTTGAACCCGCATCTCCCATCCGTAGGGCGTGTTGCGCACTTACACCACACCGAAAGCCGGTCAGGCCGTCGCCCTCCCAGCCGGGGCCGTCGCCCCCACGAGTCCAAAGCTACCCGGCAACCAACCGGCAAGAGCCGTTGTTACCCCGGGCAGAAATCCGGCCTTTTTCGCCGGGCAAAGCTGGCGGCAATCCCGCAGCTCACAATGCGTAACCGGCCCCCGAAGGGCCGTCATATACCCCATCCCCAGACCCGTACATCCTGCGAGGTCCAGCCCTCCACAGTTCTCAAATCTCGTGAACCGTGTGGGTACCCCCTCCCCGTAACCGAGCGAACGTCACTCCGTGTACACGGGCAACCAACTTGCAAACCGTGTACACGGTTCGGTAGTGTTTCTCGTGTCAGCAGGAAACACCAACCGAAAGGAAGGGCCATGCGTAACGCAAGGTCTGAGATGGCCACGACCGGCCAGCTTGCTTTAATCCAGCGCATCGCCGACGAGCTGGCGAACCCTCCCCAGAACATCGAGGTCATGGTTTCGATGCTCACGAGGGAGACGGCCGGAAAGCTCATTGAGGTGATGAAGGGCTGGCCGCGTAAGTGGGATCGAACCCCTCTCGCGGAAGGGTTCTACCACCGTCGTGGGCGCGTCTACCGAGTAGCGCGTTCGGAGCTTGGACGGCCTTACGCCGTGCGGCTTCTGCCTGACGGCTTGGAGATATACAGCCCGGGAATCATTCGGCAGCTTCGCCCGGATGAAGCCCTGTAGTTAGCACAAGGCGGCCCCCGCTTCGGCGGGGGCCGTTCTCGTGTGTCAGGCGACCTTTTCGACGGTCAGCCACGAGCCGTGGCGGATGTCGAGGCCGAAGTTTAGCGAGCCGGTGATGTTCCGATAGGCAAGGCTGAACTGACCGGTCTTGCTGCCCCAGTTCGCAAACCAACCGCTGATGTACATCATGTGCTGACCGAAGTTCTCGGTAGCGCCTACAGGCAGGCCGGCACTTAGCGCGGGAAGGACGGTCTTGCCGCTCTGCATTTCAGGGACGGTGGCGCCCGGCACTACGCGCATAGCCCACAGTTCGCCGTCATTGCCGTTCGGCAGGTTCGCCCGGATGGCGAACGGGGCATCCTTGTCTCGAAGCTCGTAGTTGATCACACCGTGGAAGTGATACAGGCTGTTGACTTCGCAAGACATCGTTAGCGTGTCGTCGATAGCCCCGCCGACAGCAGTGATGCTCTGAATGGTTTCCCTGAAAAGCGGCATGCAAGCTCCGAAGTCGAAACGTACGCCCTTGAAAGGGCGGGATGGTGTTTGCCCCTAGGGGTTCACGCCCGGGGCCGCCTGAGGCCCCTTCTGGCGCTCTCTGAGCGTCTTAGCAAGGTGACATCGGGCGCATATCGCGCCCAGGTTGGACGGGTCGTGATTGTCGCCTGGTTCGATGTGGTCAACCTCGTTAGCGTCTTCGCCGCACACGTAGCAGCAGAACCGATCGCGCCGAAGGATTCGGCGACGGATCGTAGACCAGTTGCTAGGGAGTCGAGAGATGTCCTGTCGCGTGTGTCCGGCCCACGGGCCGGGATCGTGCTCGACACACTTGCCCCTAGCTGAAACCGTCTTACGACATCCTGTCGTCGAGCAGATTGCTTTTGCTCGTGGCATGAATCCCCGCGCGCCCGGGGGCGCGTTACTAGCGAACATGGTTGTTGTGTGAGCTAGCTAGGTAGTTATAGACAGTTGCGATCGGGTCCGTTAGGACTCCCCGATCGCCTAATAGTTAGCTAGCTGCCAAGGGGCAGCGTTCCTATTAGCTGCCCCCCCTTAGCCCCCCCAAGGGGGTTTCCTATCCCTATATAGATGTCCGGCCGGTCGATTCGCCGACACTGGTCGGATGTGATCCGCGTCACACGGCCACACTACAAGTTGGCTGCAAGTTGGTTGAAGCGCTACGGTCTCCGACATGGCAACTCTCACGGTCCTCTCCGGGGACCTGTCCAAGGCGCTCAGCAACGCGGAAGCGTGGCTACCGGCGAAGTCGCCGGTTCCCGTGGCGCTGTTGTCCGCTGAGATGGATGCCCTCGTGGTCACAGTTACGGACACCTTCACGGCGGGCGAAGCTCGGTGCCCGGTTGAGTCGTTCATCGGCGAACCCGAAGCCGTCGAAGTGTCGAGGGCGGACCTGATCGCGCTTGCGAAGCGCGCCCGCGAAGACGGCACCCGAAAGACGCATTCCCGTATCACGGTCGAGGCCGGGGCGGGCGTGATCCTTCATGGTGCCATCGACGAGAAGAACCCGAAGCCTGCGACAGCTCTTGCCGTGAACGGCAATGAGTACCGGCCCGAATGGGCGATGCTCGCGGACCTCTGGACGATCGCCGAGACACACGAGCCGTGGCTAATGGTCGCGCCCCAGTACATGACCTTGCTCAACAAGGTTCGGCCCGACGTGGCGGGCCGGGGGGCTCACCTGGTCGCCGTTCCGGAGATCGGCCCCATGCCGGAAGTGGGCGCCGTGTTCGGCAAGGTCGGCAAGCATTTCCGGGCGCTGATTATGACGCTCGACGAAAAGCGTAATGAAGACTTTCTAGGCGAAGGCGGTTTGTGGTGAAGGACTGGGGTTTTACCAAGCACGCGCTTAGCAGGGCCGTTGATATGGCCGTAGACCCTCACGAGCTGAGGGCTTGCCTCGACAGCCCCGAAGTGGTGTACGACCAGGAAACGAACCCCGCCTACTTCGGGCACAAGGTACGTGTTGCGGGCCGCCTGGCATTGGTTGTGGAACCTCACGCCAAAGTCGTCGTGACGGTGCTCTGGCGAGGGGAGGGCGACCGTAGCGACGTTGAGCGGTCGCGAGACCGAAGGGTTGCCGCGTGAGCCTTCCCCCCGAACTGGTCGAGGCGATCCGCGCGCAAGCCCGAAGGGACCACAAGCCGGACGCTGAAAGGTGGGCGGCTGTACTCGCTTCCGCTCGCGTGGTACGACGAGACGTGATCAGGCAGACCAAAGCCGCATAGAAAAGCCCCCGGGAACCCGGGGGCTTTCTGCTATGCCGGAACGATCGTGATCGAGTCGAGGGGGATCGTATGCTTCCGCCAGTAGCCGTTAGGTGGTAGCGGGTGAATGATGATCGCCTTCACGTAGCGGCCTAGGATCTGACGCCGATGCCCCAGATATTCGGGGTCGGTGTTGTTCCAGATGTCCAGTACTTCGGCCTGCCCCATCGACGCGGCTTGCTGCTCTGCTACAGCCTTCGCTTGTTCTAGCCGTAGCTCGTCGATGCCTTCGCGAAGTTCGGTCATCATCTGCCCGGCGTCCACCATCGGGAGTACGCCTTGCATCGCAGCGTCGCGAACCTCCCTGACGCGGTTCTCTAGCGCGCGAACCCTAGCGTCGAGCTGGGCGGCTTCGCCTGACGCGTCCTGATCGGGCATCTCACCCTCTTCTGTCCGAATGCGTTCAGTCACGTACTCGTCGAGCACCATTTCGAGCCATTCCATGTTGCGCGTCAGCTTGCCGCACCCACCGCGAACGGCAGTAACACACGCGAACCTGTGTACACGCTTCGGACCTCGACGCACGAGCATCGTGCTACCGCACTCGAAGCACTTCACGAACCCGCTGAGCAGATGCTTGCGAACCTTGTCGATGGGCGTGCGCGCTTCCTTGTACCCCTTCCGCTGGCCTAGGCGAAGCTGCATTGCCCGCCACTTGTCAGGGTCGAGCACCTTCGGCCATTCGCCCTCGCCGACCAGCTCACCGTCATAGAAGATCATGCCCGCAAGGCGGGGGGACGTGAGCAGGGTCGTCACAGTGCTGTCTACCCACTGGCGACCGTTCGTCGTGGTGAATCCTTCCTTGTTCCATCGACGTGTGACCGCGCCCCGGCTACCGCCCCCGATGAGCCAGTCAGCCGCCCAGTCGATCCACCTGACGGCTTCAGGGTCGAGAACTTCCATGTAGCCGATGCCCTTGAGCGGGTCAGGCTTGAGCCACCCCTTCATGTGTTGCCCGCCAGGCCGCTTGCCCAGTTCGCGGTTCTGGTGAAGGGTCCGGAGAACCTTTTGTTGAGTTTCCTCCGCCTCTGCGGCATCCTTCGCGGCGAAGAATCGCCCCATCATGCGCCCTTGCGGCGTCGTCAGGTCCACGGTGCCGGCCGTTACTGTGAACAGCATCACGCCGGTTTCCTCGACGAGTTGAATGATCGTCTCGAATTCGAGGGGGCGCCGCGTGAGGCGCGACGAACTGTAGTAGATGACCGCGTTGATACGGCCTGACCGCACGTCGTCTAGAAGACGGTCGAACTGGGGCCGCCGCTTGCGTGAACGGGTCGAGGCCGAGATGTCGTTATCGATGTAGGTGTCTACGATCGTCGCGCCGATGCGGGCGGCAAGTGCCCGCCCGTCCTCTTGCTGTCGGGTCACCCCCAGTTCTCGCCCTTCCCGGTCATTCGAGATGCGGGCGTATAGTCCCGCGAGGAGGGTTCCGCCTGGTTGGGGGCCGTGCATGGCGTACGTCACGTTCCTGCCTTCTAGTGTGTCTTTGAGTAAGTTACACGGGCGAGCACACCGGCACCCACTTCGACGCCCCGGTCCACTGGGTCACCGCCCGCGACGGCCAGGACGTCTCCCAGGTGCCCGTACGCAGCCTGATCGCGCCCGCGGTCGTGCTCGACTTCGCCGCGGAGGCGTCCAAGGACCCCGACTTCCTCCTCCGGATCGACCACGTCAAGGAGTGGGAACGCGCCAACGGCCCGCTGCCCGACGGCGGCTGGCTGCTCTACCGCACCGGCTGGGACGCCCGCTCCGCCGACCAGGCCGCCTTCCTCAACGCCGACGAGACCGGCCCGCACACGCCGGGCATCTCGGTCGAGTGCGCGTCCTGGCTGGCCGCCGAGACCCCGATACTCGGGCTCGGCGTGGAGACCGTCGGCACCGACGCCGGCGCCGCCCACTCCTTCGACCCGGCCTTCCCCTGCCACTCCTACCTGCTCGGCGCGGGCAAGTACGGCCTGACCCAGCTCCGCAACCTCGACCGCCTGCCGGTCACCGGGGCCGCCGTGGTCGCGCCGCCGCTGCCCATCGCGGGCGGCTCCGGCAGCCCCGTCCGGGTCCTGGCCCTGGTGGAGCGTTGACCGTGCCGGAGACGGCGGCCGCCGCGGTCGGCCGGGCGCTGGCCGAGCGCGGCGTCCGTACGGCGTTCGGGGTGGTCGGCAGCGGCAACTTCCACGTCACGAACGCGCTGGTCGAGCACGGTGTGCGCTTCGTGGCGGCGCGGCACGAGGGTGGGGCGGCGACCATGGCCGACGCCTACGCCCGGATGAGCGGCGAGGTCGCCGTCGTCACGGTGCACCAGGGGCCGGGGCTGACCAACGCCATGACGGGGATCGCCGAGGCGGCCAAGAGCCGTACCCCGATGATCGTCCTGGCCGGCGAGGCGACGGACGCGCGCTCCAACTTCCACATCGACCAGGACGCCCTGGCGACGGCGGTGGGCGCGGTCCCCATGCGGGTCACGCAGGCCGCGGGGGCGTGGGAGCGGGCGCTCGAAGCCTTCCGCGTGGCCTCCCAGGAGCGCCGCACGGTCCTTTTGAACCTGCCGCTCGACGTGCAGTCCGCCCTCGCCGCGCCGTCGTCCGGCCCGGCCGCGTCCTCGTCCGGCCCGGCGGCGACGGCGGCGGGTGAGGCGGACCGGTCCGAGGTGGGCGGCCCGTCGGGTCACGAGGGCCGGGCCGGGGCGGGGGAGGAGGTGGCGGAGCTGGGGCGGTTGCTGGCCGAGGCGCGGCGGCCGGTGTTCGTCGCGGGCCGCGGCGCCCGGCACGCCCGCCGCGAGCTGGAGGCGCTGGCCGACCGCACCGGCGCCCTGCTGGCCACCTCCGCCGTGGCCAAGGGCCTGTTCCGCGGCAACCCCTGGGACCTCGACGTGAGCGGCGGCTTCGCCACCCCGCTGGCCGCCGAGCTGATCCGCGGCGCGGACCTGATCGTCGGCTGGGGCTGCGCGCTGAACATGTGGACCACCCGGCACGGCTCGCTGATCGCGCCGGAGGCGAAGGTGGCCCAGGTCGACCTCGACCCGGCGGCCGTCGGCGCGCACGCCCCGGTCCACCTGGGCGTGGTCGGCGACGTCCGCGCCGTGGCGGCGGCCCTGACCGGGCCGGGCGGCGCCGCGCCGGGCTACCGGTCGGCCGAACTGGCCCGGCGCATCCGGGACGAGGGGCGCTGGCGGACGGTCCCGTACCGGGACGAGAGCGGCGCGGGACGCGTCGACCCTAAGACGCTCACCATCGCCCTGGACGACCTGCTCCCGGCCGAGCGCGTCGTGTCCGTCGACTCCGGCAACTTCATGGGATACCCCTCGATGTTCCTGGACGTCCCGGACGAGGGCGGCTTCTGCTTCACGCAGGCGTTCCAGTCGATCGGGCTCGGCCTGGCCACCGCGATCGGCGCCGCCCTGGCCCGTCCCGACCGGCTCCCCGTGGCCGCCCTGGGCGACGGCGGCGCGCTCATGGGCATCGCCGAGCTGGAGACCGTCGTCCGGCTGGGCCTGCCCATGGTGGTCGTGGTCTACGACGACGAGGCGTACGGGGCCGAGGTGCACCACTTCGGCCCGCACGGGCATCGGCTCGACACGGTCCGGTTCCCGCCCGCCGACCTGGCCGCGATCGCCCGGGGGCACGGGTTCGCGGCGGTGACCGTCACGGACGCCGCCGGGCTGGCGGGCGTGGCCGAATGGCTCAAGGGGCCCAGGGACCGCCCGCTGCTGGTGCACGCCAAGATCACCGGCGAGCGCGGCTCCTGGTGGCTGGAGGAGGCCTTCAAGGGTCACTGAGCGGTCAGAGCTTGCGGTAGGTGCGGGCCTCTTCGGCGGCGGCCAGCACCTCCGCCAGCGACCCGCCCGCGCACGCCGCCACGCACGCCGCCACCGCCCCCTCCACGAACGGCACGTCCGCGATCACCACCCGTCCCTCCTCCTCCAGCAGCCGGGCGGTCAGCACCGAGCTGCCGAGGTCGGGGATGATCAGCACGCCGTCGCCCCGGTCCACGCTCCGCACCGCCCGCTCGACGAGGTCGAGGCTGGTGCCCAGGCCGCCGTCCGCGGTGCCGCCGGCCGCCGCCACCGGTACGGTCTCCGCGGCGATCCCCAGGGCCAGCGCCGCGGTCTCGGACGCCAGCCCGGCGCTGTGCGAGACCAGCACTAGTCCGACCATCGGCCCTCCGCCTGGTCCCGGTCGGCCACGTCGGTCAGCGCCCGCATGATCAGGGCCGCCGAGGCCGCCCCCGGGTCCTCGTGCCCGACGCTGCGTTCGCCCAGGTAGCTGGCCCGGCCCTTGCGGGCCTGGAGCGGGATCGTCTCCCGCGCGCCCTCGGCCGCCGCGTCCGCCGCCAGCCGGAACGCCTCCAGCGCCCCGATGCCGTCCCGTACGGCCAGGGCCAGCGACCGGGAGGCCGGGACGAGCGCGTCCACCATGGTCTTGTCGCCCAGGGCCGCCTTGCCCAGCCGTTCCAGCGCGACGACCCCCTCCTCGAACGCCGCCTCGAAGCGGGCCAGCGTCACGGGGGCCTCCAGCGTGCGGCCCATCTGGCGGAACATCGAGCCGTACAGCGGGCCCGAGGCGCCGCCGACGCGGCGGATGAGGGCCGTGCCCGCCTCGGTCAGCACCTGCCCCGGCGAGCCCGGCGGCCGGTCGGCCAGGGCCTTGGCGACCTCGGTGAAGCCGCGGTCGAGGTTCGTGCCGTGGTCGGCGTCGCCGATGGCCGCGTCGAGCCGCGTCAGCCGCTCCCGGTCGCGGCGGACCAGCCTGGCCGCCTCGTCGAGCCAGGCCGCGAAGAAGCGGGTGTCCATCAACGCCCCCAGCGCAGCGCGGGCGTCTCGACCGGCGCGTCCCAGAGCCGGGTGAGGGTGTCGTCGAGCCGGCAGACGGTGACCGAGAAGCCCTGCATGTCCAGGCTCGTCACGTAGTTGCCGACGAGCGAGCGGGCCACGCGGGCGTCCTTGCCCTTCACGAACGCCGCCACCTCGGCGAACAGCACGTACAGCTCCATGAGCGGGGTGCCGCCCATGCCGTTGACCATGACCAGCAGGTCGCCGCGGAGCGGCAGGTCGCTGTGCAGGGCCTCCATCGCGACGGCGGCCAGCTCGCGGGCCGAGGCCATCGGCACCCGCGCGCGGCCCGGCTCGCCGTGGATGCCGATGCCCAGCTCCACGTCCGTCTCGGGCAGGTCGAACGTCGGCTTGCCCGCCGACGGCGTCGTACAGGAGGTCAGCGCGATGCCGAACGACCGGCTGCGCTCGTTCACCTCGCCGGCCACCCGGGCCACCTCGGTCAGCGGCGCGCCCTCCTCGGCCAGCGCGCCCGCGATCTTCTCCACGAACAGCGTCGCGCCCGTGCCCCGCCGCCCGGCCGTGTACGTCGAGTCCTGGACCGCCACGTCGTCGTCCACCAGGACGGAGGCCACGTCGTCGTCCTCGGCCAGCTCGGCGGCCATCTCGAAGTTGAGCACGTCGCCGGTGTAGTTCTTGACGATGTGCAGCACGCCGGCGCCGCCGTCGACGGCCTTGGTGGCCTCGATGATCTGGTCGGGCACGGGCGAGGTGAAGATCTCGCCGGGGCAGGCGGCGTCCAGCATGCCGTGGCCGACGAACCCGGCGTGCAGGGGCTCGTGGCCCGAGCCGCCGCCCGACACCAGGCCCACCTTGCCGGGGCGCGGTCCGGAGGCCCGGTAGACCACGCGGTCCCGGACCCGCAGCGCGGGATGGGCCGCGGCCATGCCGTTCAGCGCGTCCTCGACCACGGAGCCGGCGGTGTTGATGAGCTTCTTCATGGTCAGAACATCTGCCCGTTCTCACGGGAGGGCAAGCGCCGCCGCGTGAACAGGGCCGATGTCCTACGATCTCGTGACCTGAGCCGATCTTCTCCAGCCGAGGACGGTTCCGCCGGGTGGCCTGCCGACCGGTGTGAGTAGGCTACCTTCTGCTCATGGCTGAGATTGTGTACCCGCCGGTGATCGCCGCCGCGCGGACCCTCTTTCGCGTGCTCGACTACCGCTTCCACATGGAGGGCACGGAGCACGTGCCGCGGACCGGGGGAGCGGTGCTGGTGAGCAATCACATCAGCTATCTCGACTTCATCTTCGCGGGGTTCGGCGCGCTGCCGTCCAAGCGGCTGGTGCGGTTCATGGCCAAGCAGGACGTCTTCGAGCACCGCGTCTCCGGGCCGCTGATGCGCGGCATGCACCACATCCCGGTCGACCGCGGGGCCGGCGCCGGCTCGTACGCCACCGCGCTGCGCAAGCTCAAGGCCGGCGAGGTGGTGGGCGTCTTCGCCGAGGCCACGATCAGCCGCTCCTTCACCGTCAAGGAGATCAAGAACGGCGCGATCCGCATGGCCCAGGCCACCAACGTGCCGGTCATCCCGGTCGCCCTGTGGGGCAGCCAGCGGTTGTGGACCAAGGGCAGGCCCAAGCAGCTCACCCAGCGGCACGTGCCGATCACCATCCTGGTGGGCGAGCCGTTCCACCCCAAGCGCGGGGAAGACGTCAACCAGCACACGGTGGACCTGCACACGCGCCTGTCGGAGCTGGTCGACCGGGCGCAGCGCACCTACCCGGAGGTGCCGCCGGGCGTGTGGTGGCAGCCCGCGCACCTGGGTGGCACCGCGCCCACCCCCGAGGAGGCGGCCGCCATGGACGCCGCCGAGGCCGAGGCCCGCGCCCAGAGGGACTGACGCCGCCCGCCGGGGCTCAGATGGCGGCCTGGTAGGCGCTGGCGCGCATGCCCGCCAGCAGGCCCGCCGTCTGCTCCGGCGTGTAGCGGCGCACCGGGTCGTGGTGCAGCAGCCCCTCGATCAGGGGGCGCATCACCCCGGCCCGCCGCGGCGGCGGGTAGGGGCCGCTGCGGGCCATGCCCAGCACGGTGGCCGCGTCCTGACCGGGGTAGGGCGGCTGGCCCTCGACGGCGCTGTAGAGGGTCGCGCCGAAGGACCACATGTCGGCCTCCTTGCTGGCCGGCCCGCCGTGCAGCCGCTCCGGGGCCATGAACGCGGGCGTGCCGCGCAGGCGCCGCGAGGTCGTCATGCGGATGTCGCCCTCGGCGGTGGCGATGCCGAAGTCGGTCAGCACCACGCGGTCGCCGGTCAGCATCACGTTCGCGGGCTTGACATCGCGATGGAGCACGCCGGCCTTGTGCGCGGTGCGCAGCGCGGCGAGCAGGTGCTGGCCGATCGCCGCCACCGACTGCGCCGGCAGCGTGCCCACCTGGGAGAGCAGCTGGTGGAGTGAGAGCCCGTGAAGGTACTCCATCACGATCCAGAGCTTTCCGCCCACTTCCATCAGGTCGTGGACCGTGACGATGTTGGGGTGCGTCAGCCCGGCCGCCATCCTGGCCTCACGCAGCACCCGGCGGCGAACCATCTCGGCCTCACCGGCCAGAGTCAGCTCCTTCAACGCCACCTCTCGGTGGAGGAGCCGATCGAACGCCCGCCAGACGACCCCCATACCCCCACGACCGGCCTCCTCGTTCAGGAGGTACCGTCCGCCGATCTCCCGCATACCATCCCCTCAAGCTCGGGGATAATCATGTCATCTCCGCACACGGCATAGGGTGCCTAAGGTGATCTGGATATGTCGGAAAGTGTAGGTTCGCTGGTCAGCGCCGCAGAAATTCGCCGGGGCAGGGCGCGCCACACGAGCCCCACCGCCACCAGGCACAGCCCGGCGGCCCCGGCCAGGACGGCGGCCAGCCCGAACAGGTCGCCCGTTATGCCGCCGAGCGCCGCGCCCAGCGGCATGCCGCCCATGCCGATCAGCCGGTAGGCGGAGTTCACCCGTCCCAGCAGCTCGCCGGGGATCAGCCGCTGCCGGACCGAGACGACCAGCACGTTGGCCGCCGCCCCCGTCAGCCCCCACACCACCGCGACCGGGTAGAGCGCCCAGGGCGACGGCACGAGCATGGGGACGAGCAGCAGCAGGCTGCTGACCAGCCACGCCCCGACCAGCGTGCGAGCCTCGCCGGCCAGCCGCGTGACCGGCCCGGCCAGCGGGGAGCCGAGCACCGCGCCGGCCGCGAAGGCCGTCATCATGAGGCCGTAGCCGCTCGGGTCCAGGCCGATGCGCGACCCGTCGCCGACGGCCCACAGGACGAACACGGCGAAGTAGCCGGCGTTGGCCAGGTTCAGCAGGCCCGCCGAGATCGCCAGCCTTCTCAGGATCCGGTGGGCCAGCAGGTAACGCAGCGCCTCGCCGATGTCGGCGCGCAGCGGTCGGCGCGGCCCGGACGCTGCCGGGGCGGCCCGGAAGGAGCCCGCCATGCCGGTCAGGAGCAGGGCGGCGGCGGCGTACAGGAGGGCGGGGGCGCCGAAGAGGGCGGCGGGCAGCAGGCCGGCGAGCAGCCCGGCCACCGGGGCGCCGACGAAGTCGTTGCCGACGGTCTGGGCGCTGATGATCCGGGCGTTGGCCCGGGTGAGGTCGTCCCTGGAGACGGTCATGGGCAGGACGGACTGCGCCGAGGTGTCGGCGAAGACCTCGCTCACCCCGGCCGCGAACACCACCGCGAGCAGCGTCCACAGGTTCAGCAGGCCCGCCGCGGCCAGCAGCGCCGCCACCGCCAGCACCGCCGTACGCGCGGTGTTGGCCACCGTCATGACGCGGCGGCGGTCGACGCGGTCGGCGACCGCCCCCGCGTGCAGCGCGAACAGCAACCACGGCGCGGTGGCGGCGGCCCCCGCCAGCGACACCAGGGTGGGGGAGCGGGTCATCGACACGGCCAGCAGCGGCGCGCCGACCCGCATGACGCCGTCGGCCAGGTTGGACAGCGCGGTGGACGACCAAAGGAACCAGAAGGCCCGGCCGAGACGGTTCACGGCTCACTCCGATAGTGTGTAAGGAAAAGTGTGCATAGATCTCTTTGCAAAGATAGGCTTGCACAGTGACAGAAGGCAAGAGCTTCTCCGCCCGCACCCTCGACGCGAACGCGCTGAAGTCGTTCGCGCACCCCCTGCGACTGCGCATCTACGAGCTGCTCGACGAGCACGGCCCGGCCACGGCGACCGGCCTGGCCGGCCTGCTCGGGCAGAACACCGGGGCCACCAGCTACCACCTGCGGGAGCTGGCCCGCCACGGCATGATCGAGGTCGCGCCCGAGCTCGGCCGGGGCAAGGAGAAGTACTGGCGGATCACGCCCGGCGGCTTCAGCTTCGGACCGGCGAAGGGCAACCCCGAGGAGGTCGACGCCGCGCTGAGGTTCCTGCTGGACGACATGGTCCGGCAGCGCGGCGCGGAGCTGACCCGCTGGCGGGAGGGGGCGATGCGGGCTCCCGAGGAATGGATGCAGGCCGGCGTGTTCGCCCGCCGCTCCCTGCGGCTCACCCCGGAGGAGACGGCCGACCTGCGCGACCAGGTGCTGGAGGTGCTGGACCACTTCCGACGGCTGTCGGACGGCAGGGACGCCCCCTCCGGCGGCGGCCACGTCGTCGTGCACTTCGACGTCCTGCCGCTCGGCGCCATCGGCGACCCCCCGGAAGACCGCGCCTGACGCCCCTTTGTCCCGGGAACGGCGGCGCCCCCGTCCCGGGCGGGGGACGGGGGCGCTGTGGCCGGGCGGTCAGGAGATCAGGCTCATGGCCCGCTCGACCGTGCCCTCGGGCGCCTTGGCGGGCGAGCCCGCGTCGAACGGCGGCCGCGGGTCGTACTCGATCGCGAGCTGCACCGCCTGCGCCGTCTCGACGCCGTCCGCCTGGGCCAGCAGGGTCAGGGCCATGTCGATCCCGGCCGACACCCCGGCGGCCGTCACGATCTTGCCCTCGGCGACGACGCGCTCGCTCACCGGCTCGGCGCCGACGTCCGCCAGGCCCTCCAGCACCGCCCAGTGGGTGGTCGCGCGCACGCCCTTGAGCACCCCGGCGGCGCCCAGCACGTACGAGCCGCTGCACACCGAGGTCGTCCACCGCGTGTGCTCGTGGGCCTCGCGCAGCCAGGCGAGCAGCGGCTCGTCGGACATGGCCTCCAGGGTGCCGGGCCCGCCGGGCACGACCACCACGTCGGGACGGGGCAGGTCGGCGTAGGACGCGGTGGCCGTGATCGACAGCGTGCCCTGGTCGTCGGTCACCGGCCCCACCTCCCCGGCCACGAACGTCACCGTCACGCCGGGCGCGAACGCCAGCACCGTGTAGGGGCCGACCGCGTCGAGGGCGGTGAAACGCGGGTAAAGCGGAATTGCCACATGCATGGTGTCATTTCTCCTTCGACTGGAATCTGCGGCGGTGCTCGCCCGGCGACACCCGCCAGTGGCGGCGGAAGACGCGATAGAGGGTTTCCGGCGTGCCGAGCCCGGACTCCCTGGCCACGGTCTCCAGAGGGTGCCCGGTGACCTCCAGAAGGCGTCTGGCGGCGTCGGCGCGGCTGCGTTCGACGTACCTGCCGGGTGGCAGGCCGGTCTGCTCGGTGAAGACGCGCGAGAAGTGCCGTTCGCTCATCCCGACGCGCCGGGCGAGCGCGGGCACGCTCAGGTCGGCGGCCGGGTTGGCGTCGATGTAGCCCTGCAGCTCCCTCAGCGGCAGGCTGCGCGGCGTCATGGCCCGCATCGGCGCGCTGAACTGGCTCTGCCCGCCCGGCCTGTGCAGGTAGACGACGAGCCCGCGGGCGACGTCGCGGGCCAGCTCGTGGCCCTGGTCCCTGGCCACCAGCGCGAGCGCGAGGTCCACGCCGGACAGCACGCCCGCCGAGGTCCACACGTTGCCGTCCTCGATGTAGAGCGGGTCGGGGTCCACCTCGACGTCGGGGTAACGGTGGCGCAGGTCGTCGGCCGACAGCCAGTGGGTGGTGGCCCTGCGACGGCCGAGCAGCCCGGCCTCGGCCAGCAGGAAGGCCCCGTTGCACACCGAGGCGACCCGCCCGGCCCGCCCGGCCAGGTCGCCGACGGCCGCCACCAGCACGCGGTCCTCCACCTGCCGGGGCACCGACAGCCCGCCGGCGACCAGGAGCGTGTCGATCGCCCCCGTCACCTCGCCGACCGCCCCCGCCATCACGCTGACCCCGTTCGACGCGCTCACCGCCCCCGCCTCCACGGCGGCCACCTCGACCCGGTAACCACGCCCCCGGGCGATCAGGTCGGCGGTCGCGAACACGTCGGCCGGCCCGGCCATGTCCAGCAACTGGAAGCCCGGGAAGACGACGATCACGATCCGCCGCTGCATGCCTTCATGCTGGTCGCAGCCCTGCGATGGCGTCAATGACACAAACCTTGCATATTACGCCACACCCCTGGAAATGGAGACGGCCGGCACCCCTGCTGGGGTGCCGGCCGTGGCTCTGGGTGGGTGGTCAGCCCATGTGCGGGTAGCGGTGGTCGGTCGGCGGCACGATCATCGCACAGCCATATAGGTCTGAGCTGCGTGGACGCGGCCGGTGTCGCCGGGGCTGCGGGCTGTTTGGTCGTGAGGGGACAGTTTGCGACTGGCCGAGGATTGGTGGGCGTCGTACTCTCAACGCCGTTGGGGAGGAATATCTCCCCTGTATGGTTCGGCTTCTTGTCGAGTCCGCGATTATCGCGGAGCCATACAGGTGTTCGGATAGGCGTGCCCGGCCACGGCTGGGAGGCGCCGCACGGCTCAGGAGGGAGTGCGGAGCGTATGAGCGTCTTCGAGGCCGCTCCCGGGCCGGCGTGTGCGCCTGTTCGCCTGCCCGACCGTCAGGGGGACAGATGACCGAGACTCCCAACGTGCTCCCCGCGGCCCTCAGGGCGCCGCAGAGCGTCGAAACCCGCCCGGCGGGCCCCAAGCCTCATGAGGGCGTCCGCTGGGCGCTCTACGCGCGATCTGGGGGCGGCAGCCTGGAGCAGACTGCGCAGCAGTTCGCGTTCATGGAGGAGACCGTCGCCCGGCTCGGCGGAACGATCGCCGGCCACTTCTCCGACCTGGGCGTGGTCGGCGACGGCATGGCCGAGCTGATCCGGGCCGCGCACCGCGGCGACGCCGACCGTGTCATGGCCTGGAGCCTGGATCGGTTCGGCGGCCGGACCGGGGACATGACGCAGACGCTGACGGCCTTGCGTGACCTCGGCGTCGGGGTCACGCTCGCCGGCACCGGCGAGGACGTCGACGGGGCGTTCGTCGCCGCGACGCTCAGCGTGGCGGCGGTCGTGGCCGAGCAGGCGCGCCGCCCGCGCCGTCGCCCCGGCGGCGGTTTATGACGCTGCCGTACTGGTCGGAGACGCTGGACTGCACCGGCCACCGCTGGGCGATCTACGTGCGGATCTCCCAGGACCGGGTGGGTGCCGGGCTGGGCGTGCAGCGGCAGGAGGTTGAGGTCCGAGAGATGATCGCACGCCTCGACCCGGAGGGTGTGATCGTCGGCGTCTACAACGACAACGACATGAGCGCCAGCAACGTGCGCAAGCGCCGCAAGGATTACGAGCGGATGGTCGCCGATATTGAATCGCGGGTCGTCACCGCGGTCGGCTCCTGGCATTTGGACCGGGTGACGCGCCGCAATGTCGAACTGGAATTCCTGTGTGAGTACGCGGAGAAGATCGGCACGTTGTTCGCGGCGGTCCACGGATATATCGACCTGCGGACGCCGGGTGGCAGGATGTCGGCCCGCATGCACGCGGCGGCGGCTCGGCTGGAAGTCGAGACGAAAGCTGCACGGCAGAAATCCGCTAATCGGCAAAAGGCACTACAAGGCGAGAGTTGGTACGGCGGAATGCGCGCCTACGGATATGAAAAAGACGGCACGACCCTGATTGAGGCCGAGGCCGAGGTATTGCGCGAAGTGGCCCAGCGCCTCATCAAGCGGGAGACGCTGCGCTCAATCGTCGTCGACCTGGACCGGCGGGGAATCCGCACGTCGACCGGCCGGCCCTGGCAGGCCGTCACGCTGCGCCGGGCGTTGCAGAACCCGCGGATCGCCGGCTGGCGGACGTCCAACGGCGAGAAGGTCGCCAAGGGCCAATGGGAAGCGATCATCGACGACGACACCCAGGCGAAGATCACGGCGATCTTCGCTGACCCTGAGCGGTCCAAGGGCGGCGGGGGCGGTTCCGCGGCCCGCAAGTATCTGCTGTCGGGAGGGCTGCTGGTGTGCGGCCTGCCCGGCTGCGGCAAGGCGCTGCAGTCCCAGCCGTCCAACTCCGGGGCGCGCGGCTACGTGTGCCGCAAGAGCCCGCCGGTCGGCGGCTGCGGCCGCATCCGCGTAGGGGCCGAGGCGTTGGAGCAGGAGGTGGCCGCCCGAGTCCTGTCGCGGTTCGCCTCGCCGGCCGTCACGCGGCGCCTGCGCCAGGCAATGACCTCCCAGGGTGAGCAGCAGATCCTCGACCAGATCAAGGAGCACGAGGAGAGCATCGGCGAACTCGCGGCGGACCTCGTCGCGAAGAAGATCTCCCGGATGGCGTTCCAGGCCGCCGACCGCCGCACCCAGCAGGAGATCGCCAAGCTGCGCGGACAGATCGCCCAGTCCAACCGGCTGTCGACGCTGCCGGAGGGGCTGGGCCCCCGCGAGCTCGCCGAGTGGTGGGCGGACGCTTCGCTGGACCGGCGCCGGGACCTGGTGTCCACGGTGCTCGACCACATCGCCGTCGGCCCGGTGACCAGAGTGGGCTATACCGGGCTGGACCTGGACCGGTTGAACTGGGTGTGGCGAGACTGACCGAGAACGGGACGAACACGAGCGGTTGCCGTGAATCCGCCGTTTCGGCTGCGCGGTACGTGGTCGTGCGCCTACGCTGGGCTACACCGATCCTGGGAGATCGCCCGTAGGGTTGCCCTCACCGCCATGCACCACCGGAGGGTCCTGTGGATGATGACGTCGACCGCCTCACCACCCGAATCGCCGAGCTGCTGGCCGACGAGCCGGAGGTGAAGATGAGCGACGAGCAGGTGGAGGCCGCGGCCCTGATCATCGGAGCTGATGGCGCTTCCGGCATGGTCTATCGCGCCGTGGCCTGAGCCGGCGAGGAGACCACGACGCTCAGTCCCCGCCACGGTGGGGCGCGACACGCGGAAGGCCGCGGAATCACGAAAGTGACTCCGCGGCCTTTTCTGTGCGCCCGCCACTGTGCCGTCCACTATGGCAACAGTTGTCATGGCTGAACATCGAGGCGTACGGTAAAAATTGCATCGACTCCTCGCGAGCACCGGACAGCGCGGAGTGCGACACGCTGAAATGACCCGTCAGCGGCCGGCTCCCTCCATCGAGCCACCCAGGCCGTCCTCGCCCACACAGTGCGAGGCGCTGCGGTGGACCCCTCGAAGGCCCTCGCGCCGCTGGCGGCCCTGCTGCTCGACCAGGAGACCGACGTGCTCGACCGCCGCATCCCCCGCCTGCCGGGCGGCGACCGACCATCACCGAGATGACTACGCACGCCGACCGCCGGCCCCGGCCCGCCTGGACGCTCCGCGCGTGCGACGTCATCCACGACACCCTGGCGCCGATGCGCGTGATCGGCTGGCACGGCCTGCAGCTGTGCGGTGTCACCCCCTCCCGGGTGCCGATGCGCGTCACCCACCCGCTGGGCCGCGTGCTGGACGTCACCCGGCTGATCGACCCTGACGACCCTGACGACAAGGACGGCGCCATGCCCAACCTCGCCTTCATCGCGATGACCACCACCGGCTCCTCCGCCGACACGCACGAGATCTGGGAGCTGTCGGCACGGCTGCGCCACGACGCGCGGGGCGCGCATGACGCCGTCTACCACTGGCAGATGCCGGTCCATGACCTGCGCCGAGCCGAGGGCGGCCGCCTGCACAGCGGCGGCTTCTACACCCGCTACCGGGGCTTCGGCGAGCCGGCCGCCCTGGACGTGGAGCTCAACAGCTACCGGCCGGTCCCCATGGGCGAGCTGACCCGGATCCTGGCCGCGTTCCTCGTCGACGCCCACCCGGTGATGCTGTACGCCGAGCACGACCAGCCGTTCTTGGCCGCGCTGCTGCGCCGCAACGGCCAGCCCGCCGCGTGGAAGAGCGCCGTTCCGCTCACCGCGTTCGCCGCCGGCGCGGCCTACGGCTACGCCGCCGGGTGGAACCGGCACATCGACGGCGTCCAGTCCGACCTGCTCGGCGACGGCGAGACGTCAGCCACGCCGACGATGCTGAACCGCCGCATCGACACCAGCGGCTACGGCCTGCCGTGGCATGCGGCCGACATCGCGACCGAGATGGGCCTGCCGCCGGCCGTGTACGCCGACACCGTCTCCGCGGCCGGATGCCTGGACCTGACCGTCGGGCTGTGGGACGCCATCATGGCTCCGCCCGCCGCGCCGACGGCGGTGCCTGGCAGCGTCGCAGCCGACGCCGCGACCACCGTCATGACGGTCGCTCGCGGATCGTAGGCCGCGTGCTTGAAGCCGCCGGGGGCACGGTCTGATCGATGGAAGGCGGACTGCGCCCCTTTGTCTTACGCGAAGTGCATTGCGGAACGGCGTCGCATCGGTACCGTGTGTAGCCAGCTACAGCAGCAGGGTGACAAAGTTTCATTGTCTCCCTGCACCGTATTGCGCGCCGCGCCCGCTCCGCCCCCCACGGACCGAGGCCACGCGGATGAGGAACAGACAGGGGAAGTCGAGGAGAAATGCTCATGCTCTGGACGATCAAGTTCCGTGATTTGGCCGTGGCCGATGAGGAGATAACCGCCAGCGGCTACAAGCTCACGCACGAAGGACGCATCCTGTCGTTCTTCGACGACCGTGGCGGCGAGGTGTTCGCATGCGCTCTCAGCAGCGCATCCTGCTGGGCGCCGCGCGTCAGCTCAACTCCTGAACTGCGAGGAAACCTCGCCACTATCTCGTCCGGGCCGGGCCTGAACCCGTTCCCGCAGGATGGCCGGCAGGCGATCGAAGCTCAGGCCGCGGCGGCCGCCGCGGGCGGCATGGGTCCCCGGCCCGACGGAAAGCTCGTCGCCACCGGCTGAGCCGGCCCTGATCCCGGAAAGCCCCGCCGTTTCCGCGCTGGAACGGCGGGGCTTTTCGTATTCGCTCGCTCATCGCGCCAACTGTCGATCTCAACGGAAGCTCTGTGCAGTATGCTGCACGCTACAGCTACCTATGGGGGAACAATGCCCTATGGAAACCATGACAGTGGCCAGCCTGACGACCTGTACCCGTACGTCGATCTGCGCGGCCGCCAGGACGACGACGCCGCCCCCGACGATGACGGCGAGGGTGACGACCCCGGCGAGCCGACCGTGACCCGCAAACGCCGCCCTGCGGCCGCCACGCCCAAGACCGCCAAGACCAAGACGACCACCCGGCAGCCGCGCGGTCGCACCCGTAAGGGCGCCGAGCTGGCGATCGGCGGCCTGATCTTCATGACGCTGACCGGGTTCGCCGTCTACGCCGTGGCGCACGAGGTCCTCGGGTGGCCGCGCGACATGGCGCTCGTGCTCGCCGGGCTGTCAGCAGGGCTGTGCCCCCTGCTCGGGCAGGCCCTCCTGCACGCCCGCCGCCGCCTCGCCAAATGGATCGCACCCGGCAAGACGACGAGCAGGGCCCGCCCGTGAACTGGTGGATCGTCTCGGCCGTCCTGCTCGCCGTCGCGGTGGCCGGCGGCGTGCGGCGGCGGCGATGGGACGCCGTCGGGCCGGTCATCTGGTGGCGCGAGCAGCGGCTGCACCGCCGCCCCGCGCACATCATCGGCCGCCTGACCAAGCTCCTGCTCGGCGCGGCCCTGCTCGTCGGCGCGTTCGTCGCCGGGCTGCTGCTGCTCGGCGTGCTCGCGGCCGCCCTGCTCGCCGGCGCGGCGCTGGCGTGGGCCTGGTGGCGACTGCGCTGCGCCGCCCGCGCCTCGGCCCCGCACCGCTACCTCCACGAACGCGACGACGTCGACCAGCCCGACAACGAGACCGGCCCGTTCACCTGGCCGCCCGGCACCCTGCCCGAACCCCCCGACACGGAAGACCCGCACAACCCCCGAGCGCTGGAGTGGTGACGCATGGCACGACGTGCCGCTGACCTGGTCAAGTACCCGACCCGCAAGCCCGAGCAGATACGCCTGTACGGCCGCTACGCCGAGGAACTGCTGCGCGACCTCGAACACGAGTTTTCCGATCGCCGCCGCGAGCTGGTCAAACGTTGTTACGCGCTGCTCAAGGAAGCGCAGCGCCAAGGCGTCGACCAGGGCGACGACAAGTACCTGCGGGCGATGCGCGCGACCGTCGGCCTCGTGACGGCCGCGGTGTGCATCAAGCTCGCCCGCGCCGGGGTGCGCTCGGTGTACCCCTCGTTCGAGAAGCACTGCGGTATCGCGGTCGACGGCCTGCGCGACAAGCAGTACGGCAAAGGCAAGGGCAGGCCCAAGCCCCTGGACGACGAGAAGATGGAAATCTGATCATGGTCCGGACGAACCGCCACCTGCGCGAGGACCGCAAGGCCGAGCGCAAGGTTCGTCGTCAGCTCGGCGAGGTCGGGGGCGAGCTGTCGGCCCTGTGGCGAGCGCTGGCCCCGTGGGTCCTGGTCGTCACCGCGATCGGCATCGCCCCGGCCGCCTGGTGGCTCGCCCGCCACTACGACGTGCAGGGGTTCACCGCGTTCTGCATCGCGGTCGCCGGGGCGCTCATGCTGTACGTGTCGCTACACCTGACCCGGCGGCGTGACCTCGGCCGATGGCACGAGCTGTTCAATGTGACCGCCCCGGTGGGCGTCATCGCCTACACCGTGGCGTACGGCCCGAACAAGTACGTGCTGATCGCCGCCGGGGTGTTCGGCGTCGCCTCGGCGATCATCTGGAACAGGAGGCACACGAGTACGGCGATGCGCGAGCTCGAACGCGCCGCCGGCGGGTTCGGCGCGGCCGCGGGCAACGTGCCCGTCCGCTGGCAGCAGTTCACCGCCGATCACATGCCGCAGGTCAAGGACTCGCAGATGACCGTGTTCGCCAACACGCCCGAGGTGCTGCACGTCGGCGTCGAACTCGGCGAGGGCGAGCTGCCCGAAGACCTCGCCGACCGCTCGGCCCTGCAGAAGATCACCCGGTTCGGCGGCGGCATCATCGGCGGCACGACCCTCGCCGTCGGCGACTACCTCGATCGGGTCGGGATCACGGTGCTGCGCGTCGACCCGCTCAAGAAACCGTTCCCGTGGGCCGGGCCGACCGCGCCGGGGGAGAGCATCATCGAGCCGATCGAGAACCTCGGGAAGTACCGCGACGGCATCGACCTGTCCCTGCTGCTGCCGCACGTCGCCGCCAAGACCGAGGACGGCGAGGACAAGCCGCACTCACACATGACCATCGTCGGCATGTCCCGCTCGGGCAAGGGCTCGGCGGGGGAGCAGATCGACGTGTGCGTCGCCACCCGCAAGGACGCCGCGATCGTGCTGTGCGACCCCGTCAAGGCCGACCAGCAGCTCGGCGCGATCAGCCAGGGCGCGGCCTACGTGCTGACCAACCGCTCGGCGATCCGCGCGTTCCTGCACCGGATCGTGCACGTGACGATCCCGCGCCGCTCGGCCTTCCTCGGTGACCCGCGCCGCAACGGGCTCGGCAAGGTGTGCAAGGAATGGGAACCCGGCTGCGGCCTCACCTTCGTTCTCGTGCACATGTACGAGGCGGCCGCGCTGTTCAACAACCCGCACCTGACGCAGATCAGCGAGCAGGCCGCCTCGGTCGGGATCCAACTGATCCCCGAGGTGCAGATCGCCAAGCACGACAAGATCGACACGAACCTGCGGTCGAACTGTGGCGACTTGCTGCACTTCGGCGTCAAGGACCCCGACGACGCCGCTCTCGTCATGCCACCCGAGCTGCTCGACATGGGGGCCGCACCGTGGGCGTGGGGCAACCGCCAGGGCGGCATGTGTTACGCCGCTCTTGGGCACCTGCCGTTCAACCGCCAAGCCATCCCGGCCCGCTTCGCCCGCCCGGCCCGCGACGGGTCCGACATCACGGCCGCGCTGGCCGAGTACATGCACCTGGTCGACCCGCTCGACCCGACCACGGCCGAGTCGTGGGGCGAGCCATACGAGCAGTTCGCCGCCACCCGGGCCGCCGAGCGTGACCGTGCCCCCCGGCAGTACGCGTTCGCCGGCCCCGCGCCGCTGCAGGGCGCCGTGCTGATCGGCGACCAGTCCGCCCCGCAGGTGACGATCCCCGCCGCGCCGCTGCCGCCCGCGCCTCCGGCAGCTAGGCGCCGCAGTGAGCCTGCGCCCCTCGACGAGCCCGACACCGGGTTCGACCTCGGCGACCCCTACGACGATGAGACCGAGCCCAGCCCCGAGGAAGAACAGGCCGAGCGCGAGCACGTCGCCGACGCTGTCGTCGGCGATCTGGCGATCGTCCTCAGCGAGAGCCCCGAGGCGCAGCCCGTGCTCGACGAGGCGATCGCCGAGCTCGAACGCCACGGTTTCGAGACCGAGGTCGATGACGGCGGCATGCTGCCCGGCCGGGACATGGACTTTCCCGCCGACCCCGACGAGGCCCATTTTCAGCCGATCGTGCACCGCGACGAGGCCCTCGACATCCTGCTCGACGTCCTGAACACCAAGATCGGCGAGGGTAGCCGGTTCCGCTGGTCGGACCTGTACGACGAACTCGAACGGCGGGCCCGGCGGGGCGAGTCATGGGTGCGCAAGTGCCGCCCGATCCTCATGGGCTGGGGCTGCATTCAGGAGACCGACACGTTCGGCGTGTTCGAGGTCATCCACACCCGCCGGGGCGACCTCGATGACTACCCAGAGTCACCAGATGGCGAACTGTGACGGGGAACTGTGACGCGGAAGATCGTCACAGTTCCCCGGCGCTGTGGCGGCCGTTTTCGCCGCTCCCCCTTAAAGACACGAGGCGGAACAGCGTCCCTGTCACAGTGCGCGTCACAGTCACCTGCAGTGCTGGGCACGGCTCGGCGCCCGCGCACGCACAGTAACCACGACAAGATCACGAACGGAGATCCGATGCCCATTCCCCCGCCCCCCGACGACATCGACATGCCGACCCGACATGAGCGCCGGGTGCTCGGCCGCACCAGCCCGACCAGGGCTGTGGAGATCACGCAGGGCGTCCTGTCGATCATGGGTTTGATGCTCGCGGTGATCTTCTTTCCCGATGTTCTGAGCCTCGCGCCGCTGCCGCCGTACGTCGTGGCGGCCCTCTCCGGCGGGTTCTGTCTGGCGGTCACCGACGTCGCGGCATGTTCGTTCGGCGGCCGCCCCCGTCGCGTCCTCCCGACCGTGATCGTCCTGATTGGCGGGGGAGTGACGCTCGTCGCGATCGCCCTGGCCGCCCTGCCGCTGTAGCCCCACCCCCGACCGAGATCATCCGACAGAAGGCGACCTGACGTGATCAACCTGCTGACCCGCCTGCGCCGGCAGCCCGACCCCGAGCCCGAGCCGGTCCTCAAGACGGCCGCCGACTACTTCGCCGACGCTGAGGCCGCCGAGGCCGCCCGGCTCGCCGCCGAGGAGCGCGCCAAGGCCGAGGCGGCTGAGCGCGCGGCCGCGCGCGCGGCCGCCGAGGACACCGCCAAGATCGCTGCGATCGAGCACAAAGCCAAGATCGAAAACGAGCGGCGTGAGGCCCGGCTCGCCGATGAACGCGCCCGTGCTGCTGAAGCGGCACGGCAAGCTGATCTTGACGCCGAGGCCGTCAAGCGTGCCGAGCGCGGCAGCACGCGGCGCGTCACGATCGCCACTTTCGGCGAGCGCTTCCGACGCCTGGCCGTCAACATCGTCGTGAACGTCGGCGCCGGCTACGGTCAGGCGGCCTACATGTTTGATCACCTTGCTGTGCCCTTGCCGGTGGCCGTCATGCTTGCTGCCGCCCTTGAACTGGTGGCCGTCACGACGCTCGATTACGGCCTGACCGCCCGCAAGGCCGGCCGTCCGTACAAGCTCAAGATGGCCGCTGCCGCCCTGCTGGCGGGGGTTGTTGCCTCGCTCAACTACTCGCACTGGAGCGTGACGCCCCAGCGGCAAGGGCTCTCGGTCCCGATGCTGCTGCTGTCCCTGCTGTGCCCCCTGCTGTGGGCCTGGTACCACGCAGCTCGGGACGCCGAGACGACCCCCGCACGTGATCTTGCTGCCCGTGCAGCAAGGGGCAGCAAGATCGCGGTAAGGGAGCATGGCGCCGTAACGGGCGGCAGCACGGAGATCGCCAAGTTCACCGGCCTGCAGTGGCTGCTGTGGTTCCCGAGCACCCTCGCTGCCAAGCGCGCCGCGATCCGCTACGGCCTCACCGACCCCGAGGCGGCATACCGTGCTGCCGCGCAGCACGCGGCCGACAAGGACGCAGCACGCCACAGCAAGATCGACATCAAGGTCAAGGTGATCAAGGAAGCCGAGGAACGGGCGGTCGCCGCCGAGCGCGCCGTGACCGAGATGCGCGAGCTGCTCGTCGCTGCACAGGCCACCCTCGAAACCACGCAGCGACGCGAACTCGCCGCCGGCGCCTCGAACCTGATGCCCTACCTGCCGACGCCGGACGAAGTCGCCGCCATGACAGACGATCAGGAGAAGCGCGACAGCGCAGAAGACGCTTTCCGGCAGGCCCTGCTCGACCACACAGAGATACCGGGCGCCCTGCTCGGCACGCACTACGGCATGAGCCACTCATGGGGCCGGGCCCGCGCCCGCCGAGTGCGCGAGGTGCTCGTCGGGCAGATCGACGACGAGGCCGAGGGCGACGAGCAGGAAGGGGCGGCACCGTGAAGCGCCGACACACTCCCGGCGAACTGATGAGCCGCACCGCCGACATGGCCACCTCCGGCCTCCCACCCGCTCCGCCGCCACGCCGCCATCTCGCCCGCCGGCACGCGCAACCCGGTAGCACCGGCACCGGCTGCTGGATGGCGCACGCCGCTGGGCAGCTGTACGACCAGGCCATGCAACTGCTCGCCACCGTGCTGCCCGAGGCCCCGCCGCTACACGGGCAGAGCACGGCGCCAAATGAGCAATGCGATGCCGGTATGCCGGACTGCCTGAGCCCGCAACGAGAGGCGTGACGACGCGTGGTCATGCAACGCGCCCACTACACTCCGATCATGACCACGCCGTCTGGGCCATCCGAACAGGAATGGGAGGCTGCTCGCGCCGCGCTGCGGCGCCGGCAGGACAGCCGTTACCAGGCGGACCTGGATCAGATCGTCTTCTACGAACGAGCGCAGGCGCTGCTTCGGACGCCGGAAGGCCAGCTCCGTCCCGGCTCGCGCGGCCAGGTCGAGCGCAGGCTCGGAGTGGGCAGCAGCCTGTCGCGCTACATCGAGCGCGCCGACACCAAGCAGATGCGGCGCGACCTTGAAAAGCGCCGCCGGGAGGAGCTCGCCGTACGCGACGGCGAGTCGTAGCGGCCGCCGGACGGACTCGTGCGTAGAGCCGTTCCCGCCTCCAAGGCAACAGGCGGTGACGGCTCGGCCCTGGGCGTCGCCCGCAGGCGCCGGCGTTTCCACGCCCGCCTCGGCCCAGGACCCCGAGCCGTCACTGCGCCCAGACAAATCCAGGGCTGGCCAACGGCGGACATGCGAACGGCCCGACGTCCACCAGCCCCCTAGCTGATGCACATCGGGCCGCCTGCAGCAAGGACCTGACAAGTCCGCCGAACCTCTCCCGATTCGGGAGTGGCGCGTTTTCAGGGTAGCCGCTGCGGCTGCCCGCCAGGAAGCAAGTACCCGGCCGCCTACAGTCGCCCGGCTACTCGATGTACGGCTCCTGATCGCCGAGCCCTATCTCGATGCGGCGCTGCAGGGCGGGATGCACGGAGTAGTCGCCGAGGTCGCCGGGGGCGACCCAGCGCACCTCCTGCGCTTCTTTCGGGTCCGGCTTCACGACTCCTCCGACCACGCGGGCACGCAGGCAGACGTTGATGGGCTGACGGACCTCGTTAACGTCGTCTCCATGCATGTAGACGATCACGTGCTCCGGGGAGGAGAAGATCCCGACGAGGCCGATAATCTCGACCTTCAGGCCGGTCTCCTCCTCGCACTCCCGGACGGCGCACTGCGCGACGGTCTCGCCCTTCTTGATGCCGCCCGTGGGGATGGTCCACAGGTCGTTGTCCGTGCGCCGCAGCAGCAGCACAGCGCCTTCATCGTTGCGGACGAACACGCTCGCCGACGCCTTACGGCTGGTCGGTTTCGGAGCGTCAGGGTCTTGCCAGTGGTCAATCCGGCGGGTGTGCTTGCTCACAGGTCGTCCTCCTCGACGGGCCGTGCCGTGGCCCATACCCGCTCGTAGGACTCTACGTAGGTGTTGAAGTAGGCGCCGTCGATGCGGCGGATGTGCATGGTCGGCGTGTAGGCCGCGAGGATCCCGTAGACGTGCACGTTGATCAGCAGTTCGTCGTCGAACCGGTAGATCGAGTTGTACAGCGGAGTGTCATGTAGCCGGACCTCCACCGCGGGCGGCATGTTCTGCGAGTAGTAGGCCAGCACCGCGGCAACCCGGCCAGCGACGCCGCCGCCGATTCGCTGCTCCGAGTCGCGGTAGCCGAGCTGTTTGCCCTTCGGGTCGCCCAGGAGCAGCCGGACCCGGACGCCGGCGTTGGCCTTGGCGATGAGCGTCGGAATCCAGTCGGGGTGCTCCTCGGTGAGGAACAGGCCCGCGTACGCCAGCAGATCGACCGTGCGCTCAGAGGCGCGCAGCAGCTCGGTCCACAGGTGCCGGGGCACATCGCTGCGCCGAGGGTAGGTCGCCACCAGCTCCGCACCGGCCAAAGACGCGCCGTTGACCGCTTCAGGCCACAGATAGCTTTCGTCTTCCTGGAGGATCGCGGCCACGCGATACCGCGTTCGCGGGTAGGGCACCGAGTCGCCGCTGATCCACCGCTCAACGCTCTTGGTCGATACTTCAGCGGCCTGGGCAAGGCTCGCGATGTCGTGTCCCGCCCGGAGCATCGCTCGGCGGAAGCGTTCGTTGACCACGTTCCCATGCTGACAGCTAAGGACATCTTGCGACGTAGTCATTGCGGATAGTTGTCGGTAGATGTCTCACAGTGTCGATGTGCTGTCCGCTACATGGCCGTCACGCTGGGACTACCTCCCAACGAAGGGCTTTCTCGTTGCACTCCTGACAAGCCACAAACGGAAGCCGACACATGACAACAGAACAGATGAACAGCGCGACAATGCCGCCGGCGCCCCCTAAGCCTGCGGACCTCGTCCACCAGCTCATCGGAGCCGCCGAGCAGCGCGGCCTGACCGCTAAGCAGGTCGCCCACGCGATCTTGCACTTCTCCCGGCCGCCCGACTACAGCGAGCTCGAACCCAAGCAGCGGGCCGTGGCGGAAAAGATGTTCAACGGCCTGTCCCAGATGGTCGTTCTCCTGCCTGACCGGGAAGCCGCGCAACCGGAGGGTGGGCCGATCGTCTTGGCCTGGTACTGGTGGTGGCAGGGCGATCGCCTCGCCAGCGGTAGTTCCTCCGACGAGATGCAACGCCTCACCGACGGGGAGGACATCGAGACGGCGGCCGACCGTATCGCGCACGTCCTGGCGTTGCAGCCGGCCACCATCTGAGGACGTCGCGCTCCCGCCGGGAATCGAGGGTGCGATGAGGAGGGGGCGCCGCTCTGGGATCTCCCAGACCCACACGCAAGGTGCGGCAGAGCGACGCCCCCTCGCCATGTATTCGTGACACGTCCGCGCCCTGGTTGCCACTGAAATCGCGGAATTTCATCGGCTGAATCAGACTTGCGAGGCCCGGGCTGCCGGCGCGGCGCTCGGACCTCGTAGGGTCCCGCAGCACTCCCCGATCTTCCCCTGGGGCATCGTCACGGGATCCAGGCCCCCACCGGAGCGGTGGGGGCCTTGCCGTGTCAGGACCGAAGATGCCTGTCCGGGAGGAACTGGTGAGCCTCTACCTGGCCAGCCAGCTCAGCAACTCGGACTGTTCGCCGTGACCGGTTGCCAGCCGCGCCTTTGGCCGAGCTTCGGTCACAGGCAGAGGTCGACATTCAGAATGGGAAGGTCCACGTCGACGTCGAGCAGGCTGCACTGGGACGCTGCGGCGGTGGTCGGCGGTGTGGTCGTCGGCGCCTCTGTCGGCTCCTGTGCCGGCGCTGGCGACGGTGAACGAGACGGTGTGCTGTCGCGGATCGGCTGGTCGGTGCCCGACGGGGTGTCGCGGGGTGGCGGGCTTGTCCTGGTCGGCTCCGCGGTGGGCGGCCCGCTCCCGTCAGGGCCGTCCTCGGTGTCCTCGCCACCGTCGTCGTCGCGTCGGCTGTCCGGCCCGCGAGGCTCATTGGACTCGTCGTCGTTCGGCTGTTCGTCGGGGCGGCGGGGTTCGCCGTCGTCGTCGGCGGGCTCAGTGTCCCCGGACGGTAGTGGGGTGGGCTCGAACGCGAGTGGTTTCCGAGGCGGCGTAGAAGGTGCCCGGGAGGGGGTGGGTGAGCGGGAGGTATCGGGGGAGGGCTTGCTGCTGAACGGCTGGGCGGACGCTGTGGGCCTGTCGCTGGCTTCCATGGCCGTCGGCTGGTTGGCTGAGGCGAGGGCCAGGCCGACGGCGGTCACCACTCCCACGACGGCGACGGCCGCCCGACCGGGGCGCTTGCGCGCCTGCTGCCACAGCCACACCAGCGGCAGCGGCACGAACGCGCCCGAGCGCAGCAGCTTGATCGCGGCCCGTACCGCGGACCGTGAGTGCACGGCGTTGACCACGAGCGTCGTCCCGCCTATCCGGACGGCGAGCAGCGTGGAGTCCATGCGTCGTAGTTCTTCGCCGGGCCGGGTGCAGGCGGCGGCGGCGTCGAGCAGGTCCCGCCAGACGGCGATCTCACGTTCGGGGTCGACGCAGCCGAGCGCGCTGATGACCGCGCGGACCGGCCGGTCGCCGCTCACCAGCTCGACGATGTGTGTTTCCCCGGCGGGGGCTCGCAGGGTGTGGCATAGCTCGATTGGCACTTCGTGGAGGCTGAGGGCCGCGTCGAGAGCGCGACGCAGACTGTCGATCTCCTTGCGAAGTTCGATGCGTGTGGAGAGGTCGCCTACGGGTGTGATGCCGCGGACTGTTTGCAGGCGATGCCTAACCATCGCCAGCAGATCCCGGAGGGTCGATCCATCGTCGCTTTCTGTCACCGACATACCGCCTGAAATGCGCAGGAAGTTGCAGAAGAGAAGAGGGTGTCGTTCAGCTCATCCTGGGATCTGCGCTCAGACAAGAGAAGGCAACAACATGAAATCAAATGGTTACACCGCGTGACCTATGCGTGTGACATGACCATGACTCACTTTGTCGGACTGCGGGCGATCCGCGGTCCGCTTCAGCGCGAGATACAGCTGCACCAGCGACAGGCGCTGCTCATCGGACAGCTCGGGGTCGGGAACATCCCACAGATGCTGGAGCACGGGATTGTCCGGGTAGCGCGCCGGAGACAGGGCGTCGCCGTAGAGGATGGTGGCCGCGGTGTTCTGCTCCCACCCGAGGACGCGGTCGACGCCTGCGTAGGTGAGCTCGCGGACGCGGAGGGCTTCCTCCACCCGAGTCCAGGTGATCGGACTCATGGGGGCCAGGCGGGCGGCCTTCTTGATCGACAGGCCGAGTGCCTGGCGGCGGGTTTTCACTGCCGCGGCCAACCGGGCGTGGTCGAGATGCGGGTCAGGGTCCACGCGCTCAGCATGACACGCCATAGGTCGCTCTATGTATAGACCGTCCTATTGCGGCCTATTGCGGTTCTGTGGCGAAGCAGAACGCGCTATTTCTATATCGACCTATAGCGACCTAGAGTGACCTGTGCCATACTCCCTGAGTGCGCCGCCGTGGATCTCCCAGGATTCACCCGGTGCGGGCGGCGGTGCACTCAACGTGCGAACGCTGCGCGCAGGCGGCGCCTCGCATGCGGCCTCGCCGCGCGGACCCACCGGGGGGAGGGTCCGCCGGCGAGGTATGGCGCTCCGCCGCTCACATCCTCGGCGCGGACGCCCCGCCTCGCGTGCCGAGCAGCTCCGCGGGGGCGGCCTGCAACGGCTCATAGCGAGGAGAAAGTCCGAACGCCCAGGTCCCACGACCTGGGCGTTCGTCGTTTCCGGACCCCTGACCTGCGAACTCTCCTCGACACTTCTCCAACCTCCTGTACGGTAACACTTGCAACTGTACCCCCATCACTGTAGTGTAAGAATTGCATCATTGATTGAGGCCACAGGGAGGGAAACCAGGTGGAGACGGTCAACTGCCTGCGGTGCGGGCGCAAGCTCCGCTCCGCCGAATCGATCGCCAACCGGCGTGGCCGCCGCTGCCGGAACCTCGTCCAGGCCGCCGCCCGCACAGTCGCACTGACCGACTACAAGCCCGCCCAGATCGAACGAGCACACGAAGTGATCGAGCAAGGCGGCGTCGTCCCCACCAGCCGCCCGAACCTCTGGACCGCCGTCAGCAGCGACGGCACCACGACCTACCTCGTCGCCCTCCAGGGCTGCACCTGCCCGGCCGGAATCAAGCAGCGCCGCTGCTACCACCGGGCGGCCGCCACCATCCTCACCGCCGCACAGCCCGCCCGCCGGGCCGCCTGACCGGAAGGACCATATGACCCCCACCGACCCGTCGACCCTCAACGTGGGAGACGCCGTCATCGTCGAGGACACCCCCGGCATCTGGATCGTCTTCCAAACCGAAGCCGACGGAACCGCCCACCCTCCCGCGCAGACGCCGTGGATCCGCGCGCAGCGCGTCTACGACGGCGAAGGCCCCTGCGACTACGCCCGCGACTTCCGCACCGGTCAGGCCACCCTCATCACCGGCGGGTACGTCGCCGGTCAGCGCGACGGCGGACCGGCCGCCCACCTCGGTTACCGCCTGACCGCCGGCCGGGAAGCCATCCTCGTCGTCCCCCGCCACGCCGCCGCCACCGTCTCCGACCGCGCCGTCCTCGACGAGATCCACACCTTGCAGGCCGCCGTCCACCTCACGGCCGACGCGTCCCTCGTCGACCGCAGCCCAACCGGCTGGAAGCCCGCCCTGTCGTAATCCCGGGCGACCGTCACCGATCCGTCAACCAGCGAAAGCGAGCACCAGCAGATGATCACCCCCGTGTACGCCGTAGGCGAGACCCTCCACCTGTCGGCGACCGTCCACATCGTGTCCCGCCCCGCCCCCGACCGGTACGTCATCGCGTTCGCCGACGGCCGCCAAACCAAGCTGCCGCTCGCCGGGCCGGACGCGTGCGTTCAGGTCACCCGCGCCTGCCCGGCCGACGGCAGGCCCCTGCCTGGCCAGATCTGGACCGACCACTCCGGCGCTGAATGGTTCGCCTGCGGCTCCGCCGAGGGCTCCGGCCCGACCATGGTGTCAGCGGACGGCACGAGCTGGAGCTGGCAGCACCTCAACAACACCAACGGGCCGATTCAACTCTTCCGTGACGTCACCCAGCCGCAGAACACCGACGCCGCCTGCACGGTCATCGACCGCCCGTAGCGCACACCAGCCGCCCAGCCCGGCAGCACCTGGAGGAGCAGTGCGCGAAGCGACCGAAGTGACCGTCATCTACCAACGGGACCAGTGGCTGGAACGGGGGATCTGCAAGCCGGACCAGACCAGCCAGCAGTGGGCCGACGCGTTCAAAGCCCTCGGCGGTGAGATGTGCCGCCCCCGCCCGGCCTGGCAGACGGGCGCCCCCGCCGGCGTCATCGCCGTCCACGTCAGAGGCGCCGACGCCGCGATCCGTTTCGTCATCGACTGCTGCCACCCAGCCGCCATGAAGGCGGCCCAGCCGTGACCCTCCACCTCCACACCTGCCTGTGGCACGCCGACAGCGCCGAAACCCGGCACTCCGCCCTGCCCCGTGGAAAGGACCCCGTCATGTCGCCCACCCACACCGACACCCCTGCGTTCGCGGCCGACCGCTACCAGATCGAAGTGACCCCGCTCGGCGAACCGCTGACCTACCGCGTCGCGCTGCTGGACGCCGGCACCGGCAAAACCCTCACAGCGCTGACGGGCGTCACCGACGCCGACCTGCCGGTAGCCGTGCACAGGGTGATCGCCCAGCAGGACGCACGAGGCCCGATCGACTGCCCGGTGGCGATCGCCGCCCGGGCCGCTCTCATGCTCATCGACCTGGACGCCGCCCTCCAGTCCGACGGCACGTTCAACGGCGACTACAGCTCCCTGTTCGCCCACCTTTCCCGAGGCACCGCGTGCCTCGCCAGCTCCTGCAGCCGAGTTGCCGCCGCCACAGACCACATAGGGCACGACCTGCGCTCGCACCCCTGGGGCGTCACCGCCGACCGCGCCGGCAACGCGCATCGGCAGCTCGCGTCCGCCTCCGGCTACCTGGAGACGGCCTCCGAACAGGCGCTGCAGGGACAGGCCGAATTCGCATCCGGCCGGCCGTGAACATCGGCTTCCGCGTCGTGTTCCCGCTGTCGGCCGCGGTGCTCGTCATGCGGCCGACAGCTGCCCGGCCGAACACTGGCCCTCCACCTCACCAACCCGCACCGAAAGGCCCGCCATGCGTCTCACAGCCCCCCAAAGCGGCTCCCTGCTGCCTGACTTGACCTTCACCGAGTGGCGGATCGCGCTCGCCACGATCCTGCTGTTCCTCACGGTCGGCATCACCTGGGAAATGCGCCGCCGCGCCAAGAACGCCGAGCGCACCACCAGCGGCCACGTCGAAGAAGACCGCCCCGACCGGCTGGTGAGCCCACCCCTGCTTTTCCTGCTGGCCCTCCTGATGCACTCCTCCTGGACCTCCCTGTTCATCGCCTTGGGGCTCGCCTGGGCATTCCAGGCCGGCACCCGGCGCGGCCGCGCTGAACTGGCCGCCTGGTACGAGCTGTTCACCAGTCAGCGGCACCGCGGCCTCAACCTGTACGCCGTCCTCCACCCCATCGGCGGCCTGGTCTACTGCACCCTCATCGGCAGCGCCATGCTCAGCGCCCTGTATCTCGACTTCCTGTTCGGTCAGCTCACGGCTGCCATCTGATGGGCGCCGCAACGCCCCCCAGGGCTCGCTGGCGCGCCCGCGTCGCCACCGCCTCAATGGCCCTGACGGGCGCCGCCCTGATCGGCGCCGTCCTGGCCGCCGCCCGGACCGGCGGCTGGGAGCTACTGGCCGTCCTGCACCTGGACGAGGGCCGCGCCCTCGTCATCGGCGTAGGGGTCATGCTCGCCGGCCTCGACCTGATCCGCTGCGGCCTGACGCGTCGCCCCGTCGACCTGACCAGCGTGGCGACCCTCGGCTGGACCGCGATCTTCCTTGTCTTCGTCCTGTTCGCCAACCTGTAAGGAGCCCCCAGCGATGACGATCACCATCACCGAAGCGGCGATGACCAGCCGCCTCACCCCGGTCAACGCCGAACGTGTCTCCGCGCCCGGCGAGCCCGAGCTGTGGGTCGTCACCGGCCGGCGCAGCGCGCTGAGCCGCAACCAAGCGATCACCGCCCTCACGATCGCCGAGTACCGCGCCACCGGCCGAGGCGCCAGCCCGCACGTCGCGCAGTGGGAACAGGAACTGCTCGTGCCGATGATGCCGACAGATCCGTGGGCGCTGCTGCAGACCCTCAAGGCCGCCGCCCGCGCCGTCCGCGGCCTGCCCATCCGCCACGCGCCGCCGGACAACACCAACGACATGATCACCTACACGGCTGGTCTCGCTGACATGCTCCGCGACGTCGGCGAGGCCGTCGGGCACCTGAGCGGTTTCGCGGGCGAAGTGCGCGACGTCGCCGCCGCCGAAGCCGCCGGCGACCACGCCGACACCCGCCACTGGGACGTCGTCGAAGTCCGGGCCGCCGCCGCGGCCGACAAGCTGAGCCACGCCGGCGACCTGCTGCACCGCACCAGCTCCTCCGCAGGTAACGCGCAGCAGGAGATGCTCCGGCGGCGCGACACCCACGAAGGACGGAGGTGACCGGCGCCGGCACCGGCGGGCAGCACAGCGCGCGTAAGAGCACGCTGGGCTGCCCGCCGTGGTGCGTCCAAACCCACGACGACGTGCCTTTCACCGTCGACCTGTGCGGCAGCGCCCCCACGATCGTCCACCTGGGCCCCGTCCAGTGGGGCGACCTATCCGACCATGTGTCGTTCGTGGCCGTCATGCGCGTCGACTTGCGCGGCCAGCCGGACAACCCCCAGGTGTTCATCAACGCACCCGGCGCATCCGCCTCGCTCGACCTGGCGTCCGCGCAGACCCTCGCCGACGTTCTCGCCGCCGCCGATCCGAGCCACAAAACCCGCGGTTTCATCGCGGCGCTACGCCGAGCCGTCTCCACCGGACGAGCCGGTGGATGAGCTGAGCAAAGCCCGGCGGGTCGCAGGAGGAACACTTCTAATTGTCCCCCCTCACCTCGATAGGGTTTGAACTACCGCCACCAGGGAACTCGGGGGAGTCCTTCATGCCTCAAATCACGCCTGCCCGGCCGCCGCGCCGGCCCGCCCCGCCGCCGCCCGCCGCTGCCCGCACCCGGGCCCTGATCCTCACCGCCGCGGCGGTCGCCTCGGTCGCCATCCTCGCCTACGCCGCGTACCTGGCGCTGTCCCAGCTGATCGCCGGATACACCGCCTTGTTCGCCGTCATGGCGCTGGTCGCCTGCGGTGCCCCGCTCGACGCCGGCCCGATCAACGGGTGACCGAGTACCACCTGAAGTACCGGGCGCCGTGCACCTACGTGACGATGGTGGACGGCGCCCCGAAGCGCTGCGGCCGTATCCCGACCCGCCGGTTCCTCAACGGCTGGTACTGCGACAAGTGCGCTCGCCACTGGGAAGCGGTCGTCGCTTCCTGGGCCAACCCGCGCCCCGCCGCACCCCAGGACACGGCAAAGCGGGCCTGACTCGCCCTTTGAACCCATGTGGATACAGTCGATCACTGTGCCCATACCGCTGATCCTCGCAGTCCTGGCGATCGTGTTCCGCGTCACGCGGTTCATCACCTCTGACGAGCTGGCCAGGCCGATACGCGAATACGTCGACCGCCGTTTCGGCCCGGAATCCCGCGCCGCCTACCTGGTCGGCTGCGGCTGGTGCGCCTCCATCTGGGTTGCCGCCGTCGCCGTCCCCCTCGCCTACCGCTACGGCGACCGCACCTGGTTCCGGCTCATCGCCACCGGGTTCGGCGCGTCCTGGCTGTACGGCATCGCCGCCACCCAGCTGGACGACTGAGGGGCCGCCCGGTGACCTCGCCCGCTCGGCCGGTCGACGCCGACGACCCCGACTGCGTCGCCTTGGCCGCCAACGTCGCGGTGATGCGGGCGCTTGAGGTCGCCGGTAAACGGCTCCTGACCCGGGACCGCCGCTCCCAGTACCAGCACCTGCCCGCCTGGGAGCTCCACACCGAGATCCCGGCCCCCGAGGAAGACCTGGACCGGCTGCTCGCCGACGCCTGGACCTGCCTGACGCAGGTCCTGCCCCACCGCGACGACCTGATCACCGTCGTCGACGGGTACGTCCGCGACCTGCTGCGCTCCGGGCAGCCGCACGAGACGCGCTGGCTGATGCGGGCCCTGACGACAGGAGATGAACGTGAACGCCCGTAGCGTCCCGGCCGACGAGCCGCTCTACACGCTGGGCGGCGCCCAGGCCGAACTCGACCGGCTGGAGTGCGCCCGCCACGGCCACGACCTGGAGCACATCGTGGGCGGCCTGTTCCTGCAGCCGAAAGCCGCGTTCTGCGCCCGCCGCTGCGGGCACCCCGGCTGGGCGATGGTCCCGGCCGACCAGCCGCACCTGTGGCGCTCCCTCGCAGCCGTCATCGCACGAGCGCTGGCGCCGTACCCGACCGCGCTGGCTGCCGTGAACGCCGCCATCGACGACGCGATGGCGCAGCCGGCGGGCGTCCCCGAGCAGAGGACGGCCAGTGACTGACCTGCGCCGCCTCCGCGCGGCCCTGCGGGAAGAGCTGGCCGAGCTGTGGCACGACCTGGCCGCCGCCCACCGTCGCAGCCGCACCAACCCGCCCGAGCAGTCGCCCCAGTGCCGCAACCTGATGCGCCGCATCACGGCGATCACCGCCGAGGTCGGGCCGACACCGCCCGGCGACATCGAGTTCGCGTTCCTGCTGACGGGCCTGTACCAGCGGATCCACCAGCAGCTCCACATCGACGTGCACCTCCCCGAAGGTCTGCTGCAGCACGCCCACGACCACGCGACGCCCGGCGGCCGGCTGGCCCTGGGCTACCCCGAGGGCCTCGTCGAGGAGCACCGCGACCGCCGCATCTACTTCCTGCGCAAGGACAACCAGCTGTTCTTCCGGATCTCCGACCGCACCGGCCCGCTGTCCGGCCGTTTCGACACCGTCGAAGCCGCGCGCACCGCCTTCGAGGAAGACGACAATGCCTGAGCTTGAAGCGCTGATCCCGGGCACAGCAGAGCCGTACAGGACGGCCTGCCCCCAGTGCGGGCAACGCTGCACCGTCGCCCCCGTCATCGTCGACTACGACAACGCCGAGATCACTCCAGGCATGCGGGAAGCCCCCCATTCCCGGGTGATCGCCTGGATGACCAGCTGCTCCCACCACATCCCCCTCACCGAGCATCAGCTCACCTTCGACCCGCAGGGCAAGATCGCTGAGTTCACGCCCGTTGAGCACGCCGATGACCACAGCAGCCCGGCCGGGCAGGCGCCGCCGAACCCGCCGATGGGCGCGCACGGCTGGGTCATCCCCCTGCCGGACGGCGGTAAGGCGCGGTGCGGAGGCCCAGCCGAGTGCCAGGTGTGCCGGCAGGAGTGGCGGGAAGTCGTCTACGCCGCCCGCCGTGAATCGTGGGGGTGGCGGTGCGGCGGCCCCGGCATCTGCGAGCAGTGCCGGGCCGCGCTGCTGGCGACCGGCATCGACCTGGACGCCTACGCCGGTGAAGACCCCTGCGCCTACGACCCGTCGGCGAGCCGCGTGGCGCCGATCCCGCGCAGCACACGCTGCCCGTCGACCGGTGCGCCGCCGCGCGACTGGATTTCGATCGGGCACAGCGAATCCGCGCACCGGCTGCTCGGCCGGTGCGCGCACTGCCCCGGTCACACAGCCGAACTCGAGGTCGTCGCCTGGCGCAGCTGGGCGATCCAACTGCTGTACACGATCGACCAAGGCGTGTGCAGCGGCGCATGACGTGCCTCGCACCTGCTCGCCGACGCGGCCGCGCGGCCGCCGGCATTCGATAGGAGGACCCCATGGGATGCGGCTGCAACAAGAGGAACCAGCAGGCCAGCCGGTTCGTCGTCGTCTACAACGACGGCACCGAGAGCGCCCCGTACACCACTGCCCGGGAAGCGGACGCGGAGAAGCGCAGGACCGGCGCCACCGCCCCCGTGAAGACCGTCACGACCACGGCGCACCAGCCCGCCCCCGCGGCCCCGACACACAACGCGAAGATTGTTAATGGCGGGGGTGTGCGGAATGGCATCGAGGCGTGAGCGACGGCCCTCCCGCCGGCGCCGCCCTGGCCGGCCGACACCTTCAACACGAGGCAGGGGATAGGAACATGCGCGACATCCACGACCAGGTCGACGAGTGGTTCACCTTCCACCCGCCGCAGTCCGACACGCGCCGGCAGGCGCACGTCACAGTCCGGGACGGCTGCCGGACCCTGGCCCACCAGCTCGCGGACACGGTGCCGCCGAGCAACGAGCTGGACGGTGCGCTCTGGCACCTGAGGCAGGTCGCGATGTGGGCGAACGCCGGACTCGCCCTGGCCCCCGACCCGGATGCCCGCCCAGGCGGATGCCCCAGCTCCGGCGCGGGCACCGCGCCCCGCGGCGACCTCCTCGGCGTTGCGGCCGCACCCGGCGGGGAGATGACCGTCTGCGAGCAGTCCAGCCCGCTGACGGCCGACCAGTCCAGCGCCGCTCCGGGCCTGAACCTGCTGGCCGACCAAGGCTGCCCAGGCTCGTGCGCGGGCGCGCCTCCGCAATGACCTGGGGGGCGAAGGCGCGGCTGCACGCCGCGGTGTACCTCGTGCGGGGCAACACGCTGGAGTGTGCCGGCCACTGGCGCCAGGCGGACGGCGGTGTACGCCTGGCTCACTGCCCCGAGCAGGGCCGGCTATGAGCGGGCGCGGCTATGCGCGCGGGCCTCCGCGGGCGGCCTCGGGCCGCGGCCGAGGGACAGACAGCCCAGTTGATAACAGCGAAAAGGAGCAGGTCATGATCAACATTCTGAACGATGTGCTGAACCACGCGATCATCTTCGTGAGCGTGCTCTAAGCGCCCCAATGCGACGACGCCCCTCGTATCGTGCGGATGCGAGGGGCGTCGGACGTTCACGGCCCGGTCAGGGCGAGGTGCACCCGAGGAGTTCCCCGACGTGGCAGCTGAATTCCAGGAGTCCCCTGCTAACGATCAGTAACGGGGCAACGATGTTGAGTTATGCCGCCCCCCGACATCCCCGACGATGCGATCCTCACCCAGTTCGGCAACAGGTTGAACCCTGGGTTCTGTATCTTCCCCTTCCGTAACCAGTTGCGCCTCGGAGAGAAGGGGCTGTCGCTCACGCTCGGAGAGCCCAGCGTCAAAGAGGTGGTCGACTTGCTGTACCGGGGCCGTCGCAGTGCCAGCATGCACGACGGGGTGCGGCGTACAACCGCGGGCCGGCTCCGCGCAGCCGGGTTCACCCTCACTCTCGACGGAGGGAAAAGGAACCCCAATCACGTGTCCGTGAGCCTGGACGGGGACACTGAATGGACAGACGATGAAAGCGCACGCTTCAACGACTGCTTCGGTGGCCCGACATGGATGGAGGAGAACGATGCCTGATCAGATTCACCTCCGCTTCGGAGCGAAGCCGTGGGATCCCGCCGACAGCGCGAGCCTCATCGAGGTGTTCGACCGGCACGACCGGCCCACGTGCGGACTGCTCGAACAGCACGATCAGCGCTACCTGTTCGACTGCGTCGAAGGCCACGCCTGGGACATCAACGTGTGGGCGTACGTTCCCGTGTCGCCGGCCCAGGTCGCCGAGCTGCGCGCCGCTAACGGTGCGGAGTTCGCCGGCCGCGTTGACGCCGTCATGCGATCAGGGGTGATCACGGTGGCTCTTGCCGTGGGTGACAGCCTGGAGATCGCGGAGATCGTGACCCCGGAGATGCTCGCGGGCAACGTGTACGCGGGCGTCATGGACGCGGTACTCGCGAAGATCGAAAGGGGCCGGAGTACGGCGGAGTCGCTGCGGAAAGTGCAGCTGACTCCCTGAGCTGTGCCCCTGGCCTCATTGCGACGTGGCGCCTCCGCCTGTGCCCGGTGGAGGCCATGGCCAGTCGCTGCGCTGTTCCGGAACGCCGACACCACCGAACAGCCTTGATATCAGATCAGTAGTATGCAATGGTTTTGTTATGAATGAGGATGGGAAGGACTCCGCGCGGGAAGCCGTTGGCGTCGCGCACCGGAATTTGAAGGCGGCGGAGAAGGCCGTGGCGCAGGCCATCGTGGACGCGCGCCATGTGAAGGTCACGTGGCGGGAGATTGCCGAGGAGCTGGGCATTGCCCAGCCGAACGCGACGCGCAAGTACAAGCCTTTCGTGGACGCCGGGACTCCTCGGAATCTGTGGCCGAATGAGGTGGCTCCGCAGCTTCTTGCGCGGGCTGCCGTGCGCATGGCGTACGAGGCGCACCAGCGGGCCGAAATGGCCGAGCTGCAAGCGGTGGCCGGTGCGCGTACCGCAAGGGTCGCCTGGGGGGACATCGCGGCCGGGGTGGAGATGTTGGAGTCGAACGCGATCGTGAAGTTCCGGCCGCTCCTGGTTGAGGAGCGCACGGTGAGTGTGCGCGCGGACGCCCTGAAGCGGTAGCCCGCCTGCCCGGCCGCCGCCCCCGCCCCCGATGAGGGTCGGGGGCGTTGTGCTGTCTCACGGCGGCCGCGCCGGAACCGGCCGGGAGGGGCTCCGGCCAGGCATTTTTCTTAGTCATTCTCCGCGACCAGGAGAGTATCTAAATAGTAAAAAGGTATGATGTTGATATAACAATGGTTGGTTATCGCCCCTTAGGAGTCACCGTGTTCGACGAGCTCACCTGCGTCTGCACCCTCGCCGAAGCCCAGCAGGCCCGCGACGACATCGCCGCCGCCTTCCTCCACGAGCCCGGTTATGGGCCCCACCTCATGGAGGAAGGCTTCGACGACCGTCAGTGGACGATCGTCTGGGAAGAAGGAGCTCCGGACGAGTGGACGAACCGCCTCTACGGCCGGGTCGCAGCCCCGGCCGGAACGTACTTCGAAGCGGTCAACCACCTCCAGCTGGCCATCTCCTGCATCTGATCTCGAAGGCGGAAAGCCGATGACCGCGCACATCTTCCTGTCCTGCCCCGAGCATCCGGACTTGCTGCGGTGCGACGACGACCACGGCTTCGCCGTCGAGACGGTGGCCTCGGCCCGTGCCCTGCTGGCCGTCATGCACCCGGAGACGGCGGCGAGCAAAGTTTCCCGCATCGCTCTGGACTGCGAGATCGACGGCTGCGGCACGCGCCTGTACGTGCGGGCAGACACCATCGCCGAGGCCCGCGCCAAGGCCGGTGAGCACAACCGCGGCTGGTACACCGCGCGCCGCGCCGGCGGCCGCCTCGTCGACGGCTGCCAGTTCCACCTCGGCTCCTGCTGCATCCACCACGTCACCCGCAGCAGCCCCACACTCGACCCCGCGGCCGTACTGCCAGGTGACGCCGAGCACCACGCCCAGCCCGCCCGGCCCGCCCAGCTTGACCTGTTCGTCCAGGAGGTGGCGTGACTCTCCCGAGCCTGCAGCACGTCGACCCCGCCGCTGTCCGGCGCGGCCACATCGTCCGCGTCACCGAATCGGAGATCCTGAGCGCCAGCGACGCGTACGGCGCGGTGCGCGCCACGAAGGACATGGGGGGTGGCTACTGGCGGATCCGCTGGGACCTGCTCAGCCGCCCCCAGCTCGACCAGCCGAACACCGGCATCCTGCACATCCGCCCGGGAGAGCTTGTGTCCTGTGTGTCCCGGGAGCAGTGGCAGCGGATGTCGCCCATCCCCTAACCCGTCAGAAACGGCAACGAAGGAGAAACCCTGTGACCGCCACCGTGTGCGACGGTAGCCCCCGAACCCTGCAGCAGGCCGCCTCTCGCGCCCTGGTCGAGCTCCTCGGCCTCGACCTGGCCGAGCTCAACTGGCATGTCCCGCAGACGGGCGCCGCCGCTGGAACGCTGGTTGGCGTCTGCGACGGCGGCGAGGCGCCCGAGCGTGTTGACGCGGTCGACGCCTGGGCGCACCACCTGAGGGTCACCCCGGTCTGGAGGCGCACCGGCACCGGCACCGGCGGCGAGTACTGCGCGGCCGGCGAGCACCAGGGCGCGCCGGTCATCGTTCGCGCCTGGCTTCCCGAGGCGCCGATGGAGGCGAACGCCTGATGCCGGCCACCGTGGACGGCGCACCTTAAAGGGCGGTCGCCCCGCCGGCGGACGGCGAGGCCGCGCTGTGTGGTGCGAGGCAGGCCCGCCAGGGCCGGATCGCGGCGGGGCCGGCGATCTACCCGCCGGACATGGTGCGCGACCGCAGACCACTGCTCAGGGTGCCCTCGTGGAACGCCCCGGTGCGCTTGGGGGCGAAAAACCAGCCGGACATTTTTTCGGCCCAGAAGCTCAAAATATGTATATCAGAATAACCGATTGCTATGATTAAGATATAAGAAAAAGCGCCACTCTAACCCTGGAAAGGGGCCCGACATGGACCTTCTCGACACCCTCACCGCCGACCTTCGCGCCAAGCTCACTGCCCCCGAGATGGCCGACCTGCTCGCCCAGGCCAACCGCCTCCACGAGAACGTCCCCCACCACAAGGTCCTCAACTACATCGAGCTCTGCGTCAACGACCCGGAGGCCGGCACGGACAGCGCGAAGTGGGGACAGATGATCGTCCAGATGGCCAACGACATCCTCTCGGTCGACCCCGCCAACCTCGACGACTGACCCGCGGGGGCGGGAGGCGCACTGCTCTCCCGCCCCGCCCCGGCACGACCATCCACCCACCGAGCACGAAGGAGTCGCACCCATGAAGATCACCTGCAGCACCCCCGGCATCGACCACGTCCACTCGCCCCACCACCCGACCGAGCGGTTCACCGTAACCTATGTGAGCCCCCGGACCCTCGTCGGCCGGATCGAGTCCTCCGAGCGCGTCGAGCTGGCAATGCTGGCCACCCTGATCCTGTGCGACCCCCAGTCCGGGCCGGCCGAGCCGGTCGACGTCATCACCGAGGCCGAAGCGCTCGAGGAGATGCGCGCCGACCTGGAGGAGGGATGCGACCCGGAGACCGCGCCCCTGCGCGAGGAGCTCGCCTCCCGCCTGGCCCACATCGCCAACCTCGCCGCCTGACGCCCCGGAGGAGACGGCCATGAACGCCGGCGACTACGCAGAGACCGCGAGCCGCATCGCGAAGGCCCGCCGCGAAAAGATCTACGGCGCGCTGGGCGGCATCGAACTGGCGCAGGAGGAGCGCGCGTTCGTCTGCGCCACCGCCTGGAACGGATCCTCCGAAGCGCTGGTCTCGCTGATCGAGAAGGTCCGCCGGGACGCCGACGCCGAGCGGGTGGCCGCCCTGGTCTCCGCGACGGGGTTCGAGTTCGCGCCGGCAAGCAAGGATGGCAAGGCGTGGGTCCTGGCCACGATCCGCCGCGCACACCGCAAGATCGAACAGGGCGGGTGGCCGGGGATGCCGATCGGCTGGCTGCCGGTGCGGGAGGCGCCGTCGATGCACGAGCTGATCGACGAGGGGCGCATCGAGATGGTCGCCGTCACCAAGCAGTCCAAGGTGACCCCGGGCAAGCGGATGCAGTACAGCTACGTGCGCATCACGAAGGAGGGCGATGTATCCCAGTAACGACTCGTGGGCCGAGGGTCGGGTCGCCGAGCTGGCCGCGCGCGAGGAACTGACGCCGCAGCGCTCCCTGGACCTGCTCCTGGAGCTCGCCTCCCACGCCGGCATCACCGTCGCCTGCTGGGGCCGTGACACCGCGGACCAGGGGCTGCCCGAGGGGCGGCGGCTGACGGACGGCGAATGGGAGCGGGTCCGCGCGAGTGGCTCGTGGGGCGACCTCTCCCAGGAGGCATGCAGCCGGGTGGCGGCGTCCGAGACGATCGGCAACGCCATCGTGGAGGCCGGTCTGGACTCACCGGAGGGCGGCAGCGCCGGACCTTCTCACCGATATTTCTGCACTTCAAAGCCGTAAACAGATATATATCAAGATCACGGATTGCTATGATTGAGATATAACAACCGGCCATTACTACCCCCAGGAGAGCGGCCATGTGCGCCATCGACACCCTGAGCTTCGAAGCCAGCCACGGCCGCAAGCCCCGCGGCGAAGGCGGCTGGATCTTCGAGAACACCGTCACCGGCAACAGGGTCGATGAGCACGGCATCTACGGCCAGCTCGTCCGCCAGCTCCCGGCCGGTAACTGGAAGGTCCTCCCGTAGCAACCCCGAGTAGCCGGTCCGCGCCCGGCCGGCTACCCGCCCATCCCATCTCTCAATGAGGAGTTCGCATGCCTGCCACCAAGACCAAGCCCGCCACCGAGACCGAGGTCAAGCCCGCCACCGAGGCCGGGCCGAAGCGCAGGGCGAGGGCCGCGGCCAAGCCCGCCACCGAGACCAAGCCGAAGGGGAGGGCGCGGGCCGCCACTCAGCCCGGGGTCAAGGCAGAGCCCAAGAGCAGGGGGAGGGCCGCCAAGGCCGCACCCGAAGTGAAGGTCGCGGCCGAGAGCAAGCCGGAGGCCGCACCCCAGGCGGAGGCCGTGACGGAGGCCAAGCCGGAGGGCGTGGCCGAGGCCGTGACCGAGAGCACGCCGGAGGTCGTGGCCGAAGCCGCACCGGAGAGCGCACCGAAGGTCAAGGCGCCTGCCGCCACCGCCTGGCGTGTCGACCGCGACGAGTTCGCCCAGGCCGTCACCTGGATCGCCCGCTCACTGCCCTCCCGCCCCTCAGTTCCGGTGCTGGCCGGGATTCGCCTCGACCTCGCCGGCGGCGAGCTCCGCCTGTCGGCGTTCGATTACGAGGTGTCCTCCGAGGCGGTCATCCCCGCGGAGTCCGACAGCGCCGCGCAACTGCTGTTGCCGGGCAAGGTCCTCGCCGAGATCGCGCAGGCCCTTCCCGCTCAGCCGGTGGACTTCACGGTCGACGGCGTCAAGGTCATCGTGGCCTGCGGTGCGGCCCGGTTCACGCTACTGACGATGCCGGTCGAGGACTACCCGACGCTACCGGAGATGCCCCCGGTGGCCGGCCGGATCGACGCGGCCGCCTTCGCAGCCGCAGCCGCCCAGGTCGTCATCGCGGCCGGCAAGGACGAGACGCTGCCGATGCTGACCGGCATCCACGTGCGGTTCGAAGGAGAGAAGGTCACGCTGGCGGCGACCGACCGATTCCGGCTCGCCGTCCGCGAGCTGACCTGGCAGCCGCCCACGCCGAACTACTCGGCCACGCTCATCGCGCCCGCCAGAGTGCTGAGCGCCTCCACCAAATCGCTGGTTTCCGCCGGCGAAATCGAGGTCGCCATGCCCGCCACGGGCGCGGCCGGTGACGAACTCCTGGGGCTGTCCGGCGCGGGCCGCCGGACCACGACCCGGCTGCTGGGCCCGGTCTTCCCGGACTACCCCAAGCTGATCCCCACCGAGTTCCCGCTGCACGTCGACCTGGACGCCGCCGCGTTCACCGAGGCGGTCAAGCGGGTCGCGCTGGTGGCCGACCGCAACACACCCATCCGGCTCAGCTTCGCCGACGGCCAGGTGGCGATCGAGGCCGGTGGCGGGGGCGACACGCAGGGCGTCGAGAAGGTGCCGGTCACCTGGGGCGGCGAGCCGTTCTCGATCGCGTTCAACCACGGCTTCCTGCTGGACGGGATTGGCGCGGCCTCGACCTCCACGGTGCGACTGCAGATGACGAGCGACACGCTGCCCGCAGTCCTCGTGGAGATCACCGCCGAGGGGGAGGTCGCCCCCGGATACACGTACCTGATCATGCCGATCCGGCTGAGCTGACCATGGCGCGGCGTCCGGGGGCATGGCCGACAGCACCCCGGACGCCGCCCAGATCAATATCAAATTCATAGCCTCGTGCGGCTGGTTGCCAGCCGCAGGGGGCTTCGACCATGGAGGACACGTGATGATCACCGTGAGGACCGTGAGGGCCAGCCGGACGCGCCGCTTCTACCGCGTCGTCTACATGGGCACGACCAGGGACCTGTACGCCGACCAGCTCGGCAACGCCCGGGTGGCGAGCATGCTGCGCGCCGCCACCGAATGGGGGCTGCCCATCACGGTCACCTCGACGACCCGCACCGACGCGGTGAGGGCGTGCTCCTGGTGCAGGGCCCGGCCGCGCGCCTGGGAGTGGCAGTGCGAGGTCAGGCGTGAGCTGACCACCTGCGACGAGGCGCAGTGCCGCGCCGCGCGCCGCGCCGCCGATGAGGGCGAGATCGCACCGCCGTCGTACCTGGCCGGCTACGCCCGCCCCCCGGCCGCCGCCCGCCACGGCGCGCCCACGGCCGATCTCAGCCCCTTTCGGCATGCCCGCCCATCCCACCACCTGACCGCGGCTCAAGCGAGATCACAGGTGTGATCAGGCCCCCTCCCGTCTGCTCTTGCGGGGCGCTGCTCGAAACGGCCCGCGACCCGGCCGGCCTCCGGGTGATCTTCGTCGGCCGTGCGCCCGCGGAAGGCTTTTTCTACGCTCCATCTCGCCAAACATTCTAATATCAGAAAGATAGTAAGATATGATTTAGATATGAAAGACCGGCTTTTCCCACCCACCCGAGCAGTGCTGGAGGCCTCCATGATCCGCGACCGTCTCGTCTACCCCGGCAACTCGGCCGCCGACGCCTATCTGCGCGCGGGACGGAACCTGCTGGCCGCCCAGGTCGGAGAGGAAAGCTCCCGCAGCGAGTGGCTCCAGGCCGTGGACCGCGACGACAAGCGCAACGGCTTCTACGGCTCGGCCGAGGCCCGGCAGCGGGCGGAAGGGCGCTACGACGCGCACCGCCACCAGTTGGTCGCCGCCCGGCGCCTGGAGGGCCGCACCAAGAAGGCCGCCACGGAGTTCGTCGAGCAGGCCGACGGGCCGGCCTCCAGGAGCAGCCGCCTGGCCGCCCTCGCCCTCGTCGAGGGGGAGCTGATCGCGGTGTGGGCCGACTACTACGACCTGATCAACAGCCGACCGTGAACCACCGCCTGGGGCGGACCGCCCGCCCCGGGCCGCGACAGCGGAAAGGGGAGACCGTGAAAAGCATCGTCACAACCGGCCGTTTGTGCCGCGCGGCCCGTGTGGGCGCCGGAGGCGCCGCATGATCGCCGGGTTCCGGGCGCGCACCCCCGGGCCGCAACCGATCGCCTACCAGGTGAGCGACCGGCGGGTGTTGTGCGCGCCCGGTTGCCTGTCGCACGAGGATGCGCAGCAACTCGCCGACGCCGACCAGCGCGCCGGTGACGTCCACTCGTGGACGGTCGACCTGGACCCAGGCGGCGAAGACCTGCTCTGCAGCGGCTGCGGCGCCGTCCTGGTGCAGGCGCCACCCATCGACGACGACAACGACGAGGAGGAACAACGGTGACGATGACCGAGGTGGAGGACGGGTTCCAGACGATGTTCGACCTGGCCGAGGTGCTCGCGCACGCCGAAACGGCTGCCGAGGCCGATCCGGGCGCGGCAATCGAGATCGCGGTCGACGGCACCCGGCTGCGGTTCACCAAGGGCAGCTCGGCGGTGATCGCGTCGCTGGAGTGCGACGGGCCGCCGGCCGGTGAGCCCACGTACATGCAGCTGGAGCCGCTGGCGCGTCGGGCGGGGAAGAGCGACCCGACGCCGCTGGAGTTCATGCGGAGCCTGCGAGCCGACGGCTGTACCCGGCTGCAGGTTCAGCGCAGCCCCCGCGTGACGGGCGGCTGGTTCATGACCGGCAATGCGTGGATCGAGCAGCGGCGGCCGCCGTATGACGTGTCCGAGCGGTACGTGGTGCTGTCGATGACGTGGCCGACGCACTTCGAGGTCCTCGACCTGGAGACGGGGCTCGCCTACCGGGAGGGGCCCGGCCGGGCGGCCCTGCAGGCGGGCCGCGAGGTCATGCAGGAGATCTGCGACCGGCTGAACGCGGCGGCGCGAAGCTGAAAAGCGGCCCCTGGGGGGGACTTTCTGGGCTCTCACCTGCGAAAACGCTGTACTATCAAAGTCATGGCAACATATGATTTTGATATAAGAACTTGATTCCCCCACTTCACCAGGAGGCGTCAGCATGCTCGGAACCCGCACCCACAAGATCACCGCCGCCCTGCGGCGCACCCAGTGGGAGCTCATCCTCGACGGCCTCGCCGAGGCCGGCTTCGCCTCCGACGGCCCCGGCTGGTGCTTCTGCCCCGAAGCCGACGGCAACGACATCTGCCGCGCCTGCGGCGAGCGCGAAGACCGCGCCTACGAGTACCGCGAGCTGGCCGCCGAGATCACCCGCATGCTCGGCGACCGGCACGGCCTGATCACCCTGGCGTTCTCCGCCTCCACCTGGGCCATCCTTGTATGCGCCCTCACGGAGGGCGCCACCCACATCGTCGACTCCCTCGGCTACGACTGCGTGCGCGCCCGCGCCGACCGCATGTGCGCCGACTGCGTGCGCGCGAGCTGCACCGCGGACGCGATCCGCGTGCACGGCGCCCGCATCGCCCGCCGCGTCAAGCGGACCCCCGCCCGCCCGACCCGCGCCCCCCGCCGGCCGCGTGGCACCCGCGCCAGCCGCCGCTGACCCCCCACCCACCAACCCGCCGGGGTGGCTCGCCCGCCCCGGCCGTCGAGGAAGCGGAACCCTGATGACCGACCACGACGACCTCCGCGCCCACTGCCGGAACCTCCTCCAGCGCATCGACGCCAACGGCAACCGGTGCGACTACCCGGCCCAGCTCATCGCCGAGAACACCGACCGGCTCCGCCGCCTGTACGGCGACGACACCGCCGGCGCGCCGCTGACCGCAGCGGAGACGATGAAGCTCGGCATCGCCCTGCACATCTGGTGGCTACGCGACCGCGCCTGGGCCGACATCACCACCGACAACGCCCAGGCTCGCGCTGAACAGTGGGCATCCGTCGCCGTAACCCTGCCGCCCGCGTTCATCACGCCCGCCGCGTTCCTCGCCGCCTACGCCGCCAGCTCAGCCGGCGACTTCCCCAGCGCCCGGGCCGCGCTGGAGGTCGCGCTGACGTGCAACCCGCACTACGGAGCCGCCCTGCTGCTCCTCTCCGACGTCGCCCACGAAGTGCTGCCCCTACGGATGGACGATGCCGTGGGCCTGCTGACCAGCGCCCCCGCTGCCGAGTGGTTGCAGCCGCTGCGCGACCGCATCCACCTGTTCCACCAGCTCGACGGGCTCCCCTCCCAGAACTGAAGAAAGGACGACCAGCGCCATGACCGCGACGCTCACCCAACCGTCTGTCGCCATCAGCCACCCCGACCCCGGCCACCCGGGCGGCCACTGCCGGGTCACCGTCCGCTACTGGCACGTCAAGGACGGCGAACCCTCCCCGCCGACCGTCCACGACCCGACCTTCCACATGCGCTACCGCTCTCACTGCGGCGGCTGCGGCGACGAAGGCCCCGTCCGCTCCCGCGAGAACGAGGCCGCCGAAGACGGCTGCGACCACGCCTACCCGGGCTGGCGGGACCTGCCCGTCATGGAGCACCGCCCCTACGAGGGCAAGCCGCTGGCCCGCTGGCAGGAGGAGTGCCGCCGCGTCTACCCGGCCGGCTGGTTCGAGCGGCAGGGCCCCGTCCGCGAATACCGGAACCCGGGAGGCACCCGGCACGTGCCCGGCTACGCGCCCGGCGGCGGCTACTGCATGGCCGTCCTGCGCCAGCGACCGCAGCCCAACCACCCCACCCCGGCCGCCGTACAGGGCGCCCTGTTCGGCTGACCCGCCCCGGCCGGCCCCCCGCTCAGCCCGCCCGTGAATGAAAGGAACAGACACCCGTGATCCCCGCCAGCGCCGGCCAGCCCGCCACCGGCCACCCGCGCCCGCCGGGCGACGACTGCCGCGCCACCATCCGCTCCTGGCGCGTAGAAGACGGCGAACCCGCCCCGCCGACCGGCGCCCGGCGCCGCGTGGCCCGCTACCGCGCCTCCTGCCGAGCCTGCGGCGACGAAGGCCCCATCCGCAGCAGCGAAGGCGCCGCGGTCGAGGACGCCTGCGACCACGCCTACCCGGGCTGGCGCACCATGCCCGTCGTCGAGCCCCGCCCCTACAAGCTCGGCGACCGCCCCCGCTGGGAAGCCGACTGCCGCCGCGCCTACCCGCCCGGCTGGTTCGACCGCCAAGGCCCCGTCCGCGAGTACCGCCCCTCGGGAGGCACCCGGCACGTGCCCGCCTTCGCGCCCGGTGGCGGCTACTGCATGGCGGTCATGTGCACCATGCCCAAGCCCGCCCCCGTCCGCACCGTCCAGACCAGCCTGTTCGGCTGACCCGAAAGGAAACCAACGCCATGGACCTCCACGCCACCCGCGGCCACTGCCAGGAAATCCTCAACCGCATCCACGCCAACGGCAACCGGCGCGACTACCCGCGCGAGCTCGTCGCCGAAACCCGGCCTCGCATCGACGCCCTGAACCACGAAAGCGACGGCGGCGAGCAGCTGTCCGACGAGGAGGCGATGAAGCTCGGCATCGCCCTGCACGTCATGTGGCTGCGCGACTACGCCCTCACCACCATCACCTCCGGCAACGGCCGGGCCCGGGGCGTCACATGGACACGCGTGGCCACGAGCCTGCACCCCGCGTTCGTCGCTCCCGCCGCGTTCGTCGCCGCTCACGCGTTCAGCCTCAGCGGCGAGGTGGCCGCCACCGGCGCCGCCCTGGAGGTCGCGTTGTCCTTCCAGCCGGATTACAAGGCGGCGCGACTGCTCGCTGATCTCGTCGTGGCCGGCGATCGCTCCATACCGATGGACGACGCCGCCGAGCAGTTGGACGCGATGCAGCCCACGGCCGACTGGTTGCGGCCGCTCACCGCGCGCCTGCAGTGGTTCCGCCAGCGTGGCCTCCCCGCACCCACGCAGAAGCACTGACCCGACACCCCCGCTGTACCTCCGAGAAGGGACACCCCGTTGAAGATTCGCCCCGATGTCCTCGATGTGCTGGCCGACCCGCGCCTGGTGGTCGACGGCGACAGCATCCGCATCCCCTGGGAGCTGGGCAAGCCCCTGTACGAGGCCACGACCAAGGTGCTCAGGGCCGTCGGCGGGAACTGGGACGGCCGCAGGAAGGCCAACGCACGCGTCGTCTTCCCGTTCGACGTCACCGAGCTGGTGCGGCAGATCGTCCTGTCCGGCGAGTTCGTCTCCGGCAGCGACCTGGGATGGTTCCCGACCCCGCCGCGGGTCGTGGAGGAGATCCTGTTCCTCGCCGGCATCAGCGAGCAGTACGCGGGCCTGACCGTCCTGGAGCCGTCCGCCGGGACCGGTTGCATCGCCGGTCCGGCCGCCACCCGTGGCGGCATCGTCGACTGCGTCGAGATCGACGAGCGGCGCGCCGCCGTTCTGCAGGACAGCGGCTACGCCCGCCTCGTCCTGCACGGCAACTTCCTCACCGACGTCAAGCCGCTGGACTACGCGACCGGTTTCCAACGGGTGGTTATGAATCCGCCGTTCGACTATGCCCTTGATCACGTCAACCATGCGATGGGCTTCATGGCCGACGACGCGGTCCTGGTGTCAGTCCTCCCGGCGTCCGTCACGTGGCGAACCGACCGCGTCTACGCCGAGTTCCGCGAGCTCGTCCATCACAACGGAGGCGAGCTCATCCCCCTACCGGCCGAGTCGTTCAAGGAGTCCGGGACCACCATCAACACCGTCCTGGCCGTCATCCCGACCGGCCAGGACGGGTGCACGATACGCAACCACAGCTGGCACCTGGCCCAGCCCAAGCAACTCCACCTGTTCGCCGCCTGACCCGCTCCCGGGGCCGGAAAATTCTTCGGCTCATCCCGCCGCCCAAGACAATATCAGAAAAATAGAAAGCTATGATCAAGATATACAAATTCGGGCTTAGCTAGCAAAGGAGCAGGGCATGAGCGTTCTCCCCGGCACCACCGCCTACTACGACCAGCTCGCCGCAGACCTCGCCGCGGCGAAGGCACGAGCGGGAGTCGCTCTACCCACCCGGCCGCTCACCCTGCACAGCTCGTTCGAAGACATCCGCAGCGTCTTCAAAGAGATCGAAGCCTACGAGGCATGGGCCCGCACCGCGGAAGCCCACCAGCTGCAGCAGCGGATCGACACACACGCCGCGGCACTCGAGGCGAACCGCCAGCGCGCGATCAACGAGCGGCAGGCGGCGAAGATCCAAGCCGCTAGCTGCTCGTCGTGCTTCATGCCCCACGCGCCCGGCCAGACCGGCTGCGAGTAACCCGCACGCGCCGGAGGCGGCGATCCGCGCCGCCTCCGCCCCCCTCAGCGAAGGAGCGTCACATGTCTTTCCCCGCCGGCACCCCGACCACCTCCTTCACTCTGCACCTCGTGTGCGGCCACCAGGCCGAGCACACCGAATGGGAGGGCGTCACCCCCGAGGAGAGGGGCTGGGTCGCCGGTGCGGGCCGCTGGTGCGCCCCCTGCGACCGCAACTCCACCGTGCAGGCCGTGGCCGGCCACGGCGGCACCCGCCAGACCGCCGCAACCCGCACACAACGAGAGCGAGGAGTCCGATGACCCACACCGGCAACACCGCCCAGGCCGGCCCCGAGGCCGACGACGGCAGCAATGTGATCCGGATCGTGCACACCCGCGCTGAGGGCACGCTGGTCGAGAACTCGGTGAAGGGCGACGGCGTGTGGCCGATCATCCGCCAGCACGGGTTCCGCTTCTCCCACAACGTGGGCCTGTACGTCCCCCAGTCCCAAGACAAGGCCGCGAAGCGCTGGATCATCGACGCGGCAGCGGGAGCGCTGCGCGCGGCCGGCTTCACCGTCGAGGTCGACGTCGACGACGTCACCCGCGGCCGGTCGTTCGCCGAAGCCGAAGCCGACCGCAACAACCGGGCCGAGGACCGGGCCGAACGCTACGGCGCGCGTGCCGACACCGCGATCGCGCGAGGCGAACGCATGCTGGAGCAGGTCCGGGAAGAACGCTCGCACATCCCGCTCGGGCAACCGCACCTGCTCGGCCACTACAGCTACAACCGGACCGTCCGCCAAGAGGAGCGCCGCAACGACAAGGAGGACCGCGGCTTCGGGGAGGTGAAGCGCGGCAAGTACTGGGCGACCCGCGCCGATGCGGCCGAGCACCAGCAACAACACCGCACCAACCCGGGCACGACGCTGCGGCGCATCAGCAAGCTGGAAGCCGGCCGGCGGGGCATCGTGCGCGAGCTGGAAAAAGGCTGGACCAAGGAGGTGGGGCAAGGCGAGGAGGCACCCGAGGGCGCCACGCTGATCCACGACTACGGCAACGGCAGCGGCAGCTACCGGGTCGAGCCGTCGGATGCGTGGAAAGCCCGCCGCGAGGCCGACATCGCCGACCTGGACGAGCAGATCGAGTACTGGCGCGGGATCATCGCCGAAGCCCAGGCGCGCGGAGTGAAGATCTGGAGCCGCGACGACTTCAAGGACGGCGGCTTCGTGATCGTCCATGAGACGGCGGTGGAGGTAGTGCGGGCCAACGCCAAGAGCGTGAGCATCCCGTGGGCGCACTACTGGATTGCGAAGGGCTCCCCGGTGTGGACCATCGCCCAATGCAAGAAGCTCGCCCACCAGAAGATGCACACCGACACGGTGAGCTACGACGAGGTCCAGGGCAAGGTCACGCTGGCCGAACTCGAAGGGCTGGACGCCGCCCAGGTTCGGAGACTGATCGTCGCGAAGATTCGTGAGGCGCGCGGCGAGCCCGCCGCCGACATCCAGCCGGCGTAGCCCGCGACAGACGCGAGGCGGGCCGAGTAAAAACCCCTGCTCAGGGCGCAATTCTGCCCACTTCATGTCTGGTAACAATTGCAACTGTAACCGTACATCTGTAGTGTATGAATTGCAGACCACTTCTACCCCCTATAGGCAGGAGCGCCCGCTATGACCGCCACCGCCACCGCCCTCCGCGAGCAGGCAGCCCAGCACGACCGTGACGTCTACGAGTCCCGCGAGCGCTGCGACACCGACGGCTTCCGGTCTCAGTGGGCATCCGGCCTGATGGCCGCCGAGAAGCGCCTGCAGGCCGACATCGAGGAGGCCGGCGGCCGGGCGGTTTTCCCCGCGTTGTTCGACACCACCGGCAACCTGGTGGCGGCCAAGCGGGTACAGGGCGAGTGGGGTTACTACTGGGTGCTGCTGGCCACCGACGACCCCAACGGCCGCACCCGCGGCTGGTTCGGCCCCTCCAAGGCCAAGAAGGCCGAAAACGCCCGAGCCAACGACGCCGCCAAGGGCTACTACGTCGGATACGTCAAGGCGCCCGCCAAGGCCGAACTCGCCGGCGGCAACGCCACCTGCCTGACCGCCATCGCGGTCCGCACCGACGACGGCTTCTCCCGCGACGTCGAGATCGTCGACGACGGCCAGCACGACGAGTACGGCGAGGTCCTCGGCCGCTGGTACGCCGCCCACGGCGGCCTCCTCTGACCACCTGCACCGACCAGTGACCAACCCGCCGGGGGCGCGCACCGCGCAGCCCCCGGCCCCATCCCCAGGGAGGGCGCATGACAACCCCCGACACCACCCCCGCCACTGCCGAGCGACCCGCCACCCCCACACCGGCCAGCAGCCCTATCCAGGCCGCGCACGAGTGCCTGGCCCGCGGCGGCACCCTGCCCCAGGCGCTCGCCACCCTCGCGCAGGTCGCCGCCCTGCGCGGCGCCGGGCACGACGACTACCCGTTCATGCACGACGCGGTGTTCGCGGCCGCCAAGGCGGCCCTGTTCCCGAAGGTGCGCGCCCGCGCGCACCTGAAAAACGACAACGTGTTCAACGGGCTGACCGGCGAGCAGCAGCGGCAGGTCCTGGACGCCGCCGCCGAGACATTCCCCGACGCTCACGACGTCCTGAGCGACGCCTACTGCGCCGCAGCCAACCGGCTCGCCGGACCCCTGCCCAAGATCGATGACGAGACCCTGCCCGCCGTGTCCGTCGCCGGTGTCCTCGTCTTCGTCTATCTGCACCACGAGACAGGAGCCCTGTGCGTCTCCGTCGACCTGGAGGAGACATGGTCGGCGCTTCGGCGGCCCGACTCCACCATCCCCCTCCAAGTCACTATCAACGGCACGCCTGTGTTCGATGACAGCAACCTGGCCCGAGCCAACGGCACGACCGTGCCCGCCCCGCTGCCCGGTATCGCCGGCGAGTTCACGCCGCTCGAACTCGACTGCCTGGCCCGCACCGCCGGCGAAGCGGCCGGCGGCGGCAACGGCATTGGCGACGAAACCCTCAGCGCCCACCAGCTCGCACTCGCTGAGCGCGCCTACGACCTTCACATGGCTGAGTTCGAAGGCGAGGACACGCCGACGTCATGACCACCCAACCCGCCATACCTGACCAGCCTGAGGAGCACGCCGAGATGACCAGCACTGACACCGCGACCCCGGACCCGCAGAAGGCCCTGGCCAACCTGGCAGACCAGGCGCGGCAGGCGGCCGCTCAGGCGCGGCGGGAGCACCTGCAGCGGTGCCTCGCCCTGGCCGCCCACCGGATCCGTGAGCACTTTCCGAACGCGTCTCGCATCGCGGCCGACTTCTCCCACGCCATCCCCCACAGCACCCGCGGTTCCCGCGTCAGCCTGGTGTCTGTCCACGACGGACGCACCGCCTGGCACCGGGAGTCGGACGTCCCTGGCATCGGCCTCCCGCGTCACGCCCGAGAGCAGATCGAGAGGACCCTGGCCGACGCGCTCCTCTTCGGCGTCTGCCACCAGGTGCTGGATGAGGTCGACTGGAAGCGCCGGCCGTACGACTTCTATGTCCGCGACATCAACTTGCCGGAACCCGCACCCGGCGCGGCCGCCCCCGAGCCGGAGTGGGTCACCGTGTGGGCGTTGCGGTTCGACGACGGCAGCCCCAGCGACGTCGTTCTGCACGGCTCCCGGGAAGCGGCCATTCACTGCCTGGCCATCGAGGTCCGTGAACGGTGGGCGGGTCGCAGCGACCTGGGCCTGCCTGCGACTCCGCCGGACGACGACCAGGGCGCGGTCGACGCGTTCTTCCGCGTGGTCAAGGACGAGTGGTACTGGCTGCACATGGTGACGATCCCTGCGGCGGTCGCGGCTGTGCTCGCCAACGTGACCGTGTGGGTGCTGCACCACGACACCGATGCCCGCACCACCGGTGAGGTCACCGTTCACGCCTCCCGGCAGGAGGCTGTCGCCCACCTGGCGGGGGAGATCCGCGACACCTGGCATCGGGTCACCGACGAGGAGGACGCCGAGGTGCCGGACACGCCGCCGGATGACGACGAGGAGGCGGTCGAGCTGTACTTCAAGATCCGGCGTCGTCAGGAAGGCGACGAGTCCTACACCCTTCACGACGTGGAACTCCCCGGCCCCTTCACGGCCGTCTCAGCCGCACCCGTAGCCACTCACCCCGCCCCCTGACCTGGAGGTCATCATGTCCCTTTCGGAACGCCCGATCCATAACCTCGCCGACCAGGTGCCGGAGGAGATCGGCAACCAGCTGATCGACCTGGTGAGCGAGTACCGGGAGACGCCGCTCGGGGTCAACCGCATGGTCCTCGCCCACCAGGTCGCGGACCTGGCCGACCGGTACCTGGTCGACCTGCCGGCGTGCTGCTTCGCCATCGTCAGCGTCGCAGGGGAGGCCGTCGACGGGACCGGCGCCCGCATGCACTTCGCGCGCGCGGAAGGTGCTCGCCGGCGTCTCGTCTCGGTGATCGAGGCCCGGCCGCAGGACGCGCCATACCGGATCGTCCACAGGGACCGCTCCTGCTACGTCGCCGACTGCGCCGGCTGTGGCGAGATCGACGCCAGCGCCGACGACGGCGGCATGTGGGTCGGCCACCACGACACCCAGGCCGCAGCTGACGAGGCTGCGAGCCGGCATTGGGTCCACACCTGGGACGGGCGGCTGCTGTGCCGGAGGTGCGCGGCCGCCGAGTTCGCGCCGGATGCGCCGTACCTCTGCCGGGCCTGCGGCGAGCCGGCCACGCACCGGCCCGCCGGAGGAGACGGGGCCTGGCGGTCCGCCCGCAGCTGCGCCGTCTGCGCTGAACAGTCCTGCGCGGGCGGTGCGCCTGCGCCTTCATCGAGCACTCACGGAAGTCAAGGGCTTCGACGACATGGCGCGAACGAGCCGCCGCGCGCCTGAAAGGGCCGTTCAAGCACCGGCGTAGGCCGGGCTCCACACCCGAACACCGAGGAAAGGAAACCTCCGACATGGGAAGCACCCTGGACGACCTGATGCCGAAGCTGCCCAACAACCAGTGGAACGTCGACCAGCTCGGCCGCGAAGGCGACCTGGATGAGCGGACCGCGAAGGCGTTCTACGCGATCGACGCCGGCAACGGTCCGGAGGCCGAGAAGCGGGTCCTGATCTGGCTCTACCACAACTGCCACCTCGAAGAGCTGACCAACGCGGAGGCCGCCGCCGACGAGCTGCCCATCACTCCGGGCCGCTGGCGCGTCACCGTCGTCTGGGACGCCCGCCCCTGGTGATCGTCGATCACCCGCGGGCTCCCGTCGCGGCGGGAGCCCGCAGGCGCGCCGGGGGAGAGCCGCAGCGGCTGAGGCGTCGGCACCCCGAAACTGGCTATGAGCTGCGAAAACTTCTCGAAATCCTCGTGTGAACAATGTGATATCAAAACGATGGATTGATATTGTTTTGATATCGCAAAAAATTACTTCCCACCTTCCACCTGAGGAGCAAGCAGATGAGCAAGTGCATCACCCCCATCAGCGCCTGCATCGACGTCCCCACGATCGCCGACAACAAGACGGTCGGCGCGGACGACCTCAACACGGGCGACGTCGTAGCCATCCCCGGTGAGCCCACCGAACCGGGCGAGGCGGCCGACAGCTTCCCCGCGGTCGTCCGCCAGGTCTCCGCCCAGGAGGCCGGTGGTCACATCGTCTACGTCCACTACCTGGAGGACAGCTTCGAGTACTACGAGCACAAGATGGCGGCCGGGGACGTCATCTTCCGGATCAGCGCCGCAGTCCAGTAGCCCACCCGGGCCGGTCGCCGAGCGCCCGGCCCTCCGCCGCCTGACAGGAGGAGTCCTCATGCAGACCAAGATGCTGGGCAAGAAGAGGGATCTCGAAGTGTGCTGCGCGGGCCACGACCCGCTCGCACTCGTCTCCCGCAGGAACCGCCGCAAGTGGGTGCGGATCAACCGCCGCCGCGAGAACGCCGCCTGGCGCAAAGAGCTGTGATCCGCCCCGTGCAGCTGGCCCTCGACATCCCCGCCCTCAGGCGTCCCGACCCCGAGCCGCACACCGGCCGCCCCCTGGCCCGCCGTACCGACTACGGCCGAATCATGATCCTGTGCCCCGCGGGTCACCTCGTTCAGTCGGTCGCGGCGGGCGACTGGGCGGGCTCCAGGATCGAGGCGCGCGTCGGAAACCCGAACTACACCGTCACCTGCCACGGGGCGCTCTGATGGGCGGGCCGGCCACACCACACCCGGCGCTGGCCGCCCTGCGTCCCCCGCAGCAGCTCGCCCTCGACATGCCCGCCCCGGCCCAGCCCGCCCCGGTCGCGGTCCAGCTCGCCGACCGGCCGGTCCTCAACCTGCACGCCTACGACCTGATCGTGATCTGCAGCTCGGCCGGCAAGGACAGCATGGCGCTCCTGGCGTACGTCGCGAAGCTGATCCGCGAGCAGGGCTACCGAGGCCGCGTCGTCGTCCTGCACAACCACCTCGGCGTCACCCGCTCAGGCGAGCCGGTCGAATGGTCGGGCGTCGAAGCAGCCGCCCGCGAGCACGCCGAGGCGTACGGGTTCGAGTTCGTCGTCCGGCGCCGGCCGGGCGGCGGCCTGTGGGACCAGCTCCTCGGCCAGCGTCGCCGGTGGATGGCGAACAACGCCCGCTGGTGCACCAGCGACCAGAAGGAAAACCCGTCGATGACGTGGATCACCGAGGCGGTCGCCGAGTTCTGGCAGGCGCTCGGCGTCGACCCCGACCGGCCGGTGGAAGTGCTGTACTGCCTGGGCCTGCGCGGCGAGGAGTCCGCCGGCCGCGCCGCCCAGCCGGTGGTTCAGATCAACGAACGCCGCTCGTCGGGCAACCGGACCATCACCCGCTGGTTGCCGATCCGCGACTGGACGCTCCGCGACGTATGGGACCAGATCAAGGAGTCGGGTCTGCGCCCGCACGCCGGATACTCGTGGGGTTTGGCCCGGCTCTCATGCGCTCTATGTGTGCTGGCGTCGCTGCAGGACCTGATGCTCGCGGCGGCGCTACGTCCCGCCCTGGCCGCCGACTACCGGTGGGCGGAGACCGAGCTCGGCGACCGGTTCACCGAACGCCTGTCGATGGGGGAGATCCTCGCCGGGTTGGACGCCGCCCGTCTGGATGCCGCCGGCGACGCGGCGGCCGCCGACGCCGTGGTGGCCCTGTACGAGATGATCCGCGGGCACCTCGCCTCGACCCCGGCCGCCCTCGGTGAGGGGCTCACCGCGTCGGGCAAGCCGCGCCGGCCGTGGACCGAGCAGGAACTGACCGGTAGGGCGAGCGCCCGCACCGGCGAGATCCTGGCCGCCGGGCGGCGCGCGGTCGACCTGGCCGCCCAGGCGGACACCAGCATCGTGCTCCTGGATCCGCTCGACGACCAGGCGGCGGCAGTCCTGGCCGGGGCGGCAGCGCGATGACCGCCGAGCTGATGCTCCGCCCGCCGGGGCGTCGCTCAAGCCCGATGGTTGTCCACGTGGCGCCGCACCTGGCGGGGGGTGCGGATCTCCACCGCGTGCGGCGCGACCTTGGTCTGTTTGAGCACCCGGCCGTACATGTCCGGCGGGTAGTCGTCGAGACGTGGCGCGTGCCTGCTGGAGACGGCGACTGCGCGCGCATCCCAGACGGACACCCGGAGGTGGAGGTCGGAGTCCAGCCACATGCTGAAGTCGTCGAGATGTTCGGTCAGGTACCGCAGGTAGCGGTCCAGGACGGCCAGGGCGAAGGTCTCCGCCGTGTCGGCCGACTTCTCGACGCCGGCCGTGGACTCCTCGCCCGGAGCCGCCCACCAGGACGTGAGGTGCTCTTCGACCGCCTCGATCAGGTACGCGTATTGGGTGGTGATCTGGGAGAAGTCCTGCGTTCCGAGCTGATCGGACGCTCGCGCCGACACCTTGGCCCAGTCGGCGATCTTCGCGTACAGCGTCGCCTGCTGTCGATGTCGCGGTGCGCCGCTGTTCGTCTCGGCCTCGTCCAGACCGGGGATGTCCAGCAGCGCCGTCACTTCGCGCAGGCGCTCAGGGGACACGAGGTGGTTGCGCGCCTCGATCAGAAAGTCAGTCATGGCCTCAGTGTGAAACGCATCTCCGTCACGGTCACGAGGAACAGGGGAACGACGTCCTCGGCCGGCCATGGTGTCGGCCCGTGCGGGTCGGGGAGGGCCACGCTGACGGGCTCGCGACCGCATCGGCCGGGTGCGTGCGTGCGCTCAGGGTGTGCCGTGCCGGAGCGGGCGCCAGTGAACGCCGAGCCGGTGCCCGCTTCCACCGCCAATGGATCGCGGAGCGTCCCTGTCCCGATTTGTTGAGTTATCTCTGCCGGTAGGAAGGTCTTTAATGGCAAATCGATTGATATCAAATCAGTGGTTTCATATGATTCAGATATGCAACGGATCTTGAGGATCCGCACTGGACCAGGAGGGGCAATGACGAACAGCACCCAGCAGGCAGCACCGGTAGCACCGCCCGCCGACCCCGGCAACGGGTCCGCCACCTCAGCGCGACTGCGAGCCATCATCGGCGAGCTGGCCGCCCGCTACCTGGAGCGGACCAGCGTGGTGAAGGTGCTGGTGTCCTGCATGCTGGCCGGCGAGCACAGCCTGATCCTCGGCCCGCCCGGCACCGCCAAAAGTGAGGTCGCCCGCGACCTCACCGGCCGCATCCACGGCGCCCAGTACTGGGAGATCCTGCTCAGCAAGTACGCCGACCCCAAGCGCATGTTCGGCCCGATCGACGTCGCGGCGCTCATGAAGGGCGACTACCAGCAAGTGTGGGACGGCCGTGCGACCAGGGCGGACATCGCGTTCATCGACGAGATCTTCAAGTGCGGGCCGGCGGCGTTGAACGAACTCTTGGCGCTCCTCAACGAGCGCCTCTACCACCCGGAGTCGGGTGGCGCCCCGATCCGCTGCCCCCTCATCTCCGCGATCACCGCGTCCAACGAACTACCGGCGGATGAGAACTCCGCGGTGTACGACCGCCTGCTGGTCCGCATCGAGGTCGGCTACCTGGCCGACCCGTCCAACTTCACGCAGCTGCTCCGCTCGGCCACCACCCCGGCCGCCCCGCCGGCCGCGCCGACGACGGTACTGCTGGCCGACCTGCAGACCGCGGTCCAAACTCACGTACCCCGCATCGACGTCCCCGACCCCATCCTGGAGGCCCTGTGCACGCTACGGGCCGCACTCCGCCACGCCGGACTCATCGCCTCCGACCGCCGGTGGAAGAAATCAGTCAGGCTGCTGCAGGCCGCCGCCTACCTCGACGGCCGCGGCCACGTCACCCCCGACGACCTGGCGATGCTGGTCCACGTCCTGTGGGACAGGCCCGCGGACCGGCCCACCGTCGAGCGGGAAGTGCTGCAGCTCGTCAACCCGCACTCCCGCGCAGCGTTGGACCTGCTCGATGGGATCGAGGAGCTGAACACCCAGCTGGACGCCATGGCGGGCCAGGGCCGTGAGGACCTGTCCAACTGGGCGATTCAGGAAGCGAACGGGAAGCTCGCCCGAGCGGGCTCGAAGCTGAAGGACCTGCGCGATCAGTCGCAGGCGGCCGGTAGGTCCACCACCACCCTGGACGAGGTCCTCGACCGCCACCGGGCCGTGCACACCCGCATCATGACCGAGGCCCTCGGCTTCAACGTCAGCATCTGAGACCGAAGGAGCAAGCTACATGAGCGCGACGAAGCCGCTGGCGAAACTGAAAGACCTCGCCACCCGGGCCGGCAGGTGGCTCGGCCTGGCCGCCACCCCCGCCCCGACCCTGCACACGCAGGCGGTCGGATTCGACCGGTTCGACGAGATGGGCTGGAAGGAGACCTACGGCCAGGCGCCCGCGCTGGGGGAGCTGGCCGACGAGCTGGCCGACCGGCACAGCTACACCACCGACCTGCTGCGCGACATGTGGACCGCCGCCTACAAGGCAGCGCCCCAGATGCGCGACCGCACCCACATGGACCCTTCCCGGATGGTGAACCACCAGGTCGTCTCGGCGCTGATGGAATCGCCGGAGTTCCGGGACCTGCACCGCAACACCGTCGGCGACCCCTACGCCGCGGCGATGGCGGTACTGGCGCAGGGCACCGCGCTACGCGGCACCCTGGAGCACACCCGGAAGGCACGGGAAGCCGAGCATGCCGCGACGGAAGCCCGGCAGCAGGCGGCGCAGGCGGCGCAGGCCGTGCAGGCGGCGATGGAAGAAGCGGAGGCCTCCGCCGACGACGACGGCCACGTCCCGGACGACGTCGGGGACCAGGCGGCGGCCGCGATCGCAGCCGCCGAAGCCGCCGAGGCCGCCGCCGGTCAGGCCGACGCGGATGCCCGGCGGGCATTGGCCCAGGCGGCGCCCGGCATCCGCGCCGCGGCGCGCGCCGCCGCCGCCAAAGCCGCCGAAGAGGCCCAAGCCGAGGCGGACCTGATGTCCGGCTGGGGTATCGACCCCGGCCGGTTGGAACGGATGAGCTTCGAGGAGCGCAGCCAGCTCGCCCAGCGGCTCGCCGGGAACCGGATGGCGGCATTCGCGAAACTGATCGGCCGGTTTCGGACCATGGCGGCCGGCGAGCGGGCCCGCAAAATGGAGCACACCGCAGGCGAGCTGGTCGGGATCACCCTCGGCGATGACCTGTCACGGCTGGTGCCCTCGGAGCTGGTCGCGCTCGCCGTGCCGGTGCTGCGAGGAGAGTTCGCTGTCCGCCTCGCCGAGGGGCGGCTGATGATGTACGACTCGCGGGACGAGGAGCAGGCCGGCCAGGGAGCCATCATCGCCTGCGTCGACTGCTCGTACTCCATGGCCGAGGAAGAGGCGGCCGGGATCTCCCGGGAGGCGTGGGCGAAAGCCTGCACGCTGGCGCTGCTGGACCAGGCCCGAGCCTCCGGCCGGGACTTCGTCGGCATCCTGTTCTCCAGCTCCGGGCAGCAGAAGGCGTTCCACTTCCCGAAAGGCCGGGCCGACATCAGCGCCCTTCTGGAGATGGGGGAGCACTTCTTCGGCGGAGGCACCGACTTTCAGGAGCCGCTCGACCTGGCGGCCGACGTCCTGGCCGAGCAGTACAACGCGGACGGCACGCAACGCGGAGACATCGTGCTGATCACCGACGGCGATTGCCATGTCGCCCCCGACTGGATGGAGCAGTGGCGGCAACGCAAAACCACCCTGGGCTACCGGGTGTTCGGCGTGTCCGTCGCGTTCCACCCCGGCCAGGTCCTGGAGGAGCTGTGCGACAACCTTCGCAGCGTCACAGACCTGGTCGACCTCGACGGCAGCCGCGACTTGTTCCGCCTTATCTGACCCGCCCAGTGATCAACGCCCCGTCATTCAGGAGAACCGGCATGGCCCCCAGACCCCGCTCTGAGCGAGTCGGCCCGCATGCCGACCACACCTCCGGCGTCTTGAGCATCACCGAGCCGACCTCCGACGGCGGTGAGCTCCACCAGTCCTGGGAGATGTGCGGCTGCACGCTGAATCAGCTCCGCGAAACGCTCGGAATACCTGACCACCAGCTCCTCGCGACCGCCGAGCAGGCGCAAGCCACCGGCCGCGCTGTCGACTCCATCCCTGGCATCACGCACCTCACACCGTAGGCGACCGGAGACAAACGGCCGTTTCAGCTTCCATCAGAGGGGATCACCACCATGAGCAGCCAGACACCCGCCCCCATCCTCGACGCAGCCCCGGAGACCGGAGCGAAGCAGGGCGGCGCGAGAGAGACCCTCGAAGGGTTCAGCGCGTACGCGACCGCGATGGAGCAGGGCGACACCCCGATCCTCGGCTACCTCGTCCTCTACTCGATCTTCGATGGGAGGGTCACCCGCGACGCCCTGCACCGCTCGTTCCTGGAGCTCGGCCTGGACGACAAGTTCCTGCCCCCGCCGATCCGCGAGTGCGACGCCTACGAGCAGGTGACCGGCAAGACCGGGGTTCGCTCCACCTACCGGCTCGGCGACGCCTCCAGCCGGCGGCGCCGCGCACCGGGGGAGGAGATCACCGAGGTGACGCTGATGGTCCGCCACGTGAGCCGCGACAACCTGAAGATCACCCGCCACCTGGTACGTGAGGTGCGCGACGAAGGGCAGAAGAAGCTGTCCTACAACACGCGGCTCGCGGAGATCCTGTTCTGGCGTGACCCGCTGAACAGCGGCCGGCCCGGTGTCGGTGTCCTGCAGGTCAACCCCGACCACACCGCGATCGCCGCTTTGTCCGAAGACGAGCAGGCGAAGGTGCAGCAGACGCTGGCCGACATCGAGAAGACCTACAAGGACCGGTGCCACTTCTACACCAGCGACCGGCTCCGCTCGGTCATCCGCACCTACGTGGAGGCGCTGAACGCGGTGAGGGTCCGCGCCTCCGGCGGCGTGTACTTCGTGCACCGCGCGCACGCCGAACCGCTCGCCGCGCTGCGTGATCTGGCCAAGCGGTTCGGAGCGGGCAGCCACCTGGCCCGCGTCCCCCTCCCCGACGAGGAGGAGCTACAGGAGATGGTCATCGCGGCGTTCACCACGCGAGCGAAGGAGGACCTGGACAAGCTGGCGGCCGACATCGCTATAGCCCAGGCCGGAGGCTACGCCGAGGGAAAAGTCCAGGACCTGTACAAGAGGTTCCGCGCCCTGCAGGCGGCGACCGCCGAGCACGCCCTGCTGCTCAACTCCAGCCTGGATGACACGAAGGCGTCGCTGCAGCTGGTCAACGACCAGTTCAGCAATCTGCTCACCCAAGCCGGGTGAGTACCGCCAGGGAGGGGCGGCCCCGATTGTGGGGCGGCCGCCCCTTCCTCGGGGTGGAAGAGCCGGCCGGCTGAGGCATGGCCGCCGTGGGCGAAGGCAATATTTCTGCACTTCACGCACCAATCAAGTGCTATCAAAAGCATTGAAAGTTATGATTATGATACAACAAAAATTCCACCACTACCCAAGGGGACGTGCGATGGAGTACGGAATCCGCTACACCGACCGCATCTACGGCAACGTCCGGACCGTCCGGCGCGGCCCCAAGCTTGGCGACCTCGCCTGGGCGCAGGACGCGGCCCGCCGGGAGCGCGGCGAGTGGGCCGATTACGACATCGCCTGCCACATCGTGGTCCGGGAGACGCCCGGCGACGAGTGGCAGCCGCACGGTACGGTGCCTCAGCTCGCCGACACGAACCTCGGCCACCCCGGCACCATCGCCCCCTACTCCTGCCGGTGGTGCCAGGTCGACAGGCGCGGCCACGGGATCCTGTGGATCAGCATGAACGACGGTGACCGCTTCATCGGCTCCCACTGCTGGGAGCCGCCCACCCAGCCGCAGATCAAGCTCCGGATGCAGGCCCGCCGGGCCCGCGCCGCCCGCCTCGCCGGCGTGCTTCCCCCGCTGCAGGGATGACCTCCCCGGCGCCAAGCGGCGGGGAGACCCGCCGCTTGGTCATCCTCTCCTACGGGCTGGGCGTCGACAGCACAGCCATCCTGCTGCGCTGGCTGCTCGACCCCAGCTCCCGCGACTTCGACCTGCGCGATCTTGTCGTGATCACTTCGCAGACGGGCATTGAATGGCCGGAGAGCGCCCGCCTGGTCGAGCGGTTCGTCTACCCGCTGCTGCGGCGCTACGGCGTCCGCACCGTGCAGGTCGCCCGCGCCGGCGCCTCCGAGAGCGACGGCATCGTGGTCCTGGACGACACCCGGCAACCGCGGGTCTGCCACATCGGCGGCGTCTACAGGCTGTCCGACGAGATGCTCGCCGTGGGCACGGTCCCCCAGGTGGCAGGCGTCCGCAAGTGTTCGGTTGACTGCACCAAGTCCGATCTGATCAAGGATGGACTGTCTATCCGGGACTGAAAGGGTTTGGTGAATGTCTGATCTACGACGGCTGCTCATGGAGGGGCAGGCGGACCTCGGCCGGGTCGGGGCGGTAACTGCGGCGAAGGGGAAGCTTCCCCCGTTCGTGGTGGTCGACTCGGCTGGCGTGGAGGTCGAGCCGGTGACCCGGTACCTGCGAGACCTGGCGTTGAGCGACATGAGCCCGCTGACCAGCCGCAGCTACGGCTACGACCTGCTGCGATGGTTCAGTCCTATTAACTGCACTATGTCTCTGATCTTCAGCCAGGTGGATCGCTTGGCTTCTCAAGGAGCATGATGTGGTCGAGGACGTACGACGTGCCCTGCTGGAAGGGCAATGCTCGGTGCCCGCTGTCGGCGCGGTCATCACTGGGGCGGTCCCGTATCTGCCGTACGTGGTGGTCGACGCGGATGGCTGCGAGGTGGAGCCGGTCAGCGCCTACCTACGGGATCTGATGCTGGGAGACGTCAGCCCGCTGACGTGCCGTAGCTACGGGTTCGGGCTGTTGCGGTGGCACCGGCTGCTCTGGTTTGTGCAGACCTCATGGGACAAGGCCACGGAGGCAGAGGTCGCGTTGCTGGTGGGTTGGTTGCGGGAGGCGCACAACCCGCAACGGCTCCGCCGACGGAACAGTTCGTCTCCGCCCCCAGGGTCGGTGAACCTGAAGACTGGCAAGCCGTCGCTGCGGGAAGGGTACGCACCGAGCACGATCAATCACAACCTCACCGTGGTCAGCGGCTTCTATGCTTTCCATGCTCGGTTCGGGGCCGGGCCGGTGGTCAATCCGGTGCCAGGATCGCGCGGGCGTCGTCAGGCTCTCGCGCACCGTTCCCCGTTGGAGGCGGTACCGGTGTTCCGCCGGGGTCGGCTGCGGCAGAAGATACCCGTGCAGGCACCAAGATCTATCCCCGACCACCTGTGGGACGAGTTGTTCGCCGGGATGGGCTGCGATCGTGACCGGGCACTGCTGGAGTTCTACGTCTCCTCCGGAGCCAGGGCGAGCGAGCTGCTGGGTGTCGGCCTGGACGACATCGACTGGCCGGGCCAGCTGATCTACGTGATCAGCAAAGGGACCCGCATCCGGCAGCCCGTGCCGGCTTCCCCGAACGCCTTCCGCTACCTGGGCAGCTATCTGGCCGTCGATGGGCTACCGGCACCTGGTGAGCCCGTGTGGCGCACCCGCCGCGGGAATCCGCGACCGTTGACTTACTGGGCGATGCGGCGCATCCTCCAGCGGGCCAACGACAAGCTCGGCACGAACTGGACCTTGCACGACGCCCGTCACACTGCGGCGACGAGGATGGCCGGGGACGAACGGCTCACTCTCGCAGAAGTTCAGACGATCTTGCGGCATGCGCACCTCGACACCACCGGGCGCTACCTCACCGCCCGGGTCGAGGACATGCACGACAAGCTCCAGGAGCACTACACCAAACCCCGCCCGCAGCGCACGTTCGCCGCCGGCTATGACCCCGACGACATCAAGGCGGTATTCGGTGGCTGAAGCCCATGCCTCCGTCCGGCAGAGCAAGAAGGGCATCAGCCGCTTCGTCAGCGTGAAGGCCGCTCCGGCCCCAATCCCTGCAGTCCCGCCGCGACCTCAAGGCGATCTGACGCGCGCCTCCATCGAGGAAATCGCGGAGGCGGTTCGCACGACGTGGCTGACCAAGTCAGCCGACAACCGGTGGAACCGAAGCCGCGGCGCCCGCGACCTCCTGCATCACCTGAGCCAATTCCCGGGCGAGACCTGGCAAGACCGGTGGGAGGCTAGCGGGTTCAACAAATCAGGGAGTCCCGTTTCCGTCCTGCGATCGGCGCCCCGGGAGAGGAGCCAGATCGGGACGGGGGCTGCCTGCCTGTTCTGCTTGCGGATCATCCAGCCGTCGTTGGAGGCCTTCCGGTCGAACATCTTCCTCTACTACGGGCGACGTTTCCTCGCCGCACAGAGCGACCCGCTGCTGGAGAAGTTCTGGGCCGAGGTGCAGGCCACGCCGGTGAACCCGATCCACCATGGCTCCGCACTGTTCGACGTCGCGGTCGCGCTCACCACCCAAGGCATCAGGTTGGCCGACCTGACTCCCGCAGCTTTTCTGCACTACGCGTGGGAGTGCCGCCGCCAGGGGCTGGTGCTGGGAGCGCGCGGTGCTGGCAGCCGGTTCCCCGGGCATCTGGCCTGGCAGGTGCTCCACGCGATGGACCACTTCCCCTCCCACGGGCCCGCGACGTTGAAGGCGGCATTGCTGAACGGGCGGTTGACGGTCGAAGAGCTGGTCGACCGCTACAAGATTCGCCATGCAGGGGCCCGGCAACTGCTCATCGCCTACCTGGAACGACGCAAACCCGAGCTGGACTACTCGACGCTGGACAACCTGTCCCGGCATCTGGTCAGCAACTTCTGGGCAACGATCGAGCACCTTGCCCCCGACCAGCCGGACCTGCGGATTGACTCCGAGCTCTATCAGCGATGGCGGGATCAGGTCGCGGTCCGCGTCGATGGCAAAGGGCGCCGCGATTTCGATCCCATCCTGCGAGCGGTTCGAGCGTTCTACTCCGATCTGCAGGCGTGGGCTGCCGCGGAACCCGAGCAGTGGGCGATTTGGGTGGCACCCTGTCCCGTCTCCGACGCTGATGTCCGCGGCTACGGGATCCGCAAACGCCGCGTCAAGGAACGTATGGACGACCGCACCCGCCAGCGGCAACCGCTGTTGAGCACGCTCGTGGAGCATATGGAGAACCGGTACGGCCACCTGCGTGAACTCCTCGAGCAGGCCACTACCGCGACGGGCGGCGAAACCGTCACTGTTGAGGGCCGCACCTACGAGCGTCTGTGGAGCCGGGTGGATGAACGACGCGTCAGGCTCGGAGGACAAGCCAACGTCCGCGTCCGCGACCTGGACAACGGCAAGTACATCAACCTCACCCACACCGAAGACGCTGCCTTCTGGGAGTGGGCGATCGTTGAAGTTCTTCGGCATTCGGGCGTCCGCATAGAAGAGGCTCTTGAACTCACCCATCTCAGTATCCGCCAGTACCAGCGGCCCAACGGCGAAGTGATCGCTTTGCTGGTCGTCGCCCCGTCCAAGAGTGACCGGGAACGTGTCATCCCCATGTCTGCCGAGCTGTTCGCCGTCGTCGCGGCTATGGTCCGGCGTCACACCACCGAGGGCAAGACCATCCCGTTGCTGCCCCGCTACGATCCGAAAGAGCGGCAGAGCAGCCCACCCATGCCGTTCCTGTTCCAACGCAAGATCGGCACCAAACACGAGGTCATCTCCGATACCACCATCGTGAACATGCTCAAACGCCGCTGCGAGGAACTCGCCGAGCAGAATCCCGGTTTCCTCGCCGCCAGCTTCACCCCGCACGACTTCCGGAGGCTGCTGGCCACGGAACTGGTGAACAGCGGGCTGCCGATCCACATCGGCGCAGCCCTACTCGGACACTTGAATCTTCAAACAACTCGGGGATACGTTGCCGTGTTCAACGAAGACGTGATCCGTCACTACCAGGGATTTCTTGACCGGCGCCGCCAAGCCAGACCCTCCGATGAGTATCGGCCGATCACCGAACCCGAATGGCTCGGGTTCGAGGAGCATTTCGACCAGCGCAAAGTCGAACTCGGCGGATGCGCCCGCCCCTATGGCACCCCTTGCCAGCACGAACACGCCTGCCTGCGATGTCCCATGATCAACATCAATCCGAAGATGCTGCCGCGGCTCGACGAGATCGAAGATGACCTCCAAGCCCGCCGCAGTCGAGCTCAGCACGAGGGCTGGCTCGGAGAAGTCGAAGGCATCGACCTCACCCTCACCTTCCTGCGCCAAAAACGGGACCAGACCCGACGCCTGGCCCGCATCGCCCCCGTCAACCTCGGTATACCCACGATCCAGAGGCCTCCATGAGAAAGCCCGGTGCTGGCACCGGCAATCAGTGCCGTTGTCGATTGCTATCAGGCAGGCCACTTGGGATTTCGCGAGGATCTCGATCCTTGCCGACCGGATATTCGCGCTTCAAGTCCGGCAGTGGGGTACTACGCCATGCCTTTGCAGGCTCGGTGACCTTGGTCGCCGGGCGAAGACGTTCACGCTCTTCCCTCTTCGCCAGTTCAAGAAGCAGCCTGATCGCATCGGACTCAGATTTGGCGCCCGTCAACATCCGCGCCGCCCTCACTACCGCAACGTGCATGGCAACGAGACGATCTGCCTGCTGCGGAAGCTCCAGACCCACCTTGGTCGTGTCCGGTGTCCGATCAAACGACAGCAGCACCCTGCCTTCATGGTCTACCTGCATGAAGACGCTGGCCGCAGGCCAAAGCTGCTCCCGGGGCGGGCCGTCTGCTCTTGGCTGATCATCCGTCATACGCGGACTCTACGACTGGCCTACGCCGGACCGATAGTGCCTGGACCTTGACAAGTGCAGAGAAGGGTGCTGTGGGCGTTGGAGGTGGATTGGGAGCGCGCGACCGGCTCGGATGTTGACGTCCTGGTCGGCTGGATGAGGACCGCGCGCAACCCGCAGCGCAGGCGGACTCGCGCGGGCGGGGCCACGCCGGGGACGGTGAACATCCGGACGGGCAAGCCGACGCTGGCCGAGGGGTACGCCCCGAGGACGATCAACCACTGTTTGACTGCCGTGTATGGGTTTTACGCCTATCACCAGCATTTCGGCAGGGGTCCGGCGGCGAACCCGGTGCCGTCCTCACGGGCTCGGCGGATGGCGCTGGCGCACCGCAGCCCGATCGACGCCAAGCAGCGGTTCAAGCGGGCGCGGTTGCGGCAGCGGGTCGCGGACACGACTCCCCGGGCGATCCCGGACGCGATGTGGGACGAGTTGTTCGCCGCCATGACCTGCGACCGGGACCGGTCGCTGTTGTTGTGCTACGTGTCCAGCGGGGCCAGGGCCAGCGAGTTGCTCGGTGTGGCCCTGGGGGATGTGGACTGGGCCGGGTCGCGCCTGTATGTGATCTCGAAGGGCACGCGGCTGCGGCAGGCAGTGCCGATCTCACCGGAGGCGATCCGGTACCTGACGCGCTACCTGGACGCCGTCGGCCTTCCCGGCCCTGACGAGCCGCTGTGGCGCACGCGCCGGGGTGTGACCAGGGCGCTGTCGTATTGGGCGATGCGGCGGGTTTTGCAGCGGGCCAACGAGAAGCTGGGCACGAACTGGTCGCTGCACGATCTTCGGCACACTGCCTCGACCAGGATGGCCAACGACTCGGAGATGACCTTGCGAGATGTCCAGGCGGTGCTGCGGCACGCCAACATCGAGACCACGGGCCGCTACATGACCGTCCGGGTGGAGGACATGTTCGACAAGCTTCAGGAGCACTACAACCGGCCGCGCCCGCAGCGGACGTTCGCGGCTGGGTACGACGAGGCCGACGTCAAGGCGGTGTTCGGTGGCTGAGCGGTACACGTTGCGCAACCGGCGTTCCCCCGTGCTGCGCGAGAGGGACGCCGAGAGGAGGGAACTGCGGTCTCGGTTCGCCATCGACGCGATCGAGGCGGCCCCCGCCGCCCCGGCTACACCGCCGCGGCCGTTCGGCGACCTGTCCCGGGCGACGATCGAGGAGTTGGTGAAGCTCGCGGGCGACAAGCTTGGCTCACAGGTCGACTCGCCCAGGCAGAAGCGCAGGTCAGGTACCCGGCACCTGCTGGAGCGCCTGGAGGGCTTCGAGGGCCGGACCTGGCAGGAGCGATGGCTGGCCAGCGGCCTGGACGCCGGCGAGCGACCGGTCAGCGACCTGGACCCCGACAAGTACCGCGGCTACAACCTCACCCACGGGTTGAAGGCGCTGCTGTGCCTGCGGGTGATCACGCCCTCGTTGACCGCGTTCCGGGGCAACAAGTTCAACCAGTACCCCTACGCGTTCCAGGAGGCGCAGGGCGACCCGTTGCTGGACAAGTTCTTCGAGGAGGCCAGGCGCGCCCGCGCGTCCGAGCGCCACCAGTACCGGGCACTGGCCGACGTGTGCTGCGCGTTGACCACCCAGGGCATCGCGATAGCCGACCTGTCCCCGGAGGCGCTGTTGTTCTACGCCAACGAGTGCCGCAGGCTGAACCTGGTCGTGTCCGCGCGCTCAGACTCCAACCGGTTCGCGGGCCTGCTGGCCTGGGACATCCTGCACGGCATGGGCCATTTCCCGCCGGGGACGCCGCCCACGCTGCGCTCCTCCATCTACAAGGGCCAGAAGTCGCCCGAGGAGATGGTTGACTTCCAAGGGGTCCGCGACCCTGAGGTGCGGCAGCTGATCATCGACTACCTCGTGCGCCGCCAGGGCGACACCGACTACCCGACCCGCGAAGGCCTCGCGCGGCAGCTCGCGGGGGAGTTCTGGGGCAAGATCGAGAAACTCGCCCCGGGGCAGCGTGACCTCAGCATCCCGCAAGAGGTCTACGACCAGTGGCGCGAGGAGGTGCGCGTCCGCAAGGACGGCAAGCCCCGGGCGGACGGCGGCGCCACGATCCTGCTGAGTGTGCGCTCGTTCTACATGGACTTGCAGAGCTGGGCGCTGGAGGAACCGCAGCGGTGGGCGCGGTGGGCCGCGCCGTGCCCGATCCCACCTGCGGACCTGCGGGGGTTCGGCAAGCGCCGCAGGCGGATCAACGAGCGTATGGCCGACCGCGTCCGGGTGCGCCAGCCGCTGCTGCCGACCCTGGTGGCGCATGTCGAGGAGCGCTACAGCGGCTTGAAGGAGTTGCTGGAGGCCGCGCGCGCCGCGCCGCTGGGCGAGGGGTTCAGCCACGCTGGGCGCTCCTACACGCGGATGGGCAGCCGCCAGGACCAGCGGCACCACGACGACCCGCAGTTCCCGTCGGTGCGGGTGCGCGACGAGCAGACCGGCAAGGTGCGCTCGCTGGCCGACGAGGAGGAGGCGGCCTTCTGGGAATTCGCCTACGTGGAGGTCCTGCGCCACACCGGTGTGAGGGCGGAGGAGCTGGTCGAGTTGGCGCACACCAGCGTCCGGCAGTACCAGCGGCCCAACGGGGAGGTGATCGCGCTGCTGGTCATCGCCCCGTCCAAGACCGACCGGGAGCGCGTCATCCCCATGTCGGCGGAACTGTTCCACGTGATCGCGATGATCGTGATGCGCCAGACCCAGCATGGCCCGGTCCCGCTAGTGCCCCGTTACGACGCCCACGATCGGCAGTTCACCGCGCCGATGCCTTACCTGTTTCAGCGGCAGATCGGCGGGGTCCGCCGGGTGACCAGCGCCAGCACCGTCCTGAACAACCTGCGCAAGCGCTGCGAGGCCATCAGCGAGACCGACCCGCAGTTCCGGGGACTGCATTTCACCCCGCATGATTTCCGGAGGCTGTTCGCCACGGACGTGGTTAACAACGGCCTGCCGATCCACATCGGGGCGGCGTTGCTCGGTCATTTGTCGCTTCAGACCACTCAGGGCTATGTCGCGGTGTTCACCGAGGACGTGATTCGGCACGTCCAGGACTTCCTCGCGCGCCGCCGCGCCATGCGGCCGGAGGAGGAGTACCGCCCGGCCACCGAGGAGGAGTGGACCGAGTTCGAGGAGCACTTCGACAAGCGCAAGGTCGAGCTCGGCTCTTGCGGGCGCCCATATGGGACAGACTGCCCGCATGAGCACGCCTGTCTGAGGTGCGCCCAGCTGCATGTCAACCCGAAGATGCTGCCCCGTTTGGACGAGTTGGAGGCCGACCTGGAGGAGCGGAGGAAGCGTGCCGCGTCCGAGGGCTGGCTGGGCGAGATCGAGGGGGTCGACCGGACCCTCCAGTGCCTGCGCGACAAGCGGGCTGACGCGTTGAGGCTGACGCGCATCACCCGCCAGGTCAACCTCGGCCTGCCGACCTTCCCCACATCCCGATAACCCGAGTCCGGCTGGATCGCCACCGCGACCACAACGGTGGCGATCCAGACGACGACGCTGGAGAACGCTCACTTCGCGGCAGATGAGGACGTTCGGTGGCACTTGGTCGGCGGGACACCCGACCGTGAGCCGACTGGTCAGCTATCCGACCCCACAAGCCCTCGGGACCGCATCCCACGTGTGGTCTGCCATCGAGGTCACGGCACCTGCGCCAAGCTTAGAGGTCGATGATGAGCTTCAGGACGAACTCTGAAGCGTTGTGCATGACGTTGTGTGGAGTGTCCCAGGCATGCACAGTGAACTGTTCGTCGGCGCGTGCTTTCGCTGTCATGGCCGCGAGCGGGGATTCACCAGGCCAACCTGTTGCTTCGACATAGTGCTTGACGGGTACGCGGCGCCACGCCCCCGTGAGTTTCGAGGCTTGCATCAGTGTGGCCAGCGGGTGCGGGCGTGCACGCCTGTCGAAAAACGGCAAGGGGTCAACGAAAACTCCGGTACGGGCTGACCCGTCGATGTACCAGGCATGTTCCTCGTCGTTGGTCATCGACCAGCTGGAATCCCCATTTTCGGGGATCAGGGCATCCAGGTAGACCAGTGCTCGGATTCGGTCGCATTCGGCGTCCGCGACACCGCTGATGATGCTTCCGCCGTAGCTATGGCCGACGAGCACTGCGTCGCGCTTGCCGTCCGCCTCCGGGGGAACTGCCCGCAGTGCCTGGATAGCCTGGTGCACGTGGTCGTCCAGGGTGATCGCCTGTTGTGGCGGAGTTGCGTCCGGATCCAGGCCCAAGGGAGTGAGCGCGATCACGGTGTGCCCGGCATCCTTGAGAGCGGGGACTACGGGGTCGTACCACCAGCCGCCGTGCCAGGCGCCAGGTACAAGCAGATAAGTGGTCACGGGCAATTTCCTTCCGGTGCGGTCCATGATCAGGATAGCGACGCGAGTCCGCTCGTTCGCCCGGCCGGTGCCGGACGCTCAACCGAGGGCATTCTCGGGAAACCGCAGGGCTGGCCCACACATTCGGACGGCATGACACCTAGCATCTCCTGCCGCCGCGAACCTCAATCCTGTCACGCTCGCTCATCGGCATGAGCGGATACTCGGCCGTAAGGGGCTGGCCCCGAACCAGATGGTCGTTCAGAAGCAGGGCGAGTGACGACAGGCAATCGGACGGCTGTTGCTGCGCGCCGCCTTATCGGCGGCGAGCGGCGCGCAGCAACAGCTTCAAAGCTGTTCCGGCGTGTCGGCTTGCTTGGTGCAGAGAAGCAGCTTGAAGTTCAAGGGCTGGGTCCTGGACCGGTGGGTGAAGGAGTTCACCGGCGGCCGCCCCTACGACCACGTGGTGGGTTTCGAGCTGGGCGAGCTCGGCAGGATGATGGCCGACCAGGCGCAGCTCGGCATGCCCGGCCGCAACCCGGTCTACCCGCTGATCGAATGGGGCTGGCACCGTGAAGACGCCGAGGCGTACATTCGCGAGCACCTCAAAACCGAGTGGATCAAGAGCGCCTGCACCTTCTGCCCTTATGCCCTGACCAGCGAAGCAGGCAGGGTCCGCACCATCCCCCGCTACATCGCCGACCCCGATCAGGCGATGCTGCCGCTCCTCATGGAGCACACCGCGGTCGCGCTGAACCCGCGCCAGGGCCTCGCCGGCGGGAAGCGGCTGGTCGACCTCCTGGCCGCCGCCCCGGATTCCGGGCCGCTGCTGCGCCAGTTCGCCGAGTACCTGGACGGCCAGCGGTGGGCGGTGATGACGCTCTGTGAAGATCCTCAGTCCTGCTCGTTGAATTTCCCCAGCTTGGGTGTGTCGTTGCCGGAGATCGTTCCGGTTGGTGAGGGGCTCCCTCGACGCTTCGGATGTCTGAAGTCCGTTGGCGTCGAGGGAGCTCACAACGAATGCTCACACAGGGGGAAGACGTGGAAGCGCAGGCATTGCGCGGCCGGGGGTGGTCGATCTCGGCGATCGCCCGGCATCTGGGCCGGGATCGTAAGACCATCCGGGCTTATCTGAGCGGGGAGCGGGTGCCAGGGCAGCGTAAGCCGGCGGGGCCGGACGGCTTCGCGGTGTTCGAGGAGTACTGCCGGGTCCGGTTCCGGCAGGATCCGCATCTGCAGGCGACCACGCTGCTGGAAGAGCTCGAGGGGCTGGGGTTCGGTGGTGGGTATTCGTCGCTGACGCGGGCGATCCGGGTGCGGGGGCTGCGGCCGCACTGCGAGCCGTGTCATCAGGGCAAGGGCCGAGACGTCGCGGTCATCGATCACGAGCCCGGGGCGGAGACTCAGTGGGATTGGGTCCACCTGCCAGACCCGCCCAAGCACTGGGGGTGGCGGCGGGAGGCATATCTGCTGGTCGGGTCGTTGCCGTATTCAGGCCGATGGCGGGGGTGGCTGTCAGCCTCGCAGGACCAGCCGCATCTGATCGAGGGCCTGCACCAGATCGCTGAGCGGCTGGGCGGGCTGACACTGGGGTGGCGCTTCGACCGGATGTCAACGGTGTTCGACCATCAGACCCAGGACATCTCCGCCTCGTTCGCGCAGGTCGCGAAGTATTACGGGGTGTCGGCGGTGGTGTGTCCGCCCAGGCGGGGGCAGCGCAAGGGATCGGTGGAAAAGTCTAACGACATGGCCGCCCAGCGATGGTGGCGGACCCTGGCGGACGACCTCACGCCGGAGCGGGCCCAGGCGTCCCTGGACGCCTGGTGCCAGCGGACCGCTGACCTGCGGGTCCGGTGGGCCGGCGGGATCAAGCAGAACGTGGCGACGTTCGCCCAGGCCGAGCCACTGTCGTCGTTGCCGGCTCCGTTCCCGGCGGTCCTGGCGGTGACCCGGACGGTGTCGCCGCAGGCGCTGGTGTCCTTCGACGGGAACCTCTACTCCGTCCCGCCCGGCCATCGCGGCCAGGACGTCACCGTCAGCCGAGTGCTGGGCGCCGAGGTCGCCGACATCACCTCGGCTGCGGGCAACACCCTGGCCCGGCATTGACTCGAACCCAAGGGCGCTCACGCGATCGTCTGTGCCGACGAACACGTGACCGCGTTGGAGAAGGCGGTCCTGTCCGCGTCCGGTGACACGCGCGGGCCCTGCAAGCGCAAGCAGCGGATCCCGCCGTCAGCCGAGGCGCTCGCCGAGGCCGAGCAGATCCGCGCCCGGGTGACGGGCCTTGCGGTGACCGATGAGGCAGGCCCGGTGGTCGACTTCGCGGCCTATGCCGCCGCCAGCCGCCCGATCTTGGCCGGTGACCTTGACAACGGCGGCCCGGTCGACATCGACCGGGCCGCTGCCGACAGCTGAACCACATCTCGAACTCGGGGCCGTTCGCCTGCCCGGCGGACGGGCCCGGGGGTCTGGGCGAACACCACCGAACAAGGGGGATTCTTCATGACCATCACCACTGACCCGACCGTCCCGCCCAGAACCTCGGCGCAGATCTATCAGCGGCTGCGCTCGCATCTGGCGTTCTTGAAGATGGGGGCGGCCGCCGAAGCGCTGTCCGGCGTGCTGGACGCCGCCCGCCAGGAGGGAACCTCTGAGCTGGAGGCAATCGAGCAGCTCCTGGCCATCGAGGTCGACGCGACCGAGAACCGGCAGCAGGCCTCACGACTGCATTTTGCGAACCTGCCCGCCCCGTGGGGTATCGACGACTACGACTTCTCCGCTCAGCCCGGCGTCGACGAAAAGTTGATCCGGGAGCTCGCGACCTTGCGCTTCCTCGACGACGCCGCGAACGTGATCCTCATCGGCCAGCCCGGCGTCGGCAAGACCATGCTGTCGATCTGCCTGGCCCGCGCCGCCGCCGAGGCCGGACACAAGGCCTACTTCACCACCTGTGAGGACCTGGTCCGCCGGCTGAAGAAAGCCGTCGCCGAACACCGCTTCCAAACGGGGCTGCGGTTCTTCGCCCAGCCCCGCCTCCTGGTGATCGACGAGTTCGGCTATCGCAAACTCGACGAGGACGGCCGGTCCCTGCTGTTCGAGGTCGTCAACACCCGATACTTGAAGGGCTCGATCATCACGACCAGTCACGTCGGCATCAACGGGTGGGCCGAGCGGCTCGGGGACCCGATGCTCGCGGCCGCGCTCATCGACCGGCTCCTGCACCGAGGGATCATCGTCGGTATCGACGGGCCGTCCTATCGGATGCGCTCCCACCAAGCCCGCGCCGACGCGCTGCGCAAAGCCGCCGCTCACGGCACCCCCGTCACCGGCAAAGCGGTCCGGTCATGACCCGGGCTAAAAAGACCCGCACTGCCACCCGCAAGTGCGCCACCTGCGGCGAGTCGTTCACCTGGACCAGCCGCAACCCCAAACGACGGTTCTGCGACCCGATCTGCAAGGCCCGCTGGTGGCGCGCGAGCAACAACGGCGGCCCCAGGACCCCGGCGACCGCGGGGCACCCAGACACCGTCACCGTCACGGCGTCCCCGAGTACGGCGAGTACGGCGGCTGACCACGTCAGTACGGACCATGTCGACACGGCCAGTACGGCGAACGCCGTCACGCAATCGTTCGACCCGTACGTCTCGGGCTACCGCACCGACCAGGCACCAAGCGGCGTCCAGAACTGCCCGAACTGCCACCAACCGGTCGCCGTCATCAACCTGCTCGTCGCACCCGCCGCAGCGTACGTCAACACGCCGTCACGATCCGTGACGAACCACAGCTAAAGCCGTACTGTACTGAACAACCAAGTGAGGATCTTCGGTGAGTACTCCTGAGGATCTTCGGAGAGCCTCATCAGCGGTGTACGAGGTGCGCCGCGCCTTCCGCGCCCGCGACGACGACATGATGAAGATGGCCAACGCGGTCCGCTCGGCCGTCCGCCTGGGTGGCGGCAACCGGGCGGAGGTCCTCGACGCGCTCACCGGCTACGCCCGCTCGCTCGGCGCGACGGTGGAATCCGACGGCGCCCACCGCCGGGTCTGGCTGCACCGCCGGAACCTGTATTACCCGTGCGTCGAGGCGACGCTGACCGTCGTCCCGGACGTCGTCCCCGACAAGATCGGGCCGGGGTTCGACGAGGCGTGGGCCGAGGGCCTCAAGGGGCCGAGACAGCTGGAGATCGCGGCGTGAGCCCGCCCGTGTGGAAGCGAGCCCGCGGGGGCTTCGAGGCGCCGGGCGGGGTGGACTTTCTGCAGGTCAATTCCCCGCCCCAGATGGATATCAAAAGAACAGTGTCATATGATTTAGATATAAGCAAAGCAGTTATGGCCCCTACCATGAAGGAGCGTCGGATGGCCCCCAGCACCGCGACCACCAAGGCGGCACCCGCGAAGGTCAGCCAGAAGACCATCGAGACCAGCCGGATCGACCGCGACCCCGGCCAGCCCCGCGAGTTCTTCGACCCCGACCAGCTCAACGAGCTGGCCGCCTCCATGCGGGAACTCGGCCAGCTCCAGCCGATCAGCGTCCGCTACATCCCCTCGACCAAGCGGTACACCCTCGTGATGGGCGAGCGACGCTGGCGAGCCGCCCAGATCGCCGAGCTGCCCGAGATGCACTGCCTCGTGCTGCACGGCATCGAGGAGGGCGACCCCGAGACCTTCGCCAAGGCCGTCGCCGAGAACGTCGGCAGGGTCGACATGACCCCCCTGGAGGAAGGCAAGGCATTCCAGAAGCTGATCGACCTCGGCTACACCATGGAGAAGGTCGCCACCGTCTGCGGCAAGTCCCTGAACTTCGTCGAGCTTCGCCTGGACCTGCTCAAGCTGACCGGCCCGATGCGCGAGGCGCTCGCCAAGGGCCACATCCCCGTGGGTCTCGCCTGGTACGTCGCCTGCCTGACCCCGGCCAACCAGGACCGGTTCCTCGTCCGCTTCACCCGCGGGGAGTTCCCCAACATCCGCGAGGCCGAGGCATTCGCCCAGGCGTGCCGGCGGGCCGAAGAGGACCAGGCCAGCCAGGGCAGCTTCTTCGTCCTGTCCGAAGACGCCCTTGAGGCGGCACAGATCGCGAGCGGCCACCAGGCCGCGCTGCTCGGCGAGCTCGACCTGCCCGAGTACAAGCGCGAGCAGCTCGTCATCGACCGGCGCAAGCTCGTCAGCAAGATCGAGCGGCTCGGCGCCGCGAGCGCCATCCTGGCCGAGATCGCCGCCATGGACCCCGCCGAGCTGGCGCTGCTGCTCGCCGGCGCCCCCGGCGGCCTGCCCGCCCAGCGGATGTGCATCGACCACCTCAAGGACCAGGCCGCCAAGGCCACCACGGCTCTGCGCCAGGCCGGCGCGGCGGCCGCCGTCCGCGCGGGCGCCCTGCAGATCTCCCCCGAGATCGCGGCCGGCGACGCCACCGCGGCCGCCTGAAACGCGGCCGGGAGCGGGCCCATTCCCGGCCCGCTCCCGGCCCGACCCCCCCACCACCACCACCGAAAGGACAATAGCCATAGCAAAAACAATTACCGCTAATTCGGCAAAACAAATGAGGTCGGTCAAACAATGGTTAGAATGGTCTTTATGGAACTGATAAAAGGTCGGCCGGTGATGTTGGCGACTAGCAGCTGGAAATCCTTCGACCCAGAACTCGGCGTCCCCATCCGCATCACCGTCGGTCACCCACGATTCGTCCGATACCCGTACGAGAAAGCAATGTCCCTCGCCCCGCACGAACTGTTCGCACCCCCCTACAAGGACATCGACGACATCCCCACCGAACGGTGGGTCTACAACAAGCGGCTCGTCGCCCACCAGGACGACATCCTGCGGGAACTCACCGAAATCGCCGCCAAATATCCCGGCAGAACCGGTGTCCTGCTCTGTTACGAAAACGTCAACGCAGGCGAGGCGTGCCACCGCCGCTGGGCCGCCGAATGGTTCCACACCAACTACGGCTGGGAGGTACCAGAAATCGGAGCGCAGTCAGGGCCGGCACAACTGCTAGCATTCTGACCGCTGCAACTGCACCGCAGATAGCTCAGCGGATAGAGCACCGCCCTTCGGCGTAAGCCGAAGACCTAAGGCGGAGGTCGAAGGTTCGAATCCTTCTCTGCGGTCTACGCACAACGGGAGGAAACCTCATGCCAGGATTCGCCGCCCCCGGAGTGCTCTTCGCGGGTAATTCCGCCGCCCCCGACAGGGCGTTCTACCGGTGCGTGTTCAACGCCCTCCCCAAAGACCGCTACACCCGTTACGTCGAGGTCGGCGTCGGGTCCTTCGCCGCGACGCTCGTCGCCGTCAACGCCGGCATCCCCCCGAGCGCCGTGGAAAGCAGCGACGTCACCCTCTACTCCTCCATCGTCGGAACCCTCCTGTCCGGAGGCGACCTGGAGACGCTCCGCATCACCCTGGACGGCGAACCCGTCGAACTACCCGACGCCGACCCCGTCGCCCAGGCCGCGCACCTGCTGTACGTCCACTGGCTGGCCCGCATGCAGGCCAAACCCGAAGTGGACTACTGGCAGAGTCTCGTCACCGACCTCGTGGACCGCGCCGATGAGCACCGCGCCCACCTGAGCCACTCGCTGCAGGGCCTCGTCGACCGCCTGCCCGGCATCAGCTTCCGCCCCCAGTGCATGTGGGACCACATCGCCCAGGTCGCCGACGACCCAGGAACGATCATCGTGGCGGCACCCCCGACGTACAAAAGTGGCTTCGAAAAGTTCTTCGACACCGGCGGCCGCATCGAATGGGCCGAGCCCACCTACAGCATCTTCGACCCCGAGACCGACATGCAGCGCCTGGCCGACGACATGGAAGGCAAGGCCGCGCTGCTGATGTTCCTGCAGGAGGACCGCACCGGCCAGGCCGCGCACCCCCGCCCCGTGTTCGCTCACCCGCTCGGCCCCGGCTCCTGCGCGTACGTCATCTCCAACCGGCCCGACGAGATCTTCACCTACACCGGCGGGCCGAAGGTGGCGCTCGGCGCTTCCCGCACCTACCAGCCCGCCCCGCTGCCGGTCATCCCGCCGGGCCACGAGGTCACCGAAGAGTCGACGATCCAGCTGATCCCCGTCAAGGGCGGCGAGTGCGACTACTACCGCAGCCTGTGGATGCACCGCCTGTCGGCCACGCCCGGCTCCTACAACCTGCTCGTCGCGATCGACGGCTACGCCGCCGGCGTCATCGGCTACGGCGCCGAAACCATGACCCGGCCCTTCCCACACGGCAAGAGCCGCTGGCAGTCGCACCTGCTGCTGCGGTTCGCGTTCGGCGCCCCCACCCTGAACTACCGCCTGACCCGCCTGATCACGATGATCGCGCTACGCCGCGACACCGCCAAGCAGGTGTTCACCGGCCAGTCCAGCATCCTGCTCGCCGCCTCCCACGGCCTGGTCACCGTCGAGATGACCCGCCACCCCGAGGTCAAGGGGCTGCGCGGCCTCATGACCCTGGAGAAGCGCGACACCCACCCCGACGGATACAAGCTGTCCTACCGCGCCGACTGGACCGACGACAGCATCGACGACATCCGTACCCGCTTCCTCACGAAGGAGAAGACATGGCGAAAGGCACGCCGTCAGCAGACCGCCTGAAAATCGGCGACGACCTGTGGGTCATGCAAGTAGAGATCACCTCCTTGCGCGAGCAGGACATCAACGCGCAGGTCATGCAGCCCCGCCACTTCGAGCGGCTCACTGAGAACATCCGCAACCGCGGAGCCCTGGAAAGCATGCCGTACTGCCACCAGCCTCACGGCGAAGGCCCCATTGAGGTCATCAGCGGGCACCACCGCTGCCGCGCCACCCGCGCCGCCGGCCTCTCACACGTCTGGGCCATCGTCGACATGCGCTCCATGCGACGCTCAGAGATCATCGCTAAGCAGATCGCACACAACGAGCTCCACGGCGAGACCGACCGCGACATCCTCGCCCACCTCGTCGCGCTGATCGACAACGTGGACGACCTGCTCGCCACCGGCCTCCCCGAAGACGCCCTGCCCACCGTCAACCCCGACGACACGAAACTGTCCATCCCCCATGGAGAGTTCGACTGGCGCATCGCCACCCTGATGTTCCTGCCCCGCCAGATGGCCGACTTCAAAGACGCCATCAAGTTCATCGACAACGCCACCGACCTCATCGGTGTCGCCGACGCCGAACAGTTCGAAGCGTTCTCCGCCGCCGTCTACGAGTTCGGCCGCTGCCGCGACATCCGCAACTTCACCACGATGGTCGCCCTCCTGACCGACCTCGCCCGCCGCGAAGTCGAACAAGCCCGCCTCGAAAGCGCCGACAGCGACACCGACACCGACAGTGAACCGGCCCTCGCCGGCTGAAATCCCACCTCCACCCCGGCACCCCCCACAGGCCCAGACCGCCCCCAGACACGCCCACCACCCCCCTCGCAGCCCCCGGGACACACCATCGGAACCGCCCACGCCGGAGCCCAACCTTCCCGAGGAGGCACATGACTACGTTCCAGCTCGACCCCACCGTGCCCCCCTGGGATCGTCAGCCAGGCGAAAGCGCGAAGAAATACGGACAGTTCGTCACCTACCGGGACCTCGGGCTCGTTCGCACGCTGACGAAAGCTGCGGAAAGGCTGACACTGTCCTACGGCCACACCCGTAACCTCGCCACCACCCACCTGTGGCAGCAACGGGTCGCCGCCTGGGACGCGCACAACACGCAGCAGTACCAGGCAATGCTCGAACAGGAGCGGCGACGGGCCGCTGAATCCGACGCCACGATCCTGCGCGCCATGACGGGTCTCGTCGGCCAGGCGCTGCCGAACATGCGGCCCGACAAGATGACGTGGGCTGAGTTCACCCGCCTCGCCGAGACCACCATGCGGCTACGCCGTCAGCTGTTCGGCGACCCGACCAGCACGATCGCGATCACCGGGCCGGGCGGCGCCGACCCGATGGCCGCACTGGTCACCCGCTTCGCCGAGCTGACACCCGAGCAGCGGCGGGTTGAGCTCGCCGCGCTGGCCGACCAGGTGGCGCGGCGCATCGAGGCGGTCGGCGACTTCGACGACGAGTGATCGCCACGGGGACGGCTGACGGCTCCAGTACCATGTGCCGCAGCCGCTGGTCGTGGGCCGGGCCCTTCCACAGAGGGGCTACATGTGTCCGCAGCGCTGTGCCGGCGACTGCCGCATCTGATCGCATGCGGGCCGATCCCCGGTAGCGTCCGCGCTTGAGCGGCCAGGACCTCACCGACCGGCTGGCCCACCTGGACGACGTCGATCTGTACCGGCAGCTCGCCGCCGCGTCGCAGGCCACCCGAGGCGACCTGCTCCGCACTCCGGTCTCGTTGGCTCGCGGCCTGGACGCGAACTTCCGGATGCGGCCGCACCTGCGGGTGATCGGCGAGGCGATGGCTGGTGTCGAGCGCGGCGACTACGACCGGCTGCTCATCGTGACCCCACCGCAGGTCGGGAAGTCGACGTCTGTCGCGGAGTGGGGCCCGTTCTGGTGGCTGGCCAAGCACCCCCAGGACAAGATCGCTGTCGCGTCGTACTCCGATGACCTGGCGTTGCGTCGCGGCAAGGTGATCCGTGACCTGGTCGACGAGCACGGCCACGAGTACGACCTGCAGGTCAAGCCAGGCTCCGGCGCGGCCAAGGACTGGGACCTCACCACCGGCGGTGGCGTCCGCTCCGTTGGCGTCGGGGCCGGCCTCACTGGGTTCAGCGTGAACCTGCTGGCCGTCGACGACCCGCACAAGGACCGCGCTGACGCCGAGTCCTCACGCATGCGGCAGGCCGTCCACGACTGGTACTCCAGCACGGCGCTCAAGCGGCTGCAGCCCGACCGCAACGCCGTAGTGATCATCCTGACGAGGTGGCACCCGGACGACCTCGCCGGCCGGCGCCTCGCCGAAGAAGGCAGCCTGGAGGAAGGCGGCCGCTGGAAAGTCGTGCACCTGCCGGCGATCGCCGACCCCAAGTTCGGCGCCGACCCGCTGGGCAGGCAGCCCGGCGACCCGTTGCCCCACCCGAAGATCCGCACACGGGACCGGGCGGCGCTGTTGGCCTGGTGGCACGACATGAAACGCACGTCGATCGTGCGGGACTGGCACGCGCTCGGGCAGGGTGACCCGCAGCCGGCCGAGGGCGCCCTGGTGTCGGAGGAGCTGCTGCGGCAGCTCCGCGACCGTGGGGAGAACGTCGAACCGCAGAAGGTCGCCGTGTCGGTCGACCCGTCGGGCGGCGGCCGCGACACCGCCGGCGTGGTGGGTGGGTTCCTCGGCGATGACGGCCGGGTGTGGATCACGCACGACTGGTCGGGCGTCATGTCGTCGACGGGGTGGTCCACTGCGGCGTGCAGGCTGGCGTACGAGACGAACGCGGGCGTGGTGTTCGTGGAGAGCAACTACGGCGGCGACATGTGCGAGCTGGCGATACGCACCTCGTGGGAGGCGCTGCAGCGCGACGGGGAGATCCCGGAGCGGAAGCTGCCGCCGCTGGTGAAGTCGGTCCGCGCCAAGCAGGGCAAAGTCTTGCGGGCTGAGCCGATCGCGCAGCAGATGATCCTGGACAAGGTGCGGTTGCGTGGGGTGCACACTGACCTCGAACGGGAGTGGGCGACGTGGATGCCGACCGACCCGGACTCGCCCGGCCGGATCGACGCGTCGGTGTACCTGGTGTATGGGCTGTTGCCGATGCCGAACAGCGGGACGGCGATCCACGCGCCATTGCCGCAACGCCCGACCTCGACCGGGCCGGGCCCGGCGGCCGGCTACACGCGGAGTTTCGGCAGTGGCGGACGGTAGGCGGGGGCGTCGTGGAGGGGGAGGGCCAGGCCGTCGCCGAGGTGGCCATGGTGGGCGGCCCCGCCGACGGTGAGCTCGCCGTGGTCGAGCTGGCGGGGGACGCGGGTGTGCCGCCGTCGGTGCGTGACGTCCTGGTGGGTGCGGGGGAGCAGGGTACGCCGGTACGGCATCGGTACCGGTTGAAGGTCGGCCCGGCGGGCGGGTCGTGGGTCTACCAGTACGCGGGTGCAGCGGTGTAGTCGCAGACCGTCGACGCCCCACCCGAGCGGGAAGTGGCGGTGAACTGCGAAAACTTCGGTAATTCTCGCCCCACACTGCACTATAGAAATGATAGTTTTCTATGATATAGATATAACAAAAACCACCACCCCACCACCACCCCGCCACGGAGGCCCGCATGACCGCCATCACCGCCACCGCCCCCCTCGTGATCGCCACCGAGGGCCACGAGATCACGAAGGACGAAGCGACCTTCAACGCGATGATGGCCAGCACGTGGGCGCTCCTGGAGGACGCCGCCCTCACCCCCGATGAGTGGGAGTTCATCGAGGGCCTCGCGCAAGGTAGCCGCGGGGAAGGTGAGCTGCTCCTGAGCCTGCTCGCCAAGGTCCACGCGGCGGGCGGCGTCGCAGAGGTCCGGAGCGCCCTGTAGTCCGCGGCCCGCAGATGCCCCGCGCTCCTCGGAAGCGGGGCGTCGCGTATGCCGGGAACCGCGCGGCCGGCATGATCTCACACCTCACCCTGCAGGGCGGCCCCGTGGCGGACGCCAGGCGCTGCAGGGTGGGTGCTCACCGCCGGAGGGTGGGCCGCCCCTCGCGACCGGCGGAGGACTCCGGCCCCGGCCGGGAGGGGCCATCGGCTTCGGGCACGGGGGTAGCACCGCGGTGCTGCAGACGCACGGTGATCAGCCGGACGACGGCGGCGGCCAGGCTGACGCAACTGGCGATCACCGGAATCCACTCGGGGACGTGATGCATGATCGGCTCCTGCATGGTGAGTTCGGAAAGGACGGGCTGGCCAGCCGAGACCAGCGTCCGGCCGCCCCGAAGCGCCGGGATGAGTTGCGATGAGACGGCTCACCGTTGCCGGTTCGTGAGCACTTGAGACTGCAGACCGCGCCAACCGGGGTGATGATGAAGCGATGAGTCGCGATGGGAGCGAAGGTGGCAAGCGTCGGCCACGGCCGATCGTCCGCCCCAGCGTGCCGCTAGGACCATTGGCCGATCTGAAGGCCCTGCTGTACGAGCTGTACGTCCAGGCCGATCGCCCGTCCCTGGACGACATCGCCGCCGCCATCACCGCCGATGATGACCTGCCGGGCGCCCCTGGACGCGACAGCGTCAACCGGATCATCGGGTGGCCACAGCTTCCCCCGGCTCAGGCCGACGTGGTGGCCGTGGTCAGGGTGCTGGCTCGCCAAGCGCGCTGGGACGAGACGGACGCTGCCGCCCAGGCCCGCAGCTTGTGGACCGCCGCACAGCTGGCCGCGTCCCGGCCACTCGAACAGCTACCCGAACGGTTGGGACAGCCGATCGCCGACCTGAACCCGCTGGCGTTGGAGGTGCATCCTGCCATCACCGCCGGGTTGTTCGTGTCCGACCCCGACGTGTGGTTACTGCACCCCCAAGATGACTTGCCGGCCTACATCCGCCGCGCCCATGACGACGCCCTGGCCGCGATCGTGGACGAAGTCCAGGCTGGCGCCTGCCGTTTGGTGATGCTGATCGGCGACTCCTCCACCGGCAAGACCCGCGCCTGCTGGGAAGCGGTCTGCGGCCTGGGCGAGCCGTGGCGGCTGTGGCATCCCCTCAACCCGGGAAGACCTGCGGCCGCTGTCGCCGACCTGGCCCGTGTTGGCCCGCACACGGTGGTGTGGCTCAACGAAGCCCAGCACTACCTGATGACCGCCGACCCGGCCGTCGGCGAGCAGATCACCGCGGAGCTGCGCGAGCTACTGCGCACTCCTGAGCGAGGTCCGGTATTGGTGGTCGGCACGCTCTGGCGGAAGTACTGGACCATCCTGACGACCCCGCCCAGTTTCCCGCCTGACCCGTACGCCCAGGCTCGGGAGCTTCTCAAAGGCACCAGCATCAGCCTGCCGGAAACGTTCACCGGCGCCGACCACGAAGTCGCGATCCGCCGCACCGACCAGAGCAAGGACCTGCGGCTCGCTGAAGCCCTCAGCCGAGCCTCCTCGGGGCATCTGACCCAGTACCTCGCTGGTGGCCCGGCCCTGATCGAACGCTACGACAAGGCTGAACCCGCCGCTCAGGCCATCGTGAAGGCGGCCATGGACGCCCGCCGCTTGCGCCATGGCCTAGCCCTGCCGCGTCGTTTTCTGGAAGACGCCGCCGCCGGCTACCTGACCGACGAGCAGTGGGACCTTCTCCCAGACGATTGGCTGGAGCGCGCGTTCGCCTACCTGACCGATCCGGAGCCCTGTCGGGGCGCCCGCCCGCCGCTGACCCGCATCCGCTCCCGCCCCGGCCGCTCGGCAGGGTCGGCCGGCACGAACGGTGGCGAGCCCTGCTATCGACTGGCCGACTACCTAGAACAGCACGGCGCCGGTGAGCGTCACCGGCTGTGTCCTCCGGCTGAGTTCTGGCAGGCCGCTGCTGCTCACGCCACCGACCTCGTCATCCTGGCTGGCGCCGCCGAGGATCGCATCCGTTACCGGTACGCCGCAGCTCTGTATCAGGCGGCGGCTGATGCTGGGGATGTCGACGCGTTGCGAAAGCTGACTCATTTGCGGGAGTCGGTCACAAATCAAGTGGATGCTGAGCGACTGTTTCGGACCGCGGCTGTTACTGGGGACTTCAGCGCGTTACCGGATCTGGAATGGCTGCGGACGCGGGACGAAAGTCCGCCGGATGGGACTGACATGGGGATTGTTAGGGTGATAGTCGCTTATGCGAATATGAAAACACCTTGGAAGATGAGTAATTATGGCCCCACTGTGGGGATGTTGACGTCGCTAGTGAAGTCGCTGGAGAAGGAGGGGGATCGAGCAGGTGCTGAGCAGGTGGCATGGCAGGCGGCTGACGCTGGGTACAGCAACGTGATGCTTTTCTTATTCTGGATGCGGTTGCCAGAGGAAGCCGTTAGAGGCGGAAGCTGGAATGATCTGCTGCGGTTCGGGCTGAAGGCTGATGGTCGGATCAGCGATCCGTGGTGAGCTACACACGTATGTTCCCGAATTGGTTGGCGGTGTCCCATTAGATGGGCGTCCCGCCTAGATGAGCACCTCGCCGCAGCTTTCATGTAGGTGTACGTGGATCTCGCTTGACTACCTCTTGGCTTTTTCGGAGGTTGCCTGACCCTGGCTTTGTACCCGCGATAACGTGGCTTATCACGGGTATGGAAATCCTGGGGGAGGCATGGGGTGGAGCTTGCCAAACGCGACCAGACAGGCACCGCGCTCACGACACTAGAACCCGCCTACACGGACGCAGACTTCGCAATCTCGGACAGCACCCGTGTGCGGCTCGCCGACAGCATCCCCGCCAACACCAAACGGGCCTACACCCGCCAGTGGAACGCCTTCACCGCCTGGTGCACCTCCAACGGCCACCGGGTGCCGCTACCGGCGACCGCACAGACCTTCGTCGACTACGTGACGCACCTCGCCGACGCCGGGTACGCCCCGGCCACCATCGAGCAGGCGATGGGTGCGATCCGCAGCTGCCACACCAACGCCGGTTACGAAAGCCAGCCTCACGGCCGCGCCGCCCTGCAGGTGCTGCGACAGTACCGCCGCGAGCGAGCCGAGAACGGCCAACGCCACCAGAAAGAAGCGCCGCCGGTCACCATCCCGGTGCTACAGGCCATGGTCGACGCCTGCGACCAGAACACCGTGATAGGCGTCCGCGACCGGCTCATCCTGGTGGTCGGGCTGGCGCTCATGGGCCGCCGCTCCGAGCTGGTCAACCTCAACCGGGCCGACGTCGTCCAGACCGGCGAAGGTCTGGACATCACGATCCGCACCAGCAAGACCGACAAGAACAGCATCGGCGAGGTCATCTCTGTGCCGAGCGGCAGCCACCCGCTCACCGACCCGGTCGACGCCTGGCTGGCCTGGACCAGCATCCTCGACGACGCCGGCGAGCACGGCGGCCGGTTGCTGCGCCGCCTGTACGTGCACGACAGCATCGGCCGGTCGCTCGGCGGCGACGCCATCAACGAGATCGTCCGCGGCTGCGCCATCCGGGCCGGCGTGCCGCGCGCGGAGGAGTACACCGCGCACAGCCTCCGTGCGGGCGGCGCCACCGTGGCGTACGCCGCCAGGGTCCCGGTGTCCGTCATTGCCAAGCACGGCCGCTGGTCCCCGACCTCGCCCGTGCTGCTCCGCTACATTCGCGCCGTCGACCGGTGGCGCGACAATGCCATGCGTAACGTCGGCCTGTAACCCAATGACCTGACGAGCAGCTGCGAAACCCCGCGCCTCACTGACCAGGAGAACGACAGTTGAGCAAAGAGCTGGCACCCGCCTCGCCCCGCTGGGCCCTGTACGCGCGCGCGGCCACACCGCTCGACGTCCGTGCCCAGCTCGGCGAGTTGCGCACCTACATCGAGGGCGACACCGGCGGGATCACTTGCGTCGCATGCTTCGACGTGGGCCGCCCCGGGCCCGGACGGCAGGCGCTGCTGGCGCGGGCCGGGATAGCGTGGCCGTATGCCATCTGATGCACCGCTTGCACCGCCCGGCATGCCGATCTACGCCGACGCGACCCCTGCCGATCTCGTGCGCGAGATCTTCGCCCTCTACGACGCGGGCTGCACGGCCGAGGAGATCGCCGACATCTTGAACCGGGGCGGCGCGTCTGCCCTGGAGAGGGCGATGTAAACGTCGCCATTGCTGCAGCGGAAAGAGAGTGTCTTGCTTGATGTCGAGCTTCGGGACGAGTTGCTGCGTCGCATGGACCGTGATCAGGCTGTGCGAACCGTGGCACCCCTTGGTGTCCCCCTGCCGCGGGAGATTGACGAGGAGTGGGATGCCGTCGATACCGGCAACACCGCATTCATGAAGGGCCTGATCGCTGAACGCGGCTGGCCGGGCAACGACATGGTCGGCGAGGAAGCCGCTCATGTCGCGTGGGTGCTGATCCAACACGCTGACCTGGATCTGGAGTTTCAGCGCAGCTGCCTGCCGCTCCTCCGAGCTGCTGTTGACGCGGGTCAGGCCAAGGCATCCGACTTGGCGTATCTCATCGACCGCGTCCGCGTGGCCGAAGGCCGCCCTCAGGTGTACGGCACCCAGTACTGGGTGCAGGACGGGGTGTTCGGGCCGCGGCCGACCGAAGATCCCGATCGCCTCGACAAACGACGCGCCGAGGTCGGCTTGGCCCCGCAGGCGGACTATGGCCGCACGATGCGCGATTTGTACGAGTGACGCTGCGGGGGCACGCGGAATTCATGCCCGTTGGCTGGGTTCGGTCTGCACGTTGAAACGGCCGCCTGTCTGGGAGCGGCTTGTCACATAAAGGAGGGTAAAGCGTTCAGGCAGGCACGGAACTCCTCGGCGACAGGTTCCCCCACAGGTAGCCGCTGGGCGAAGGCGTGGAGATGGTCGATGACGCGGCTGGAGTCGACGCCGGTGACGAGTTCGATGGCGCGGCGCGCTGTGTCGACGGCGCCGTCCAGGTCGTCCTGGTCGAATTGGGCGTCGGCGACGGTGGTCAGGCCGAGCACGGCGTCGCGGGTGTAGTCGCTGCCACGCTCTGCCATGCCTCCCTCCAACAGCCGCACCGCGATGTCCGGGCGGCCGAGCTGTACGAAGCCCATGCCGACCTCGATCGTGTGGGACGGCTGCCGCATCCAGTAGATCCACGGCGGATCCTCGTCGGCGTCGCGGCGCCCCCAATGGTCGTCACCGCGAAACAGCACCTCAACGGCCTGACGGGGTTCGCCGGCAACGGCGTGGGCGCGAACCTGCCAGGCGTCCAGCATCGCGTGCACGGCGCGGGAAGAGCCCGGGCCGATGCGTTCCCGGGCGGCTTCCAGCAGGTTGATCGCAGCGCGGCCATCGCCGGCGTAGGTGTGCTGCATCGCCATGAGCGACAGGATGTAGGCGCCGGTCAGCGTGTCGCCGCCGGTGGCGGAGGTGCGCAGTCCTGCGTGCCAGTAGCGTCCCGCGGCGGCGTGCCGGTCGCCGTCGAATGCACACCAGCCAGCGAACCGCAGCAGTTCACCGGCCGCGGCGAATAGGCGCTGCTCGACGGCTGAGCGGTAGCGGCCACGCTGCAGTAGACGGGCCACCAGCTGCAGGTCGGCTTGGGCGAGGTGGAGGCAGTAGTCGCCGCCGACGAGGTCGTCCAGGCGCCACAGCCGGTGGATGTGGTTTTCGACCCATGCCACGATTTCGGTGTCGACGGTGCCGCCCTCGGCGGCGTGGGTGATCTTCTGTGCGGGTACGGCCGCCCAGGCCCCGGCCAGCTGGACGGCGTCGTCACCGGACATCAGGAGGAACGATCGCCGATCGGTGTCCGCGTTCATGCACCCCGCCATGGTGTGTTTCGCCGCCTCGACCGTCCACGCCTGACCGAGCGGCTCGGTCCCATCGACCATCAGCAACCACGACGGCCAAGGATGATTCAACACTTTCCGCCGGTCGATGCCCACCTCTGCGGCGATGGCGAGTTGCGCGTCGAGCTCCGGCGTGACCAGGTTGTGCTCCCACCGCCAGACCTTCTGCCGATTTACGGCCATGTTCAGACCTGAACGGCGCTGCACCAGCTCGGCGACGTCGGTCTGGCTCCAGCCGCGCTGATCCCGCAGATAGGCCAGCGGGTGGCGGAACAGAGATTGATCGTTGCTCATGTCGTGCCCCTTAGGGGGAGGGGGAGGACTACAGCGAGACTACGGCGCTGCCCTGTCCGGAGCCCCTGGCACGCGGTTGGGTGAGATCAGAACGTAACCAGGAGAGCGCGCGGTGCGACGGGAGGGGCCCGTGAGGCCATCCCCTTCCCCCATGCTTCGAGAAGGAGCTCTGCGGTGATGATCTTCATGTTGGTGGCCGCTGTCAGCGGTGAACCCTCCCGGCTCCGGGACCGTGGCCACGCCGCCCAGCGTGGCGACGCGGTCGGCACGAGCATCGGGGGGTGCGCATGATCCCGCTGGGGCGTGCCGCGTCCATCGACTTCCGCGGCGGTGCCGCAGACCTGCCGATGGCGTTCGAATCGGTGATCGAGGCGATCGCCAAAGTCGTCGACGTCAGCGAAGTAACCGGCGACAAGCTGGACCTGCGGGTACGTGTAGGGGCTGGCGGATGCGTCCGGCTGCTGGGAGGCGCACCGGCCGAGCCGAAAACCTCTCCGGAGGACACGCTCGTCCTGACGATGGTGCTGGAGGCCACCGATGGGCTGTCCTCCGACCAGATCAAGGCGATCTTGGGTGCTGTGCGGCGGGTGCCGTTCACCGCGACCGAGATGGCCACGCTGCGCGGTCAGATGCCGCTGACGGGAGAGCTGCCGATGTTCGCCCCGGCGGGCTGCCTGTCGTCGGTGGCTCCGGTGCTGACCGTGCACCACATGACCGACTTCCTGATGCTGGTGGAGGCGGTGCAGGCGATGGGCGTGCCACCACAGGCGATAACCGTCCTCGACAAGGGCTACCCGTACCGATACACCGATCGGGTGGATGCCCACCTGACTCGGCAGGGCATCACGGTGTGGCCTTGGACCCGGACGCCGGACGCCCTGGAGGACCACGTCCGGCGTGCCGCCGAACTTGGCCGGCGGGGGCTACTCGTCGACGACGGCGGCTACACGCTGCCGACGATGCTGAACAGCCGTCCCGGCCTGCTGCCGCATTTCATCGGCCTAGTCGAACAGACGATCTCTGGCATCACTCGGCTGGAGCCGTGGCCGCAGCCGCCGCTGCCGATCTTCTCCGTCGCCGAGTCCAGGATGAAGGCGACGGTGGAGTCATACGGTGTCGCTGACGCAGCGATCCGGAACGCCCTGAAGCTGATCTCTGAGGAGAAGCTGGAGGGCCGGGCCGCGCTGGTCATAGGGCATGGGCGGATCGGCGAGCAGATCGCTGAGGTGCTGCGGGCGCGGCGGATGCGAGTGGCCGTGTACGACCAGCAACTGGTCCGTCTCATCGCCGCCCACGAGCGGGGTTTCGTCACCGGCCGCAGCCTGAGCACGCTGCTGCGCGAGCACCGGCCGATGCTGATCGTCGGCAGCACCGGCCGCACCAGCGTGCGAGGTGAGCACGCTGCCGCCATCGGCGGCGACTGCTACCTGGTGTCGACGACCTCCCGGAACACGGAGTTCGCGATAGCCGAACTGGTGGAGGAAGCCGCAGAGGTCAGCGACGCCGGCGTGCTGGGCATCCGCTTGCGCCTGCGGTCCGGAGCCCACGCGACGATCATCGGTGACGGGTTCCCGGTGAACTTTCACCACGCCGAATCGCTGCCGAACGCCTACTCCGATCTGATCCTCGCCAGTCTCCTCGTCGGCGCGGCCACCCTCGCCGCCCTCAATCACGGCTTCACCCCAGGGCACAACGTGGCTCGCAGCGATCAGGTCCTGGAATCGTGCGGATTGCTGGATCGGTACTACGACCTGTTCGGCCCGAAGGCCGCACGATGACCGTCCGAACCACGCCGCAGGGGGAGCGGTACTTCACCGCCTCCGACGTCGGAGGGATCTTCGACCCGGGAGTGGTCACCAGCAGCAAGCACCGGCGCCGCGTCTGGTACGAGGAGCACAACCTGAACGCCGCAGTTCGTATCGCGCTCGTCGTATCCCGCCGGTCGTGGCTCGACGCCGTGACCGTCGTTCCCGCCGGTGTCGCCCTGGCTGAGGCCGGTCTCGCCCTGGCCTTCGGCGAGCACCTGTACGAGGTGCGGTGCCGCCGCGGAATGAGGAGGGCGTGCGTGACAAGCCCGGTGAAGCCGCCTCTGCCGCGCGGCGGGCTGTGCCGCCTGCCGCATCTGGCCACCGTTCAAGGACCCGACGGGGTGTGGCGGGACGTCGCCGTGTGGGAGGTGATGCCCGCTGATCGGTTCCGCTCCTGGCTCGGCCGCGACTCGGTCGACCTCAGAACGATCGAGGAGTGGCTGCCGACGCTGCTGGCGTTACGCGGCGCCGTCCGCGCCGGCGCCCTGCCCGACACGCCTACTGCTCGTGCGCTGCAAGAGTTGCTGACGACCCGCTACATGTCGATCCGGCTGGTGCTGGAACACCCGAATTTGTTCGCATCTCTGCTTTCGCTCAAGGAGGCTTCGTGACCAACAGTTGGCTTTCGGCGTCCGGCGGTGACCTGTCGGCCGGGTACGCGCGCCATGCCGGCACACTGCGCGGTGCGCTGCGTCACGCACTGGTCGCCCGCGCGCTACGCACCCACCTGCCCGCCGGGGCGCAGCAAGTTCTGGACGTCGGCGGCGGAGACGGCCACCAGGCCGTCCAACTCGCCCGGATCGGTCACCACGTGACACTGCTCGACCCGGACCCGGCGATGCTGAAGCAGGCCATGGATCGGCTGGCGGCCGAACCTGAGCAGGTCCGCAGCCGCGTCAGGCTGGTGGAGGGCACCGGTGAGCAGGCCAAGGACCTGGTCGGCGGCGGCTACGACCTCGTGCTGTGTCACGGCGTGTTGATGTACGTCGACACCCCGGCGACGTTCGTGCGTGATCTCGTGTCGGCAGTACGGCCCGGCGGCATGCTGTCGCTGCTGGTGAAGAACCGCGACGCGCTGGCCATGCGGCCGGCGCTGGAGGAACGGTGGGCTGACACGCTCGCCGTCCTGGACACCAACTCCGAGACGGGCAATCTCGGCGTGACCAGCCGAGCCCACACCGTCGCCGAAGTCGAGGCGATGCTGGCCGCCGCTGGCGCCTTCACCACGGTCTGGTATGGCCTGCGCATGTTCACCGACCACTTCGGCGACAGGCCGGTCGGCGAAGACTTCAACCTGATCCTGGACGCCGAGTGGCAGGCCGGGCGCCGCGAGCCATACCGGCGCATCGGCCGCCTGCTGCATTTCCTCGCGTGGACAGGGCGGCACGACAGCTGATGACGATACAGGCCCCTATCACCGTTACCGACGCCTGGTCGGTGGCCCGCCGCACCTGCGCGCGATCCTGCTACTGCTACCACGCCGCGTGGAGGCTGTTTCGTGTGAGCGGTCTGAAGAGCAGCCCCAGCTGGCATGCGGGCCTCTACCGGCGGGCCCTGGCCGACCGGACGCCGTCGCACGCGCTGGTGTGCGGCTCCAGCGACGAGACCATGCCGCAGGTCCTCACCCGGATCGTGCCCGGCCTGCGCCTCACGGTCGCCGACGCCTGCTCCACGCCGCTGCAACTCGTCGAGGCGTGGGCGGCCTGGGGCGGCGCTGACGTGGCCACCGTACGATCACACGCTCCTGATCTGGCCGGCCTGTCCGGCCCGTTCGATGTGATCGTCACCGATGGGTTGCTGTCTCTCCTGCCCACCCCGGCCGACCGGAACGCGCTGATCACCCGCCTGGCCGGTCTGCTAGCCGATGACGGCGTGCTGATCTACACCACCCGCATCGCCGGACGCCGGGCCCGGCTGGAGTACGACCGGCCCGGCCGGGTCGTTCAGGCGTTGGCCGCCGCCGCCTGGCCTGCCCCGCCCGCCGAGCGGCTGCGCCTGGCCCGGCACCGCTTGCAGCGCCCATCGCGGCCCAGCCCGTTCACTGCGCCGGAGCAGGTCGCCGACGCTTTCCGTGGAGGATTCGACCAGGTGCGCGTGGTCACCCGCACGGCGGCGCCCACACTCGCGTTGGCCATGCACCCGGCGTTCCTGACCGGGCGGGGCAGCGTCTGCGTCGGCGTGACCGCTACTCACCCGAGGAGCCAGTTGTGATGACGCTCGCGATCACCACGGCCGTCTACCGGCCCGGAACGGCCCTGGATGAGGAACTCGCCGGTCTCGGCTACGCCGCGATGCGCGGCTGGCCGGATCAGCGGCCGGTGACCGCCGCGCTGGTGCGCTCCCGGCTGCGCCCGCAGGGGAAGACGCCGCCGACGATCGTGTTCCTGATGCGCTCCGCCAGCGGCGGCTTGGCCGCCGCGGCTGCTCTGCGCCAGCCCGCCGGGCCAGCCGCGTCGGCGCGGCTGTGGGGGCCCGCGGTCGCCCCCGAATGGCAGCGAAAAGGGCTGGGCAGCGCGCTGCTGAAGCAGGCGACCGAGTGCCTGCCCAGCCGGGCGACGGTGCTGACCGCGGAGATCCCCGCCACCCGCGGGCACGGCTGCAGAATGTTCGAGCGGGCCGGGTGGCGTCTGTACTCCGCCGCGGCGCTGCTGAAAGCGCGAATCATCCCCGACTGCGACGCGCCGGACGACGACCAGCAGCCGCGTGTACGGCCAGCGGACGCTTCTGATGCTGCCGCGCTGGGCCGCCTCTACCACGCCGTCCACCCCGAGCACGGGCATGACGTCGCGCAGGACACCTACAGGCGGTGGGCCGCCGACGAGCGGTTCGTCGACGACGGGCTACTCGTCGTCGACGGCTCCGACGGACAACTGCAGGCGGCAGCCCTGGTCTACCCGCTCATTCACAGCGGCTGTGGCGAGCCGCCGGAGGCGCTGCTGGCTGACGTGCTCATGCACCCCGCCGCCGACCGGACCGCCCTGACTCGTCCGCTGATCACGGCGGCGCTGGCCGCCGGCACCCGGCACGACGCCGTGGTGGCCCGCGCCATCGTCCCGACCACCGCACATGACCTCCTGGCTCGCCTGCAAGCGGCAGGCATGGCCATGGAGGAGGAGATCCGCTACTACCAGGCGCCTGCGACGCCGCACACCCAAGGAGCAGCTCTATGACGTCGTCCCCTGCGTCTCTTCCGCAGCGCACCCTCGGCCGCTGCGGCATCACCGTTCCCGCTGTTGGCATCGGCTGCTGGGGCATCGGCGGCCCCGACGAGAACCTCGGCATGCCGATGGGCTGGTCCACCGGCGCATCCGCGGAGGCGGCCGCCGCCGGCCTGGAAACCGCATGGAAAATGGGCGCCCGCCTGTTCGACACCGCCGACGTCTACGGGCACGGCCGCTCCGAACGGCTGCTCGGCAACCTGGTCGCGCAGGTGCCGCGCGAGGAAATCGTGCTGGCGTCGAAGGTCGGATACTTCCGTGGCACCGCCGAACACGGCTTCGAGCCGCGCCACATGCGCCGTCAGCTGGAACAGACGCTCGACAACCTAGGCGCGGATTACGTGGACATCTACTCTCTGCATCACTCGAACTTCGGCGCCGCCGACCGGTGGCTGGAGCCCGCGGTGGAGGCGATGCGGGCCTTTCGGCGTGAGGGGCTGATCCGGGTGATCGGGATGCGTGGCCCGCACCGGTACGCCCCCGAACGTCTTACGACCTCTCCCGAGCAGCGCGAGGACAAGTCCGACCGCTTCCGGCGGGTGTTCGACATGGTCCGCCCCGACGTGCTCGCCGTCCGCGACCACCTGCTGTCGCCTGCGGTCCGCTCGGGGATCTTCGCATTCGCGAAGGAGCACCGCGTCGGCGTGCTGATCAACAAACCGCTCGCTCAGGGTCTGCTCACCGGCTCCTACGACCCATCCGCCATGCCTTTGTTCGGCGAGGGCGACCATCGCCGCCGAAAGAGGTGGTTCACACCCCAGGCAGTCACGGTCATCGACGAGGGCCTGAAGGAACTGCAGGGCCTGGTCGGGTGGCGCCGGGAGGATCTGATCCGTATCGCCTTGTGGGCGTGCCTGGATCGCTATGCTCATGCGGCTGTGCTGGTCGGGTTCACCCGCCCCGAGCAGGTGGCGACGAACCTGTCCGCGCTGGGAGGCCCCCCGCACCCGACGGTGATCGCCCAAGCCCGCACGATCATGGAGCAGGTGCAGGCGCGGCTGGACGAACAGGGTCAGGTCTTCACCGACGAGACGACCGTGAGGGAAAGCCCATGAGCAGCAGCGACGGTCGCCATCAGCTCAGCCTGCTGCAGCCCGGCACTCACCACGCTGAGCCGGGCCGGGTGCGGGTGCTGACCCTCAACGTGCAGCACGCCAGCCCTGTCCGGTCCCGGCGGCAAGCGGAGTGGCTCGCCGCCCAGGACGCCGACGTCGTCGTGCTGACCGAAGTCACGCCCGGCGGGCACTCCATCATCCAGGCCCTGGGCGAGCACGGGTTCACCGTGCACGCGGTCGATGGAGGCTCGGATTACCTGACGATCGTCGCGTCCCGTATCGGCAAGCAGGAGCCCGTCCCTATCCGTCCCGGCCATCTGCCGCACCGGTGCACCGCCGTCCGCCTCTACCTCGACGAGGGGCCCAGCATCGGCGTGGTCGGCCTGTATGCGCCGTCCCGCGGACCGCAGGAGCGGCGCAACGTCGACAAACGCGCCTTTCAGGATGCGGCGGCGGAGCTGCTGCCCACCCTGGCCGATGATCTCGCCGTGACCGGGCCCATCGTCATCGCGGGAGACCTCAACGTCGTCGAGCGGAGCCACCAGCCGCACCACGCCGTGTTCGGCAAGTGGGAGTACGACTTCTACGACGCGTTCGCAGCCGCCGGCTACGGCGACGCGTTCCGCCACTGCCACCCCGACGTGGTCGATCACTCCTGGTACGGGCGCCGCAGCGGCGAAGGCTACCGGTTCGACCATACGTTCTGCTCACCCGTCGGCGCGGCCGTCGCCTGCTCCTACGTGCACGAGGCCCGCACCTCGGGACTCAGTGACCACGCGGCGATGACCGCCACCATCGCCGTACCCGCCGGCACCCTCTAACACCCTCAGCTCGCAGCCCTGGGCGCCCACGCGGCGCCACAGGGCGGATTCGTCATGCCCTTCTTCTCTCACGTATCTCGCGTACGGAGGTTCCGCATGCCCCCCACCGCCGTCAGCGCCAGCCACAGCCTCCTCCTGGAGGCCGTCGGCCGGCTCAGGCTCACCCCGCTAACCCCTGCTCAGCAGCAGGTAATCCGGGACATCCCCCGCAGCCAGCCCAACACGGTGCGCGACGCCGTGGTCGGCCTTCTGCCCGGCCGTGACGTCGTGCTCACCGGGACGCTGGAGCGGCGGCTGCTCGCCGTCAGCACCGGCCGGCCCGGCGCGTGGCTGCTGGCCGACCTGTCCGGGCAGCCGCACGAGACGCGCGTCTGGCCCGACTGGGCCGCCCAACATGTGCAGCTGCAGACGCCGGGCGCGTGGATCAGCCACGCCGACCTGACCCCGGCCGCCGTGACCCGGCTGACCAGGCCCCGTATCCTCCTCACCGCGCTGTACCGGCCCGAGTACTTCCCGCTGCCGCGTTTCCCGCTGGCCATCTCCGACCTGGCCCGCGCGGCCCGCTCCACCCTGTCCGGCCACGTCAGCCTGATGGACATGCAGCTGGGTGTCACCCTGGACGACATCATCACCGCGGTCCGCACCCAGCGCCCCGACATCCTCGGCGTCTCCGCGACGTTCGGCCAGCACGACCTGATGATCAGCCTGCTCGACGCCGTCCAGGACAAGGTGCCGTTGATTCTCGCCGGCGGCAGCCTGACCATCCGCAACGAGGCGGTGCTGCTGGAGCGCTACCCGCAGTTGCTCATCGCTCGCGGCGCTGGCGAACCGACCATCCGCGACGTCATCGCGCACTGGCACGGCGACCTCGAGCGCGACCAGGTCCACGGCATCGGCTACGTCGGCGCGGCTCGCGGCGGCGCGCTGACTGTCGGCCGCCGCCGCACCGCGACCGTGCCCAATCGCGACGCAGACGACTTCTTCCCTGAGCTCGACCTGCTGCAGGACACCTTCGCCCACCACGGGGTGGCGCAGCTGGAGACGACGAGAGGCTGCACCAGCAACTGTTCGTTCTGCCCGCGAGGGCACAAGGGCACGTGGGCGGGCGGTGCCCCAGAGCAGTTGCCGTGGATGCTGGCCGCCCTGGACGAGGAGTTCGCTCGCCACCCCGAGATCTCCCGCACCCTGTACCTGGTGGATGAGGAGGCCATCGGCCGAGGAGACGACGCCGTCCCGCGGGCCCTGGCCGTCGCCGCTGAGATCACCAAAGCCGGCTTCCAGTGGGAGACGTCGTGCCGTATCGACCAGGTCGTCCAGCCGGGCTATGGCCGGGATTGGCACGTGGAGCGGGCCACCATGTGGCGGACCCTTGTCCGGGACGGGCTGCGCCGCTGCCTGTTCGGCGTGGAGTCCGGCGTCACGTCCATCCTGGAGCGGTTCCACAAGGAAACCGACGCCGAGCAGAATGTGTTGGCGATCCGCACCCTGTCGGCGCTGGGCGTGCCGAGGAGGTTCACGTACATCACCTTCGACCAGCTGATGAGTTTGGAGGAGCTGCGCGCCACGCACGCCTTCCAGGCCCGGACCGATCTGCTGCTGCGCCCGCTGCCGCACCTGAGCGCCGAAGAGATCGTCGACGGTGTCCGCGACCCGGCGTTCGTCGCTGAGCACAGCACCGGCATGGCGTTCTACAAGGGCATCTCCTACATGCTGGTGTCGATGGAGTGCCTGACCGGCGCCGCCTACACCCGCATGGTTCAGGCCGCCGGCCTGGCCGGGGCGGCACGGCCGTCGATGGGCCGCGTCGACGCGGAGTTCGCTGACTCGCGTATCGGCGTCTGCTCCGGCCGGGCGCAGCTGTGGGTCGACCGGAACTTCGCGCTGGACTACACACTGAAGTCTCTGGAGAAAGTTCTGGACGGTGAGCCGCGCCGACAGGTCCGCCAAGCGCGGGTCGTCATCAAGGACGCCGCGTTCGCCGTCTTCACCGGCATGCTCGACCTCATCGACGAATGCGCTGACGCCTCCCTGGGCTCGCAGCTCACGGCCGGGCTGGACACGATGCTGGAGGAGCAGTTCGAGCGGCTCCGCAGCCGCATGGACGACACAGTGCCGGGGGTCGTGGCGGCGCTCCCGCCGCAGGCCGCCGACCGGCTCCTTTATGAGCACACTCGGTGGGCGGCCGCGACAGGCTGGGAGTTGATCAACGCGGCTGATCCGTGTGGGACCTGACCCGCTAAAGGTCAGACGTATTTGGGGATCGGCACCCAGTTCCCAGGCCAGCAAGGGCGGCGGCTTCGTCGAATCTGCTGGCCCAGCCCATGGGTATGCCGAAGTTGTGGTCCGAGCCTCCGGTGCCAGCAACCGATGCCGATGGCCGGCACGGTGATCCCCGATCATCCCAGCGCGCGGACCAGCAAGGGAAGGGGGGACGATTCCCGCACTTGATGACTTCCTCACCGTGTCCGACGGGGCCGGGTTCGGCTCCATCAGGAACTCTGAGATGGACAGGCCGGGCTGCTTTGGCGGCCCGGCTCAGGCGGGGCGGCTGGACTGCTGGATGGCGTTGAGTTCGTCGAGAACGAATTGATAGAGCTCACCGGGGGCCTCGCAGACGAACAAAGGCACGGCCGAGGCCCGGCTGCGGCTGTGGCTGTAGAAGCCGACGACCGCTGTTTGGTCGAGGCGGAAGAAGCTGAAGGTGCGGTCGCCTGGCCAGTAGTGGATCTGGATGTCGGCTCCGCCGGGTTGGCGCAGAGCCGCGTAGTCACGGCGGGTGGCTTCGATGCGTTCTCGTAGTTCGTGGACGGTGAGGACGAACCGGGTGGCTAAAGTGTCAATGCTCGTCTGGTCATCGGGGTCGGCGAGGAAAACCCGGATACGGCTGTCGCGGCGGGCGGCGAGAAGGGCGAGTTGCCGGGCGTGCAGGTTTCGCCAGGTCTGCCCGTAGGCCATAAAAATGTCCAGTTCGGTGACGCTGGCGAACAGCGCATTCCATTCCAGGTCGCTCAGGTAGGTGGCGCCGATACGGCGTAGCCCTGTGGTGCGGATATCGCGGGCCAGCTGGGCCGATAGGCGTGCATGCTGCATCGCCTGTTCAGCTTGCGCGAGTTTGCGGTCGATGTCCCGTTGCGCCGCAGCTTTGCTTTGCTTGATCTCCAGGTCGGCGGCGCGGCGGGCCTGTGCGGCCTCGGCAAGGAGCCGCTTGGCCTCCATCAGCGCGTGGACCTCGGCAGATCCAACCGTGGCGGCAGCCTGTGGGGAGGGTCCTACCTCGTGGGGGCCGACCTGCTCGGTTAGGCGGATCCAGGCCCGCACCCATCGAGGATCTGCTGCGGGGTCAACGCCGCAGGCTTGGAGGAAGGTGAGCACGAGCTGTCTGCGCGGGAGCCATTTTCCGGCCAACGCATCGCAGACGCTGCTGCGGGGGAGCTGCTTGTTGTATCGCCGGGCCCACTTTTCCAAGTCGCGTAAGGAGGGGTTGCCGGCGCGCGTCCGCAGTTGGCGCAGGCAAAGGGCGAACTCCTCGACCGTGCGGGCTGCAGTGGGGTCGATGTCGTCGTGATCAGGCACAAGGTCTCCGGACCGGCAGAGAGGTGTCCGAAACTGTCCGAGAGCCTAGCTGTCCGGACGCCGCCCCGCCGGGCTTTGCCCTGAACAGCGAAGGGCGCGGCGACGGGGGCGTCCGGGTCCGTCCGCAGCTCTGGCCGCGCCGCTCATCTGTCCTTTCTCCTTATCGCAAGGTCCATAAGGAGGACGCGATGGCGTGCGGCACATGATGTCCACCGTGTGTCTTCGATGTGCGTCCGCAACCGGCCATATCCGGGCGTGGTGGACGCGCAGCCAGCAGCATGGGCACAGCACACCGCAAGCGCCCTGCTGGGCCGCTGCGCCGCACCAGGCCGTACCGATCAGCAATGTGGGGGACTTGAGTGCCCGGACGACTCCTCGTGTTGGAAGGACCAGACGGCGTCGGTAAAACGACTCTGGCCCAACGCCTGGCCGAATGCTCCTACGACCAGGCGATCGCGGCCCCACTCCCGCTCGGTCAGCCGTCAGCCGACGGCGATGTATTACGGCCGTTGGTATTCGCACCCCGGCGGCAGATCTCGGCCACCTCCCGCTACGCCGCGACCCTGATGGAACACCTGGCCACCATGCTGTGGCACAGCGGAGATGCGCCCGACCTGCCGGACGCCTTCTGGGTGGGACTGCAGACGTCCTGGTTCACCGCCCACAGCCAGACCGTGCTGGCTCCGCTGCTGGAGGCCGGCCACAACGTGATCGTCGACGGTTGGATCTACAAGTTCTGCTCCAAGCTACTGCTGCAGGGCTACACCCAATCCGACCTTGACGTGATCTTCGGGCGGGTGCGGGTGCCCGATGCCGTGGTGCTGCTGTCGGCCGACCCTGAGGCACTGTATGACCGGCGCCGACAGTTCCGGCCCGCTGAGCTCGGCATGCACGCCGGATACGGCGAGCTGAACCGGACGACGTTCGTGGACTACCAGCGGGCCGGGCTGGAGCAGCTACACGCCTACGCCGCCCGGCACGCCTGGCCAGTCGTGGCTCTGGATCCGGCCGCCACTGTTGCCGAGTCGACCGCCCAGCTCACCGGCGTGATCGCCGGACTGCGCGGCTCCTTTCCCGTCGCCAGCACCGAACCCATGGAGGCTCGAAGATGACAACCACGCTCGCGGCCCACGGCGGACCCCGCACCCTGAACGTCGACGGCCCGCACTACCAGTGGCCGACGGTGGACGACAGCCTCGAAGAGGCGTTGCGGGTTCAGCTGCACCGTTCGTTGTCCGACCGGGACGCTCGCGGGGTTATCGGCGAGTACGAGCGCGCCTTCGCGGCGTTCGTCGGAGTGCCGCACGCGATCTCTTTTGCCTCCGGCACTGCGGCGATCCACGCGATGAGCCGCATCGCCGGTCTCAAACCCGGGGATGCGATCGTGGCGCCGGCCTACACCTTCTTCGCCACGGCCTCACCGTTCGGCTTCGACGGCATCCAGGTCCTGTTCGCCGACGCCGACACGTGTGGGAACGTGACCGCCCAGACCATCGCCCAGCAGCTGCAATCGAACGTCAAGGCCGTGATCGTCACCCACATGTGGGGCAACCCGTGCCGGATGGACGAGATCGCCGCGCTGTGCACCGAACGCGGTCTGCTGCTGCTGGAGGACTGCTCACACGCCCATTTCGCCTCCTGGAGCGGGCAGCGGGCCGGTACGTTCGGCGACATGGCCGTCTTCTCCACCAACCAGAAGGCGATCACGACCGGCGAGGGCGGGATGCTGGTCACTCGCAGCGACCGGTTCCGCGAGCTCGCGCTGCTGTATGGGCACTACAACAAACGGTGCCTCACTGAGATCGACCCGGGCGCGGAGTTCTACCCGTTCGCGTTCACCGGGATGGGCCTCAAACACCGCATCACCACGCTGGGTGCGGCCATCGGCCTGCACCAACTCGCGCGCGCCGACGACATCCAAGCTCGGCGCCGCACCGTCCTGGACACCTTCGTCAAGGGCCTGGACGGTAATCCGGTCATCACGCCCGTCAGCACTCCGGCCGGTCAGGGCGAGCACGGCCTGTACGTCATCGGATTGCGCTTCCACGTTGAGAACGCGACCGTCACCCGGCAGGAGTTCATTGACCTGTGCGTCGCCGAAGGCGCGCACGAGGTCGATGCGCCCGGCTCGACCCGCGACATCAGCGGCGAACCGCTGTTCGCCCGCCACGATCCGTTCGCGCCCTGGCAGAGCGGCCACGTTGAGCAGGCCATGCTGCCGGGCGTACGCGCCTTCCAGGGCTCCTTCCTGAAGATCCCGATCTGGGGGTATCCCGGCGACCAGGAGCTCGTTGAGGGGTACTTGGCGGCGCTGAACAAGGTCACCGGCGCGGTCAGCCGATGACCACCAGCACGATGACCGGATCGGGCGGTGCCGGATCCCGCTATCCGATCCGCACGCACACCGACGCCGACTTCGACCTCGCCGGCCTCCTGGCCGCGGCGGACCAGCGGCCGAGGCCGCAAGCGAGGGAAGGCCAGCGCGCGGCGCCGTTGGCGGGAGTCGCCGAAGCCGCAGCCAAGGCCCGGCTGTGGCGGCTGCCCGATCCCGGCACCGCCCCGTCCACCGAAGCGCTACCCGGAGGCACGCCGACACCTGCGGTTGCGCTCCCGGCCGGGCAGGTTGCGCCGGTCGACGTCGCGTTGCTGCACTCCTTCGAGACCTCACCGACCCTGCGTCCCCCGGTGGCTGAGCGCACCACTGCACTCAGCCCCGTCATCGCCCGCGACTGGCTCACCCTGGCCGCGCATTGGATCGGCGTCACCGCCGCCAGCGGGGACCTGCGCTTCTTCAACGCCGCCTGCAAGCTACTCGGTGCCGTGTCGATCCACCACCAAGCCGTCGCCGGCTCCGCGCTCAGCGGGCAGATCGGAGCGGTCGCCCGCCTAGTCGAGATCGCCACCAGCGACCTGGCAGCCCAGCTGGCCAATCGGCTGCCGCCCTCCAGCTCCCCTCCTCTGCACGACGAAACCCCGCAGGCGGGCGGCCCAGTTACTGTGCGGCTGAACCGACATCAGGGACAGCGACCGCGGATCGTGGTGCTGGCCGGCGCCGGATCGGGAAGCCCCGCACGGCTGGCCGCGATGACCGCGGCCGCGGGCCTGCAGTTGACCGCGATGTGCTGGTACGCCGCCCCCACCCTCGACGGCACCCCGTCGGGATACGCCGACGCCTGGTATCCGCCCGAGCAGCCACCCGCAGACCAGTTCACGGCGCCGGCCCTGCAGGTCCCGCAGATCAGCGCCGCCACATGGGACCAGGTCGCCGACGCGTTGGACGAGCATGACGCCGACCTGGTCATCTTGGCCGGCATGCCGATTGTTCCCGCCGCCGTGCTCACCCGGGCCCGCCTCGGAGTAATCAACGCCCACAACGGTGCCCTGCCGACCTACCGGGGCATGGACGCCGTGGCCTGGGCGATCCTGAACAACGACCCGGTCATCTGCACCCTGCACCTGGCCGAGCCCGGCGTGGACACTGGGGGAGTCCTGGCCACCACCGCGGTGCCCGTCACACCCGCCGGCACGCTGCGCGCCCGGGTGAAGACCGCCCAGCTGCAGATGCTGGCCGCCGCCGCCGTCCACATCACAGCCACCGGCGCCCTCCCCGCCGCCACGGCCCAGCCCGCCGGACTGGGCCGCCAGTTCTACCGGCTGCACCCCCACCTCAAACGGATCCTCGACGCCTCACCGTACGCAACCATCCCCGACCACCACGCAGGAAGAACTCAGCCATGACCGCGTTACCGCACCCGGCCTTTAAAGGACTGTCGGCCATCGACTGGACCACCACCGCCTCCATCCTGGCCGGTTGCACACCGGTGTATGAGGCGATCACCGTCGAGGCGGCCCTGCTGAGTCAGCTGCTGGAACGCCTTCCGGCCGATGAGCACCTGGCGCCGATGTGCGAACGCTACGACTTTCTCGACAAGCTCGTCCTCTACGACGACCCGGCCGCCCAGGTTCGGGTCCGTCTCCACCTGTATCGCGCGGGCTACTTCGACCGGCCGCACCCGCACCGATGGGACTTCTTCGCCGGCATCTACCGGGGCAGCTACCTGCACCGGATCTTCGGCAGCGATGAGAACTTCGGTGAGGGCACCGATCCGCGCACCCTGCGGCCGCTCATCGAACGCATCGAACGGCCCGGCTGCACCTACGCGCTGCACCACGCCACGGTCCATACCGTGCAGGCCGAGGCCGACACCATCTCGATCCTGGTGCGCGGCCCGGCGACCAGCGACCGATTCCTTGTCCTGGACGCCGAGGCAGGACGATCATTTTGGGTGTACGGCGCAGCGAACGAGACACCCGAGCAGCGTGCCGCCAAGCAGATGAACGCCGAGCAGCTCGCAGCTGCCATTGGCCGCGTTCGCGAACTGACCGGCCTCCACACCCACCCTGCCGCGCCCACCACGACCGTGGAGGCACGATGACCGGCGACGGAATGCAAGGCATGCTGTTCGGTTCCATGGACGCCGACCAGGAGCCCACCGCTCCGGCAACAGACGGAGAGCTGCGGCTATGCGCTCTCAACGTCAACAGCCCAAGCCTTCAGCGGGCTCAAGGCGTTGTCGACTGGCTGCTCTCCAGCAAAAGCAACGCCCTGGTCCTCACCGAGATGCAGCCCAGCGACGGCGGCCGACTGATCATGAGCTGCCTGGAAGCCGAAGGGTTCACGGTCACGTGCGGCTCAGGCTGGCAAAACAGCCGCTACCTGGCCGTGATCGCCACCCGAGGGTTTGATGTGGCATCGGTCCACCCGGCGGCGTTCGACCCCCGGATCATCGCCGTGGACCTGACGGCCGGGGCTGGGAGGCTGCGTCTGGTCGCGGTGTACGGGCCGACCAACGGGATGAGCAGCGACAGCAGCCAGCGCCGCAGCGCCTTCCAGCAGCGGCTCCTGGACTACCTGGCCGCCATATGTCATCCCCGAATGGCACTGGCAGGTGACCTCAACGTCGTCGAGCCCGGCCACCTGCCGCACCTGCCCGCCTTCGAAGACCATGACTACGCCTTCTACACCGGTCTGCTCAAGCTCGGCATGGCCGACGCTTACCGGACGATGTGTCCCGACGGCGCTGATCACAGCTGGATCAGCGACCGCTACGGCGCCCAGCGACTCGACCACACCCTGATCAGCGCCGCCACCGGCGACATCACCGCCTGCAGCTACGACCACAGCCCCCGCACTCAACGGCTCACCGACCACGCCGCCCTGCTCACCACCGTTCAACTCGCTGACACCCGGAGCAACTGACCACTGTGACCACCACCTTCACGGGCATTGCGGTCAGCTGTTTCAGCTACCTCGCCCGCGTCCACACCCTGTACGTTCAGGCCTACCCGCCGATCAACTACGGGGTCGATGTGGAGCGCACCGACGACTTCATGGCCGGAGACGGACCCCTGGTCGCAGGATTCCTGCACGCGCTCGGACACCCCGCCACCCTCTACAGCAACCCGGTTGCCGGCGACCCCGCCGGCCGCGCCATCACCACCCGCCTGGCCGCCTGGGGCGCCACCCTCGCCCCCAGCACGGCCGCCGTCCACGCGACCCGCACCAACACCGTGGTGGTCGACCAGTCCGGCAACCGGACCTGGTTTTCCGGACTGCGCGGCATTGTCGACGAACTCAACGGCGTCGATCTTGACCGGCTCTCCTCGGCCCCGCTGGTGTACCTGGACTGCTACGAGGTTCTGCACGACGCTCCCCGGACCATCCTCCAGGCCGCCCTGGAGGCCGGGTGCGATGTTGTGCTCAATCTTGGAGGGTCACCCCCGCCTGCGTGGCTTGCCGAGGCCACGCGCCAACGCCGGGTCGGCGTGGTGCAAACCAACGCCGATGAGAACGATCCTGCCGCCGCCGCGCGCACCCTTGATGCGCTTTGCGATCTGCAGATTGCCGACGTGGCCGTGGTTACTGCCGGACGGCGCGGCGCGACCGGCCGCACCAGCAAAGGCGCGTCAGTAACGACGGCCGCAGCAGCGGTCGAGGTACGTCAGGTGCAGGGAGCCGGGGCGGCGTTCTCCGCTGCACTCATTCACTCCCGCCTGAGCGGCGAGGACCTCGAAGGGATGCTGCGGCTTGGATGCGCGGCTGGCAGTCTGTGGTGCAGCCGCACCCACGATGGCCCCCTGCCCGACGCGCAGGAGATCAGCGCGCTTGCGACGTACTAGCCTGCGGCGACGCGGTCCAGAGCGTTGGACAGCTTGGCGACGAATCGCGCCATGCCGGGGTCGAATTGATCAGCCGCCCACCCGGCGGTCTCCAGCGCGAACCATCGCACATCGGAGAATTCGGCTGGGTCCGGGGTGATCGGCGTCCGCTGATCACCCTTGAACACGAACCACATGGTCACGTCGGTATGTGAATGCGCGCCGCGGGTCTGGGTCACCGTCAAGAAGAACGGATCATCACCGAACCGCGGGTGAAACGGCGGGGAGATGCGCAGCTCCTCGTCCAGCTCACGCACGATCGTACGGCGAGGATCCTCCCCGTCATCGACGTGGCCGCCGGGCATCAGCCAAGCGTTGGCTTTGACATGGTTGACGAGCATGACCGAGCCGGACTCCTCATCCAGCAGGGCCGCGTACACCGCCAGATGCTGAGGCGGAGTCGCCGGTTTCGCCAGCCGGAACAACTGCGCCCCGGACGCCACCCAGTCGAGCATCCACGTCCGGTCCGCAGCCTCCTTGTCGTCATAAGGGGAGACCCCAGCAACAAGATCCCGCACAACGGAACGGGGCCCATCCTCGATCGGGAACATCGCCAATCCTCCGAGAACTTCGACCAACACCGTGGACATCCTGCGACTCACCGGCACCACTAGTCGCCGCACAGGCACCCTATCGGCGCCCGGCTTTGCGGACGGGGGACTGGACAAATAACCGGCGTAACTCCTGATCAAGGAGATTCGCTTGATGAGCAGGAGAGCAGTGGTCGGCGACCAGCTGCAGACCATTTGGATCAGGCGTTCGAACACCTCGATACGGCGGTGCGCACTGCTGGATAGGCCAGCAGACGGCGGCCGCCACGCTCCCCACGTGGGACGTCGATGTCCGCCCGATCAGGCTGCATTCCCAGATCGGCTAGGGCCGCCCGCTAGGCTGGCCGGTGCGCCGCTGAGCTGAGGGCCGGGCATCCTGCGTCTGCTCGGGGGCCCGTGACGTGACCAGCTACCAGGCCGGCGGCTCACCGTGAGGGCTCCGCGTGAGCTCGTCGCAGCCGCACAGCGGTGGGCCGTCCGCCGCTTCCGCACCGCCCAGCCCGACCAGTCGTGGCAGCACCGCGCATGGGGCTACTACGACAACACGCCCGAGGTGCGGTTCGCCGCCACCTGGATCGGCAACGCACTCGGCAAGGGCCGCCTGTTCGCCGGCGTCCGCGACACCGACGGCACCGTCAAACCACTGCCCGACAGCCACCGCGCGTCCGAGCTGGTCGCGTCCGTCGCCGGAGGCCCCGCCGGCCAGTCGGAGATGCTGCAGAGCTTCGGCCCGCACCTGGTCGTCGCTGGCGAAGGCTGGGTCGTCATCCGCCCCACCATCGACCCGATCACCGGGCGGCACCGCGGCGAGGACTGGCGGGTCCTGTCGGTGCTGGAGGTGACGTCGAAAGGCCAGTCACTCGAAGCGGAGATCGACGGCGAGGCGGTCGCGATCCCGCCGCACGACCCCGACAAGCCGGACCCGCTCGCGCCCGCCGCAATCCGCGTGTGGGAGCCGCACCCGCGCCGCCACATCGAAGCCGACTCGCCTATCCGGTCGTCGCTGGGTCTGCTGGAGGAACTGCGGCTGCTGAACGCCGCCGTCGCCGCCATCGCCCGCTCCCGCCTGACCGGTCGGGGCGTGCTACTGGTGCCGCACGGCACCCGCTTTCCGACGAAGAGCACCGCGACCCTCGACGGTGAGGAAGACGACCTGCTGGAAGTGTTTATGCAGGTCGCCGAGACCGCCTACAAGGATCCGGAGTCCGCGGCCGCCGCCGTGCCGATCATCCTGGAAGTCCCAGCCGATGCCATCGGCAAGATCACACGGCTGACGTTCGAATCGGACTTCGATGACCTGGCGATGCGGCTGCGCGAGGAGACCATCAGGCGATTCGCGACAGGTTTGGACACTCCGGCGGAAATCCTGCTGGGCACTGGTGAAGTAAACCACTGGTGTACCGTGCGGTCTGTGGAAATCATGACTGCGGCGGGCTGGAAGACCTATGACCAGCTGTCGGTCGGTGAGCCGGTCCTGACCCTCAACCACGAGACCGGCCTGTCGGAGTGGCAGCCCCTCGAAGCGGTCAACACGTGGGATGTCATCGACGAGCCCATGATCCGGATCGAAGGCAGGCGGCACGTCTCCGTCACGACCGCGAACCACCGCTGGCCGCTGCTCGCCGGACGCAGCCGCGACCGCACCTGGACGACCAGCGGCGAGCTCGCCGCCGCAGCGCGCCAGGACGGCCCGGACAAGCAGCGCCAGGAATACCTGGTGCTGTCCGCGCCGCACGCTGGCCTGCCCGCCGAGTCGAAGTACAGCGACGCCCTCGTGGAACTCGTCGCCTGGTACTTCACCGAAGGCACCGCAGGCGTAAGGGAAGGTCGCCACACGCCACGCGTAGTGATCTACCAGTCCCACCGCATCAACCCAGACAACGTCGCCCGCATCACCCGCGCCCTCACGGCGCTGTTCGGGCCGCCCAGCGACACCCTCGACAAGGGCGGCCGCTACGCCAGCGCCGAGTCGGTGACTCGCCGTGAGGAGGCAAGGCGGCTGAAGGCCGAGAACCCGAAGATGAGCAACGCCGAGATCGCCCGGACCCTCGGCGTCTCCAAGGTGATGGTCGGCAAATACCTCGCCCACGACGCCAAGACCCGCGACAGTGTGCCGCGCTGGCGGATGAGCCGGGCCAAGGACGACCGCCTGACCGCCTTCAAGCTGAACGCGGCCGCCGCCGAGGTGATCCTGGAGCACGCCCCCGGACGCGTCGTCACGCTCGACTTCGTCCGCTCGCTCACCGCCGCGCAGCTGGAGCTGTTCATCGACACCGCGATCCGCGGAGACGGCCACTACATGCAGGGCAAGACGCCGGTGTTCGGGCAGAAGGACCCGCGCATGTGCGACGCGTTCGAGCTGGCGCTGATCCTGTCCGGCCGCTCGTCGTACCGGCCCGAGCACACCGGATGGGGAGCATCGGCGTCCGGGCCGCGCCGGAAGACGCAGCATATGGTGGTCGGCTCGGACCGGGCGACGTTCGCGCCCCGCGGCCGCAGCTTCAGCGAGGAGAACTACACCGGCACGATCTGGTGCCCGACCACGCCGAACGGCACATGGCTGGCCCGGCACGAAGGCACCGTGTTCTACACCGGCAACTCCGGCTGGCAGCTGAAGGAGGAAGCGATCACGCTAGCGGTGGAGCCGCGCCTGGCTACCATCGCCGACTCCCTCACTTCCCAGTGGCTGCGCCCCACCCTGGAAGAGGAAGGCCACGCCGACGCCGGCGAGGCGCTCGTCTGGTGGGACACCAGCCTGCTGCGGATCCGCGCGAACCGGCCGCAAACCGCGCTGGAGGTGTACGACCGGGGCGTCATCTCCGACCAGGCCCTCCGTAGGGAGACCGGCTTCGACGAGGACGACGCTCCTACCCCGGCGGAGAAGGCCGACCGCGACGCTCGCGACGAGCCGTTCGAGCAGGAGCCTGCCGACCCGGCTCTGCCGGTCGACGAGACCGAAGCGATGCCCGACACACTGCCCGCCGCCGCCCTGCACAACTCGGCGGTGACGCTCGCCCACCTGGACGCGCGAGGCCGCGAGCTCGCCGAGCAGATGAAGCGCGAGCACGGCCTGGACGACGCCGAGCTCGACGACCTGCTGCGTGTGATGCTGCTGATGGGGAGACGCGATGGCCGGGCGTGACGCGCGGGCCCGGCACCGCGACGAGACGGCCCGAGCTCTCGCCGGCCTGGAGCCGATGGTCGAACATGTTGTACGGCGAGCCCTGAACCGGGTCGCCGACCAGTACGCAGCCTCGCTGCGCGCGTCCTTCGCCGAGCTCATTGCTCAAGGGGAGCCGGTCGACGATGCCGACGCGCGCCGGATCGCCGACCTGTGGATCGCGCAGCTGCTGGTGATCCTGCTGGCGCTGCTGACCGTGTTCGGTGCGGCGATGGTCGCCGCACACCGCGTCCTCGGCGGGCGCCGCCAGCAGCCCGGCCAGCCGGACGGCCCGGAGGTGGAGGACGTCGACGAGGTCGACGACACGGGCGAGGTGCCCGACCTGGTCGACCTGTACCTGACCCGGCCGCTGGAGCTATCGGACGCGGTCCGCGACTACCTGGCCGCGGCCGAGAACCGGCTACGTGACGTCGGTGACAGTCTGTGGCAAGTCGCCCGGCAGTCCCTCGCGGACGGCATCGCCGCCGGCGACAGCATGGACGGGCTCCGTGCCCGGCTGCAGGAGACGTTCAGCGACGGCGGCACCCAGCTGGGGGAGGCCCGCGCGGCCCGCATCGCGCGGACCGAGATGGTGGCCGCGTGGAACTGGGCAGCCCTGCACGTCGCCCGCTCCCGCCCGTCCGGGTCCCGGCCGCTGGTCAAGACCTGGTTGGCGACGCTGGACCTGCGCACCCGTGACGCCCATCATCGGTCAGACGGTCAGACGGTGTTGCTCGATGCGGCGTTTGACGTGGGTGGCGAGTTCCTCGACTTTCCCGGCGACCCGATCGCCAGCCCCGGGAACGTCGTGAACTGCCGCTGCGCCATGACGTTCGGGGACTCGGCCGACCCGCCCGCAGACGATGGCCGGCAAGGGCTGTCCGCCGGAGAGATCCGCGACATCGTCAACGCGTTCGAGGAGCGAAGAATCGTGAAAGACATCAGCGCCGCGTCCGGGGGGCCATACAGCGGCGGAATGGTCGCGCTGGTGCCGTCGCAGGCCGACATCGACCGGCTCGCCGTGGACGGCGGAGAACTGCCGGAGGATCTGCATCTGACGTTGCTGTTCCTCGGCGACGCCGACGGCATCAGCACGGAGACGCGGGTGGAGATCGTCGACCGGCTGCGGGAGGACGTCGCCGTCCTGCGGGAAGGCCAGGACGGGCCGGGCGGGATCGAAGGCAACGGGTTCGCGATCAGCGTGTTCAACCCGGCCTCCGACGAGCAGGACACGGCGATCGTGCTCGGTGTCGGAGGTGAGGGCCTCGGCGCCGTGCACCGCACGGTGGCTTACATCGTCGGCGACGTGTACGACTATCCGGCCCAGCACGCGCCGTGGGTGGCGCATGTGACCTTGACCTACAGCGACGACCTCGCCCAGGTCGCCGAGCTCATCAACCGGACCGGGCCGATCACGTTCGACCGGCTGCGCGTCGCGTTCGGCGGCGACGTCACCGATATTCCGCTCGCCGCGCCTGTTACCGAAGGAGACGATCTCATGCCTGATCAGGACCTGTCCGCCGCCGCGCTGCCCTCTCGCCGCTGGTCCACCCCCGGGGAGACGGCGCTGGCATTCGAGGGCCAGGAGACCGGCGACGGCCGGATTTTCGCACCGAGGGCGCTGTACTGGGACGGCGAGTCGTGGCCGCTGCAGTACGCCGCCGAGATGCGCGGCGGCCACCAGGGCGCCGTCCTCGCCGGAGAGATCCAGCAGATCAACCGGGTGGGCGGCCGCATCGCCGGCGCGGGCGTCCTGTACGCCGACCGGGATGCCGGACAGACGGCGATCGACCTGCTTGACCAGAGTGCGCCGCTCGGCGTGTCCGTCGACCTGGACGACGTCGACATGGAGCTCGTCGACCGGCGCCCTCGCCAGGAGGGGGAACCCGACGCCGCCGATGACGGGGTGATCCTGCTCGCCTCCCTCGAACAGGCGTCGATCATGCAGCTGCCGGACGGCGCCTGGTCGGTGCGGGCCACGCAGGTCGTGGAGTGGACGACCGGCGACCAGGGCGCCATGTCCGGCGACGGGCTGCGCGCAGCGCTCACCGCCGCCGGCATCACCGCGGCGGCGGGCGACAGCGACGACAAGCCCGGCGAGGTGCTGTTCTCCGAGCAGGCCGGCGACTTCGTCATGCGGATCACGAAGGCGCGAGTCCGTGGGGCGACGCTCGTGGCGATGCCGGCGTTCGCGGGCGCGTGCATCACCCTCGACCCGGCCGACTCGTACGCGCCGGGCCTGGCCGCGGCCGCCGGTGACTGCGCCGACTGCGAGACCGTCGAACAGCCGGAGACGCTGGACGTGCTGACCGCTTCGGCGTGGCATGAGCTGCAGGCGATGCCGCCGCTGCCCGCCGCCTGGTTCAAAGAGCCGACGATCGGAGAGCTGCCGCCCGACTCCGGCGGCGTCCACTACGCCGACGGCCGCATCTACGGGTGGGTCGCGCAGGCCGGCGTCCCGCACGAAGGCTTCCCTGGGCGGAAGCTGACCGTGGAGAGCCTCGGAGACATCGACCTGACGATGTTCCTGCGGGCCCGCTTCCAGCTCGACGACGGCTCCACGGTGAAGGTGGGGGCGTTCACCATGAACGCCGGCCACCACCGCGACGGCGCTGAGTGCGAGACCGCGAGCTGCCAGTTCGACGACACCCGCACCGTCGCCGGAGTGATCACCGTCGGCATGAACGAACGCGGCATGTGGTTCTCCGGCGCGGCCGCGCCCTGGATGTCCGACTGGGACCGCATGGTGTTCACCGCCTGCCAGCCCAGCTACCACATGCGGCAGAACCCCAACGGGCAGTGGTCGCTGCGTGCGGTCCTGTCGGTGCCGGTGCCTGGGCACCCGTCCCGGCTGGCCGCGTCCGCGGTCATCGACCGGTCCAACCTGGCGCTCACCGCGGCCGCCACGCCCGTACCGTCTGCGCCCGGACCGGTCATCGACTACGACAAGCTCGCGGCTGCGCTCGCTCCCGCCGTCGTCGACGAGATGGAACGCCGCGATGCCGCCCGCGCCGAGATCGAAGCCCTGTCGGCCGGGCTGGACGACGTCCGCGCCGCGCTCGCGCAGGGCCTGGCTGCCGGTGTGAAGGTTGCCTGATGGCGTGCCGTCCGTGTGCCGCCCGTGCGGCTGCGACTGAGGTGTGGCAGGTGAAGGACGTGTCCGGCCGCGTCGTATACGAGTCCGCTTCACGGCCGACGGCAGATGCGGTCGCTGAGCGTTATCCGGGTGGCGACGTTGCTGCCGCCACGGCAGACTCGGCCGAGTTGGAGCCCTCTGCATAGATGGGCTCACGGAGCGCACCGCACACCTGCAGATGCGGTGCGACCGAGTTCCGTGGGTGTGGCAGTCCGGCTTATCGATGCGCCCACATGCTGTGCGGCTGCACCGCCTGGGGACGGCAGACTTGTCCATCTTGAGCGACGCAGGGGCAATCCACCGTAAGGTGCTCGGGCGCTGCTATTTCCGAGTTCTTCCCTTCAGGGTAGTCGTCAGCTGGCGTTGAGATGCTTTACCCTGCGGCCCGTGGACTCCAATGATCTTTTAGCGGATGATCGTCGCGAGCAGATGACTGAACTGGTCCGACGCCATGCCATTCTCACCAAATGGGTCAACGCTTCCTGGTTCTTTGTATTCGCGTCCATGATTGCCCTCGGCGCCATCCAGAAGGGGTACGAGCTATCGGAAGAGACCTCGTTCTTCGTTTTGTTGTTCTTGGCAGTACTCGTCGCTATCCCGACCGGCCTTCGCCGAAGAGCCGCGCGCGAACTTGAGCAGCATCGTCAGCAGACGTCCGACGCCTACGGGAAGCTGTTCGACGTCCAGGACAACGAGCTTGAGGAACGCCTGACTCAGGCAGCGCAGCGGCTTCACGACACATCCCGAGAACTCGCCGAGCTACAGATGATGGCCGCTCATCGCGCCACGATGATCGAGCAGTTGCTTCAGAGGTCCGTGGATGCCCGAGGTCAAGTGGAACGGGACGAGATACTCGCCGAGGAATTCCGGAAGCGGACGGAGATAGTGCGCGCTTTCATGGGGCTCCAAAACGAGGACCTTGATCGTCGTCAGCGCCGCACCAACTGGTTTTTCTTCGCCGTGAGCTCAGTTGCAGGCTTCCTCGTCGGGTTGCTTACCAACTGGGTGTACGACTCGATCTTGCCCCCGTGATCGTTGTGAGACGGGCGCCCACGGCTCGTCGAGCGGGCGAAACACGTACCGGCACGAGAGGCAAGGACGATCTGAAACGGGTGATGCGGGTACGCTACCTGCCTAGATAGCTGCTGGCCGCGGGCCGGGCTCTCCTTCTCACACAGGAGAGAGGCCCCGTGGAGCGGTTTGAGCTTCCCGACGACTTTACCGCCCTGGACGACGTCGAACTGTCAGCGCTCCTGGAGGGTGCTGTCGCCGCGTTCGACGCGCTGTCCACGAGTGACCGAGTGTCCGCTGATGACCTGGCTGAGCTACGTCGCCTGTCGGGTGCGGTGAACGACATCCGCGGCGAGATGCAGACCCGGCTGGAAGCGGCCGAGGCCGCCGCCGCTGAGATCGACCAGCTGGCCGCCCAGGTGCGTGGCACGCCCGCCGGCGAGCCGGTGGAGGCCGCCGCTGAGGGCGGCGAGGCGGCCGCCGTTGAGGAACCTGAGCCTGCGCCGGCTCCGGAGCCGGTGACCGCGTCCGCCGTGGTGCCGCGCACCCGTCCGGCGCTGGACCTGTCCGGGGTGCGCCGCCGCATGCCGTCGGTGCTGCCGCCGCCGCCCGCACCCGGCCCGGAGATCACCGCGTCGGTGGACGTGCCCGGCTACCAGCCCGGCCAGCCGCTCGACATGGACGGCGTCACCGAGGGCATCATCCGCCGCGCCAACGCGCTCAAGACCGCCGGCGGCGGTGTCGGCCTGACCGCCTCCTACCGGCTGCCGTTCGAGCGCGATCTGATCATCAACGACTCGTCGTCGGGCACGGAGGGCACCCGCGCGGTGATCCTGGCCGCCGACCAGTCCCGCCTGCCGGAGAGGAACATCGTCGCGTCCGGCGGCTGGTGTGCGCCGTCGGAGACGGTCTACGAGCTGACCGACATCGCCTGCCCCGAGATGCTGTGGGACCTGCCGGAGATCCAGCTCGCCCGCGGCGGCCTGCGCTACTTCCCGATCCCGTCGCTCGACGTCGCCTCCATGACGTTCGTGCACACCGAAGCCGACGACATCGCCGGCTCGACGAAGCCCTGCTTCAAGATCCCCTGCCCGGACCCGATCGAGGTCCGCTGCGACGCCATCGGCGTCTGCCTGGAGTCGGGCATCCTGACCCAGCGGCACTTTCCTGAGCTGGTTGCCTGGTATCAGCGCAACGTGATGGTCGCGCACGAGCTGCGCATCCGCCAGCACCTGTTCGAGGCGGCGCTGACGCAGGCCACCCCGGTCACCATCGCCGCCACGTTCGGCGCCCTGTCGGCCATCTACGCGGCGATCGCGCTGCAGGCCGCCGACATGGTTGAGCGGCACTCGCTGTGCGACAGCATCAATGTTGAGGTGACGCTGCCCTGGTGGAGCCGCAGCCTCATGCTGGCCGACCTCGCCCGGCAGAACGGCCGCCGCCTCGACGAGGTCCGCGTGTCCGAGCTCGTCGAACTGTTCGCCACGCTCGGTGTCCGCATCCAGTGGGCGCGGGGCCTGGGCCCGGCTGTGCCGACCGAGATCGGCGGCCTCACGCCCGCCGTCGACTGGCCATCCCAGCTGCAGTTCCTCATCTACGTTGCCGGCAGCCTGCAGGCTGGACGCGGCGGCGAGATCAGCCTGGGCGTCATCCACGACTCGACGAAGTTCAGCACCAACGACTACACGGCTCTCTTCAGCGAGGAGTGCGTGGCGCTCATCAACCGCGGCCCGGACCTGCGTCTGGTCACGGTGCCGATCTGCCCGAACGGCGCCACCGCCGCGCAGATCACGGCCGCCTGCCCGATCGCCTGATCTGACCTCCGCCGATCCCGCCAGGCACGGGCAGTTGCTGTGTGCCTGGCGCCTCGACCTCGTGAGGAGGTGGCCACATGCCGCACCCCGGCATGAGGCGCCGTGTCGCCGCCATCCCCGGCACGCCGCTGCCGAACGGCCTGCTCGGCGGCTGCACCACCGTGATCGACGTTGAGGACGAGCACGAGCTGCTCGGCGTCGACTGGACGTCGCTGTCGTGCAAGGACGCCCACACGACCGACTGGTGCCCGACCGACGATGCCGGTAACCCGCTGCCGCCGCCCGGGCCGAAGACGTTCGAGCGGCCCGGCAACGAGACAGCTGGGCCGGTCACCATCTACGCGGGTGCGGTATGTTCCGCGCCGGGCTTCTCCTACGCCGAAGCCGAACAGCACGCCCGCGCCGGCCTGTCACAGGGGGAGGGGCGGGCGCTTGAGGAGTGGTTCTGGCAGAACGTCCTGGCCCCCGGCGCGGTTGACCGCACCCCGGCGGCCGGCGCCGTGTCGGTGTCGCAGGGGATCTCGATTCTGGAGGGGTGGCTGGCCACCGACTACGGCGGCGTCGGCGTCATCCACGTCCCCGCGGGTGCGGCCGCCCTCCTCGGGCGGTTCCACCAGCTGGTGCCGCAGGGATCCAGGTTGCGGACCTGGGTGGGTAACTGTGTGGTGCTCGGCGCGGGCTACGCCGCCAACACCGGCCCCGACGGGACGCCGGCTCCGGCCGGGCAGGCGTGGCTGTACGCGTCCGGGCCTGTTGTGGTGCGGCGCGGCCCGGTCGACGTCATCCCCAACACCGCGTCCGCCTCCGTGAACATCCGCAACAACGACCGTTTGGTTTTGGCTGAGCGGACGTTCGTCCCGTCCACGACGTGCGCGGTCGAAGCGGTTCTTGTCGACCTCTGCCTGTGCTGTCCCTAGGGAGACCGCATGATCAAAATCTGGCCCCGGCGAGACCTGCGGCGCGACTTCGCCCGGTGGGGTGCGCCGCTCGGCGTCCGCACCGCGTCGACGACGGAGTTCGCCGTCCCCGACCATCTGATCCCGGCCATCCCGGAGGAGCTCCTGGCGGGCGCCCTCATGGACGGCCAACCATACGTGGCGTCTGCTCCCGCCCCGGAGACCACGCGAGGGGACACGGAGCAGGAGCAGGCGCCGCCCACCGGCGACGACCAGCCGCCGACGCCGCCCGCTGGCGACGGGCCGGTCCCGGATGGCCTGGACGCCATCGTCGAAGGCTTGGTCGACGACGGCATGGTCACCGAGACACCGGCCAGGACGGCGGCGCCGCCCGCGCCGCGCAGCAGGACCGCCCGCCGCGCCAGGGCCGGGGAGGGACGCTGATATGCCGGTCGAGCCTCAGCCGTGCGCCCCCGGCGGAGGCGGCGGTACAGATGAGGGCTGCTGCAGCCCGTCGATCACCTCTCAGCCGTTGTGCCGGGCGGACGGCACGCCGATCCTGCTGGTGGTGCGCTCAGGCTGCGCCTGCGGCAGCACCCCCGCGGGTGACCCGGAGACGGCCGGCTGGATAGACCCGGCCACCGGGACGTTCACCCCTGGCCCGGCACCGGCCGGGGCCGGACCGTGTGATGGCGAGTGCCTGGACGTCACGACGGTCCAGCTGTGCGACTTGACCCCGGGCGGCGGGTGCGTGCCGTTCCTCCGCCACCTGGTGCGCGACTGCGACGGGGCGATCACGTCCACGACTGACACCACGCTGGATGGCACGACCGCCTACACCGTGGCGGGGGCGGCAGGTGACTGCTCGGCGTGTGCGGTCGAGTGCGTCGACACGATCTGCGTGCAGCGGTGCGACGACACCGACGGTGACGGCCAGGCCGACCAGACCTATTCGGAGCTGTGGTGTGTCCACGTGGACGGCTCCACCGAACTGGTGCTCACCTACGCCGACGATCCTTCCCAGCCGTACACGCCGGTCGCCCCGGTCGAATGCACCTACGGCTGCCCCGAGTCCCAGACGGTGCTGCTGTGCGACGATTCCGGCGCGTTCTTGCGCCGCTACACCTTCCTCAACGGGACCGCCAGCTTCGAGGATGTCGCCCTCGACGGGCATACCCCGCACATTGTCACCGGCACCGTCGGCGTCTGCGCCTCCGATAATGACTGCCTCGACACCGTATGCCGCACCCGCTGCGACGACACCGACGGCGATGGCCAGGCGGACGCCACCTATTCGGAGCTGTGGTGCGTCCACGCGGACGGCTCCGCCGACCTCGTCCTCACCTACCAGGACGACCCGTCCGTGGCGTACACCCCGGTCGCCCCCGTCGAGTGCGAGTACGGCGCCGTCGCCTCCGAGGCGCTGACCCTGTGTGACGACAGCGGGCCATTCCTGCGCCGCTACACCTGGCTCAATGGCGCCGCCTCGTACGAAGACGTCGCACTCGACGGGCAGACCCCGCACGTGGTCACCGGCACCGTGCGCACGTGCACGGCCGAGACGCCATGTGAGGCGCAGACCACCCCGGCCGCCACGCTCGGCCTGTGCCTCGCCGACGGCACGCCGATCGCCGTCATCGTCACCCGCGACTGCAACGGCACCGTCACCCGGGACGGCTGGCTCAACCTCACCACCGGCGCCTACAGCCAGGGCGAGCTGCCGGCCGGGACGATGGCATGCGGCGACAGCCGATCCATCACCGTGGCCGGAACGTTCTGCGACGTCGACCCTGGCACCGGCGACGTTCACGGTCTGGTCCTGGTCGAGTACTCCTACGCGGCGGACGGCTCGATCGCCTCCGTGCGCCTGGTTGACGCCGTCACCGGCACCACCTACACCCCGCAGGGCGACGTGACCACCTGCCCGGCCGGCGTCGAACAGCCGGAGCGGGACCTGGTGCAGCTCTGCGACACCGCCGCCGGCGGCGCAGTCACCCAGTTCGTGCGCGACTACGCCCGCGACGAGAACGGGCAGATCACCGGCCACACGGACTACCTGCTGGACGGCACGCCGTACACGGCGGCCGGGACGGTCGGCGTGTGCCCCACCGAGTCGGCGTGCCGGAACTGCACCACGCACGTCCTGTGCGACACCGACGCCAGCCCCCCGGCCACCATCGCCGGGACGGCCGCGGCCGGGACGCTACCCAACGGGGTCACCTGGACGTCGACGGGCCCCTCCGCCTTCCCCCCGAGCACACAGGGCGACGGCGCGGCCTGGTGGGGCGTGGCGCTCTTCCCCAACCCGGTCGTCCCCCTCACCACGTACACGTTCAACCAGCCCGTCACGGCCGAGTTCAGCGTCGTCATGGTCTACGTGGCCGGCACCGCCCCGGGGCAGAACACGGTTCAGCTCCCGGTCGGCGCGGTCCCGCTCAGTCTGCCGCCCGGCTACACCTACAACTGGGCCACCGGCATCCTGAGCGCAGACGCCACCCTCACCGGCTGCGCCCCCCTCCAGACCCCCACCCGCGCGACCAGCGCTCGGTTCCGCATCACCGGAGTGTCGTCCTTCGCGCTCCGCTACCTGGGCCCGAGGGCGCTCCTCGCAGACTGCCGACGCCTCGGTAACTGGGTGTTCGGCGCCGTGGACGTGTCCCTCGGCGGCGAGTTCCTACGCACGGTCTGCCGGGACTGCTCGGGTGCCGTCACCTCCACCACTGACACGCTCCTGGACGGCACCACGCCCTACACGCCGCTCGGCGTGGTCGGCGTCTGCCACCCGGCTGAGACAGAGCCGTGCGCGTCCACCGTGCAGGTGCTGCGCCTGTGCGACCTCAACCCCACCGTGGAACCGGACCCGGAGAGCGGGAAGCGGTGCGCGGTGCCGTTCCTGCGGCACCTCGTCCACGACTGCACCGGCGCCCTCACCGACACCCGCGACACCGAGATGGACGGCATCACCCCGTACACCCCGGTCAAGGTCGCGGACTGCGGCAGCGGCGGCGTGCCCGCCCTCCGTGAGCTGCTGTGGCCGCAGACCGGTATCGCGGAGGACCCCGCGGGGACGGCTCGGCAGGACTTCGTCTACACGGTCACGAACCCCGAGACGGGCGAGGTCGCGCGGGTCAAGCTGCACGCCAGCAGTCAAGCCCCGGGCGGCTGCGGCACGTACGACCCGGCGAACCCGATTTTCAACAACCCGACGACGTACACGCTGACCCTGGACGCTGCCGCCCAGGAGATGAGCACGTTCCGGCTCGACCTGGTGGACTTCGACACCTTTGAGGGCATCACCAACCTCAGCCCGGTCCCGTCCCGCGTCGAGGGTGACGTCACTTGGAACGGGTCGACGATCACGGCGAACCGGAACGATCAGCCGGCATACGTCTACTGGGACAACCCGCCAGCGCAGATCTCCTACCGGTACGGCAACACCGGCGGCGGTCTAGCCTGCTCCTCGGTCCGTTTCCAGGGCATGACCCTCATCCCGGATGGCTGCTGCGGCTGCGGCACCGAGCCGTGCCGGGACACGTCGAACGCGCTGCTGTGCGACACGACGACGACCGAGGCCGTAACGGTCTTCGACCCGGTGAACCGGACCGGCCCCGACGGCTGGCAGGTCGTCTCCTACACCGGCGCCCAGCCCGGCTACGGCCCGACCGGCCCGATGCCGTACGACGTGTACCGGGCCGCGAACAACCACGGGCAGATGTCCTACGGGGCGCGCCCGGACCTCAACATCGGCCCCGGGCCTGGCTGGTCGAGCTGGGAAACGGTCCCCGTCCGCTGGGTCATCCGCAAGGAGTTCACCGCCCCGCAGGACGGCACCGCCACCCTCACCGCGACCGGATTCATGGCGGACGGCGCGGGCCGAGTCCGGATCAACGGCACCGACATGGGCCTGTACTCGCAGTGGGGACAGCCCGGCGTCGGCGGCGGCGGTCAGGCCCCTGTCACGGCCGGCCCGAACGTCATTGAGATCGAGGTCCGGGACGACTGGGGCTTCAACTGGGCCACGGGCAGGCTCGACATCGTCATGACGAAGACGGTGCAGTTCCTACGCCGTCAGGTCGTGGACTGTGAGACGGGCGAGGTGGTGTCCGTAACTGACACCACCTTGGACGGGCAGCCGTACACCGTGACGGGCGAGGTCGGGCAGTGCGAGCCGACCGCGGAGTGCTGCCCGCCGGAGACCCGGTTCGACGTGGAGACCGAGATCCTGTGTCTGGTCGATGAGGCGTCCAGCACCGTTGTGGGGCGTGTCCTCGCCGAATGGGTCTACGACGACCAGTCCGGCGCGCGGGTGCAGCAGCGCCTGGTCGACCTGGCCACCGGTGATCCGGTAGAGGTGACTCCCGGGGCGGTCGTCACCACGTGCACGGAGCCGTGCCGCGACTCCTCGTCCACGCTGTTGTGCGACACCGCCGCCACCGACACGATCACCGTTTTCGATCCCGCAAACCGGCCGAACTCGGACGGCTGGGAAGTCGTCAGCTTCACTGGGGCGAAGCCGGACGCCCCACCAGAGGCCGCCATGCCGTACCCGGCTCGGTACGGCAACGTCTTCGGCTATCCGGCTCTCGGCGCCCGTGCCGACCAGAGCGCCGGCTACGGCGGGTCCCAGTGGCCTGGCTATGATGCCGCCCCAGTTCGCTGGGTCCTCCGCAAGACGTTCAACGCTCCGCAGGACGGTGTTGCGGTTGCCCAGTCCGTTGGGTTCCGCGGCGACGGCGGCGCCAGGGTCAGGATCAACAACGTTGATGCCGGGATGTATGGGCAGTGGAACCAGCCCGCCACGTCCGGCACCGCGCAGATCCCCGTCACCGCTGGCCCGAACGTCATCGAGATCGAGGTGCGCGACGTCAATGGCATCAACAACGTCACCGGCCGCCTCGACATCGCCCTGCCTCGCACCGTCCAGTTCATGCGCCGCCAGGCCGTGGACTGCGAAACCGGCGAGGTCGTTTCGACGCAGGACTACACCTTAGACGGCGAGCCGTACACGGTCGTGGGCGCGGTGGGGCAGTGCGAGCCCGTGGCGCAGTGCTGCGAGCCGCCCGCCCCCGAGGCCCGGGTCGACGTCGAGACCCTGCTCCTGTGCGTCCGCGATACCGCGTCCGGCGAGGTCCTGGACCAGGTCCTCGTCGAGCGGGTCTACGACGACCAGACCGGCGACCGCCTGGAGCAGCGACTCACCGACCCGACGACCGGCGACCCGGTGGAGCTCCCGGCCGGTGCCCTCCTCGCACGTTGCCCGTCCCCGGACCGCATCACCCGTCAGATCTGCATCGTTGAGACCGGGGCCACGCAGTTCCTGACCAACGCAGCGAACGCGACCGCCGGCCAGGACACGGATTGGCGGTGGGCGCCGAACCTGGCAGGCACCTGGTACCCGATGTACCAGGTGGCACCCAACCCGCTGTGGACCGTGACGGACACCGCCCCGAACCAGGCGCATTGGGTGTCCCCCCACCAGGACAAGAGCGTCTGCTCCCCGAACACGGCGACCTCCCCGAACGTCACCGGCACCTGGTACACCCGCGCGTCCTGGAACCTCCCCGCCAACGTCAACCCGGACACCATCCGTGTGGCTGCGTCGGTCCTCAACGCGGACAACGGAGTCGTGCAGTGGCGCCTCAACGACGGGGCATGGCAGCCCGTAGGCGCCGGCGCACTCAACCCGCCGCCCTGGACGTTCCCGCCGACCGCCATCCCCGGCGGCCGGGCCGGACAGAACGAGATCATCGTCCAGATCATCGAGACCCAGCCCGCCGTCAACTGCCCGAGCCCGAACCAGGCCGGGATGCTGCTCCACGTCGCCGCGACATACGACTACGAGCCGCGGGTGTGGACGCAGGTCATCGAGGACGGCCGGGTCTACTACCTCGACGAGTCCGGCCAGCGCCAGGAGGAGATCCCCGCCGGACAGCGGGTCGTGCCCTGTGGCGAGGGAGACGGGGAGTGCTGCCCGTGGCGCGACGCCGAAAGCCTCCTCCTGTGCGACACCGCGCCGGACGGCACCAGCACCGAGTTCGTCCGGGCCTTCGTCTACAACGACGCCGACCCGGCCACGCCCACCACCATCGACACCACCCTGGACGGCCAGCCGTACACGGTGACCGGCGAGGTGACCCAGTGCGCCACGGACAGTGAATGCCGTGATGCCACCTCGGTCCTGCTGTGCGACCTGGACCCGGACTGCCAGGCCGGCGGCACACCTTCGATCGCGGACGAGCCGAACCCGTCCCAGTTCCCGAACTGGGGCACGGGCGGCTGGTGCCTCCTCCAGACCCCGGGGCAGGGCGCACCGGTATGGGCAGGTGGGTCGGTCGTCCTCGGCCCGGATGTGCGGTGCCCGAAGAGCGGGAACGGGGACACGCACCGCACGATCGGTGCCCGCCTCACAGCCGGTTCGCCGACAGCGACGGACCCTGTCAGCGTCACGGTGAAGGTCCGCGTCACGAACCAGGGCCCCAACCCGGGCTTCCATGGGGACGGCCGGTTCGCCCTGTGGAACACCGTGACGAACACTCGCCTCGTCTGGCGGGACGTCGCCGGGAGCGCCCCGGTGGGGCACCAGCAGACCCTGACCCTCACCGCGAGCGTGCCGGCCGCGGAGCTCGCTGCCGGGAACATCGCCGTCATCCTCGACCTGGAGACCTTCCAGGATCCCGGGGCCAAGGCGTGGCTGGTCGATGAGTTCGAGTGGTCCGCTGACGTCCCCGTCACCGAGTGCGAGAAGCAGTTCCTGCGGACGATCGTCAAGGACTGCGCCACCGGAGCCACCGTCAGCGTCACGGACACGACGCTGGACGGCGAGCCGTACGAGGTGACCGGCGACGTAGGCCAGTGCACCTCGGCTGGGGGTACCAAGCCGTGCCGAAACACGAGCTCGCTCCTCGTGTGCGACCTGCCGACAGACGGGCAGCCGGACCCGACGGTCACCGACACCGACCCCGCGCCGCACTACCCGTACGCCACGGGCTCGGCGATGCCCGGCGGCCAAACGCTGTGGGACGGCGGCACGCTGACCATCCCGGCCGGGACGGCGCCGCAGCCCGGCACCACCGGCAGCGTCCGCACGCTCGCCGCGACCATCCAGGCCACGCGACCCGCGTGCGACACCGGGACCGCGCACGTCACGGTGTCGGTCAACGCCGCCCAGCTCGGCCTGGACACCGGTTGTGCGATCACCGGCGTCCTTGCCCTCTACAACGGCGCCGCTGCCTCCCCGCTGGCCAGCGCCCAACCACCCAGTAACACGCCGGTCGGTTGGACGGGCACGCTCACCGTCGAGGCCGACGTCCCAGCCGCGGACCTCGCCGCCGGGAGCCTCACCGTCCTCCTGGCGCTCGACGCCTACGACGACAACCCCAGTGTCTGCTCAGGCAGCCCGCGCCGGACGTCGTGGGAGCTGTCGAGCTTCACCGCGGCCGTGGCATTCGACCAGACCGGATGCGCGACGCAGATCCTCCGCAACGTCACGACGGACTGCGCCACGGGCGAGGTCGTCTCGGTCACGGACACCACTCTCGACGGGCAGCCGTACATCGTCACCGGCGAGGTCGGGCAGTGCGAGGCCGCAGGCGGGCAGTGCTGCCCGACTGAGCCGTGCCCGGCGCAGAACATCATCGAGGCGTGCCGCTGCGACGACAGCGACGGTGACGGCATCGGCGACGTGGACTACGTCGAGCTCCTGGCCGTCGACTGCGCCGGCGCCCTCACGACGCTCGGGACGTACACGGCGGACCTGACGGGCCCGTACATGCCGGCCTCCCCAGTCGAGTGCCCCGTGGAGGGAGCGCCCTCGGCGTACGGGGTGCAAGCCCACCGGGTCCAGCTCGCCCCCGGCGGGTCCTGGTCGGCGATGTCGGTGCCGCTGCTGCAGTCGGTCACCGCGACCGCCCACGGCGGCACCGGGCAGATCACCACGGCTGACGGAGCCTCGACCCTGTTCACTGGGGAGTCGGTCACCTGGTCCGTGGGGCGTGACGACGACGCGATGCTGGTCGGCCCGCTGACGATCACTGCCCAGACGGGCACCGTGACCATCTCGTACACGCAAGGAGTGCTGTTGTGAGTGGATGCTGCGGGCCGAGCCCGGTCATCATGAGCGGCTCCCAGACGCCGCGCGTGGACGTGGAGACGGTGCTGCTGTGCGACGTCATGCCGGACGGCACGGTGGTTGGCCTGGCGTTGGTGGAGCCGGTGTACGACACCAACACCGGCGCGCGGGTCGCCACCCGCACCGTTGACCCGGCCACCGGCGCCGACTACACCCCGACCGGCACGCTAGGCCCGTGCGCGACCGGCAGCGGGTGCGGCAGCGTCGATACGCAGCTGCTGTGCGACGTCGACGGCGCGGGCGCGGCCACTCCGTTCCTACGGGCCATCGTGTACAACTGCGACGGTGCGGTGACCGGCACCGTCGACCTGACGCTCGACGGCACCCCCTACACGGTCGCCGGCGTCGCCCAGATGTGCCCGCAGACGACGAACTGCGCCTCCCCGACCACCCCGACCGCCATGGTGGGGCTGTGCCTGGCCGATGGGACGCCGATCGCGGTCACGGTGGTGCGGGACTGCGACGGCGTGGTCACCTCGGAGGGGTGGATCAACCTGGCCACCGGTGCCTGGTCGGCGGGGGCGCCGCCGGCCGGGATGGTCGTGTGCGGCGACAGCCGGTCGGTTCAGGTGTCCGGCACGTTCTGCGACATCGACGCGGCCGGTGAGGTCGTCGGCCTGGTCCTCATCGAGTACTCCTACGCGGCTGACGGCACCATCGACTCGGTGCGCCTGGTCGACGCCACCACGGGCGCCACCTACACGCCGCAAGGCACCATCAGCGTATGCCCGGCTGGGATCGAGCAGCCGGAACAGGATCTCGTGGTGCTGTGCGACGTCGCCACGGACGGCGGCGTGACCCAGTTCATGCGCGACTACCGGCGGGACGAGAACGGCGCCATCGTCGGCTACGCGGACTACAGCCTGGACGGGGCCGCCTACACCCCGACCGGCACCGTTGGGATCTGCGCAGGCTGCCAGACCACGCAGGTGTGTGTCCGCTCCTCGGGGCGGGTGGAATTCCTGACCAACCCCGAGGGCCTGGCCGACAACAGCGTGGACTCCGACTGGACATGGAGCCCCAATCTGACAGGGCCGTGGTGGCCCACCTACCGCCTCACCGGGTTCCCCGGCTGGACGACCGTAGACGGGGGCACCCCCGAAGGGCAGGCGCACTGGGTGGCGCCGCACCCCGGCGGTGTTCTCACCAACACCGGAGAGCCGGGGGAAGGCCCCGACGTTCCGCAGCCGCCCGGGACGGGCGACTGGTATGTTCGCGCGGCATTCACGCTGCCCGACGACACCGACCCTGCCTCGATTCGCATCTCGACTACCGCCCTCAACGCCGACCAGCTGGCCGTGGAATGGCGGCTGAACGGCGGCGCTTGGCAGCCCGCCGGCGCCGACCACACCAACCCGCCGTACGTGCTGCCCCCCACGGCGGTACCCGGCGCCCAGCCCGGCGTCAACGAGATCATCGTTCACGTGCGGGAGACGGTCGCCGCCGGCGGCGCGGCCGGGCTGCTGCTGCACGTGATCGCCGAATACGACGTCGACCCGGACTCCTACCTGCTGTGGACGCAGGTGATGTGCGACGACGGAAGGGTCTACTACCTCGACGATCACGGCGTTCGACAGGATGCGCTACCGGACGGCTGGGTGACCGTGCCATGCGGCACCACCGAGCCGTGCCGGAACTCCTCCACGGTCCTGGTGTGCGACGTGCCCGCCGACTCCTCCTCGGCGATCACGCCGACGATCGAGGACGCCACCGCGGCCGACGTCGCACAGACGCAGTTCCAGAACCACCCCGGCCCGTACGCGGGCTTGTGGTCGGGCGGCCCCTTCGTCTACCCGGCCGGGCCCGGACCAAGCCCGGAGCACCTGATCGCCACCGGCCAGCTCACGGCCGACATGGCCGGATGTGACGGCGCGTCCGGCACGCTGACCATCTCCGTGCGCGTCAGGAACGACGGCCCGGACGACGGCCAGGCGTGGGACGGTGCGCTCCGCCTCTTCCGGGGGACGACGGCGCTGGCCACGCACAACGCGCTCGCGTGGGCGCCGGTCGGCTGGCAGGGAACACTCACCGTCTCCGCGCCCGTCACGGCCGCCGAGATCGCCGCCGGCGACATCTACGTGGCCCTCATCCTGGAGACCTACCACCTCGGCGCCAAGAGTTGGACCGCCGACCAGTTCAGCGCCACCCTGGAGCTGGAGGGCTGCGAGGTCACCAGCAGCACCCAGTTCCTCCGGACCCTGGTCACGGACTGTGTGACCGGCGAGGTCGTCTCCACCACGGACACGACCCTGGACGGCGACCCGTACACCGTCACCGGCGAGGTCAGCCAGTGCGTGCCCAGCGAGCCCGCCGAATGCCGGAACTGTGAGGCCGTTGTCCTGTGCGACGTCACCGACGACGCCGAGCCGCACAGCTTCCTGCGCACCGTGTGCCGGGACTGCACTGGAGTGGTCATCAGTGTCCTCGATACCGAACTCGACGGGGCCACCCCGTACGCGGTGACCGGCACCGTAGGCAGCTGCGGCCCGGACACCTGCCAGACGACCAGCGTGCAGACGGTCCGCCTGTGCGACCTGGACCCGACCGTGGAGGCGGACGGAGACGGCCGGCGCTGCGCCGTCCCGTTCCTGCGCCACCTCGCCTACGACTGCGCGGGCGATCTGCTTGGCTTCCATGACACCGGCCTGGACGGCACCACGCCGTACACGCCGGTCCAGGTCGTCGACTGCCAGTGCAAGAGCGGCAGCGGCATCACCTCGACCATTGAGGTGCCGTGGACGGTCGTCAGCGTTATCGAGGACCCGGCCGGCCTGCCCCGGCAGGACTTCATCTACACCGTCTCCCCGGAAAACGACCCCTCCAGGGTCGGCACGATCCGCGTCCACGTCTCGCGAGCGGCTGGCCCACCTTGTGCCGCCTACGACATCAACAACCTGGCCTTCTCCAACACCGCGGCGTACACGCTGACGCTGGACGCGGTCGCGCAGGAGATGAGCTACCTCCGCGTCGATCTGCTCGACTTCGACACGTTCGAGCCGGTCGGCATTAACTCCGGCATGCCCGAGCCGGACCGCATGGGCGGCACCGCCGGCTGGAACGCCGCCCACACCCGGATCGTGCCCTCCGAGAACAACGGCACCGGTTACATGTACTGGGATGCCCCGCCGGCCACGGTCGGCTGGAGCGTCCTCAACCAGGGTGGCGGCGTCTCCTGCTCGGCGTTGTCGTTCCAGGGCATGACGGTGGAGCCGGGCGGCTGCTGCGGCGGTGAATCCTCCACCCCGTGCGGGGACACCGAGATCGCCCAGCTCTGTGACCTGGTGCGCACACCAGCGACGCCCGTCCCGGTACCGCCCGGCTCGTTCACCCTGACGGGGAACGTCCAAGTCATCGGCGGCACGCTGCAGTTCTCCCGCAGCAACGTCCCCCCGAATGGCGTGGCGCAGCGGACCGTGACCGGCCTCATCAGCGGTGCCGCCTGCGAGCTGCTGTTCGATGCTGGGTGGGGCGGGGGTGGCGCGCCGGCGGCCAGCAACGATGCGGTCTACCTGGCGGAAGTCCTCGACGGAGCGACCGTCATTGCGACCAGCACCGTCAACCTGTCCAACGGCAGCGGCGCGGCCGGGCCGGTGATCGCTCAGCCGCCCATCGCGTTCGTGGCTCCGCCGACGGGCACCGTCACCGTGCGGTTCACCGACCTCAGCACCGGCGGCGCCCTGAACCGGGACCTGGTCATCCGCCCCAACACGGTGCAGACGGAGGGCGTTGAGGTCACCGCGACCTCGTTCCTGCGGGCGTACACCTACGACTGCACCGGACTGCTCCTGACCACCACGGACACGGAACTGGACGGCAGCACCGCATACACGCCCCAGGGCCAGGTAGGCGTCTGCTCCGGGACGGCTGGCACGGCGACCGCGGCGGACTCGTGCACGAAGCAGGTCATCGAGCGATGCGGCTGCTCGGATGAGGATGGGGACGGCGTCGGTGAGGTCATGTACACCGAGCTGTGGGCCATCGACCCGTGCGGCACCGATGCCCCGGTCCTCGTCGGCACGTACGAGGACGGCGACCCGGGCCAGCCGTTCACGCCGACTGCCCCGGTGGACTGCACCGTCGAGGAGGACACCGCGCCGACGCCGCTCAGCACCGGCGTACGGGCCGTGACGGGCACCGCAGCGCAGAACCTCGTCACCGCCTTCCCCGGGCTGCAGAGTGTCACCGTCACGGCGATCGCTGGGAGCGTCCTGGTCAGCATGTCGGACGGTGTCGCCGTGCCGATCCCTGCCGGGGTCACGATGACGTGGTCCGTTGCGAAGGACGAGGACAGTGCCCTGGCGGCGGCCTCCTTCACCGGCGCCGCGGCCGACGCTCAGTACCTCCTGAACTACACCTACCGATGACCGCCCGGGCCGCCGCCCGTCCTGCGGGCGGCGGCCCCTCCAGCCGCAAGGAGGCACCCCGTCATGAGCGACGAGGCCACCCCGAACCCCCGCTACGTCACGAAGGAGGGCGAGGGCGTCCAGGTCGTCTACAACCTGCGGGACGCCACGCCCTACGCCGATCTCGGATACGAGGAAGTGAACGAGGCCGCCTATCTGGCGAGCCTGCCCGCCTCCGACGCTCTCACTGTGGAAGGTGCCTGATGGCTGGTAAGTGCTGCGGCGGCGGGACCATGGTCGTCCGCTCCGGATCTGCGGCGGCCACGCTCGACCCGGCCCCCTGCAACGCCCTGTCGGAGTCCGCGGCCGGCCTCCTCGTCCCGACCGTCACCGTCGCCGGCCTCGCTCCCGGCGGCGCGGTCTCAACCGAGCGGTCCGTCGACGTGGACGTGACCGCACCGGCCGCCGGCGCCTGCCCGGCCACCTGGCAGGTCGGGGCGCGGCTCACGCCCGTGTTCGGCGAGACGCTGCTCGCCGCGTTCGTGGACCTCGTGGCCACGCCGAGCGGCGCATGGGTCGACAGCACCATGTCCGTCGTCCTCCCGGAAGCGGGCATCTACGAGGTGACCGCGACCCTGCACACCGTGATCGCGACCAACCCGTCCAGCGGCTCGTACAACATCGCCATCGCGGGCCGCCTGTGGAACGTCACCAACGGCAACGCGGTCGGCGGCAGCCAGTACACGATCCAGCAGAACGCCGACAACAACCCCCAGAGCTTCATGTCCGACTCGGACATGGGCACCTTCCACCGGTTCATCACGACCGCCGGGCCCACGACGATCCGCGTGGAGGTCATGCGGCTCGACGGCAGCGGCAGCCCGGTCTCCACCACGGGCCTCCAGACCGCGAACAGCCGGCTCGGCTTCAAGAAGATCAGCGACTGATGACCGGTACGGACGCCGCGCTGCGCGGCGGTGCGGTGGTGCTCGACCCGGCCGGGTGCAACGCCCTCCAGGAGAGCGCGAGCGGGCTCCTCGTGCCGCGCGCGGTCCTCCAGGGCGTGGCCCCGGGCGGGGCGCTCGGCACGGCTCGTTCCGTGGACATCGACGTTCAGGCGCCGGCTGCCGGCTCCTGCCCGGAGACCTGGACCGTGGGTGCCCGGCTCACGCCGGTCTCCGGGCAGACGAGTGGAGTTGTGGGCCTGGACGGCAGTCCCGCGAACACGTGGGTGCCCGTCACTGGGGCGCAACTGGTGCTGCCGGCGGTCGGCCTCTACGAGGTGACCGCCGACGTGCAGGGGTCCATCGCGTGGGGAGTCGGTGTCACCAACGCGATCATCGACGCCCGAATCTTCGACGTCACCGTCGGCGCCGAGGTCCCGATGACTGCGCGGCGGGTGATCCTGTTCACCGATCAGGCCGCCGAGGGCACGAACGGCATCCAGGCCAACGCTGCGGCGGCGGCGCTGTATCAGGTGGCTGGCCCGACCACTATCCGGGTTGAGGGGTCCTGGCGTACCGACTCCGGAACCACCTCACAGAAAGTCGTTTGGGCCCATAACTTTCGCTTCCGAAAGGTCAGCGACTGATGGCGGGGGCCTGCGGCCGCACGTACATCACGGCCCACTGGGTTGCCCCGGAAGGAGACACCCCGTCATGACCGGTACCGCCGCAGGGCTTCGCCTCGCCGAGCACGGCTACGCAGCCCTGCCCGCGCCTGTGAACCTGCAACCCACCGCATCCGGCACGTGGGTCAACACCGGATTGCAGATCACATTGCCGAGCGCCGGGATCTACCAGCTGGACGCCAACGTACGCGGCAACCTCCAGGCCAGCGGGAGCGACTTCAACGTGTGGCTCCAAGCCAGGCTGTGGGACATCACCGCCGGCGCTGTCGTCCCGGACAGCGAGTGCATCGTCCAGCAGTACTGGTTCACGCAGGCGGCTGCCGCGAGCCTCGGCGGGAACGCGGTGGCGTCGGTCCTGATCGAGTACAGCGTGCCGGGACCTCGATCCATCCGCCTCGAAGCGGCTCGCATCAACCTTCGCGGCACCACGATCGAGGCCGGTATCGGCAGCGACACGGTGTCCGGCCGTACGACGCTGCGTTACGGACGCGTCGCCTGATCCCTTACCCCTCTTGGAGGCTCCTGATGTCCGGAACTAGCGGCAGTGTCGCGGCAGCGAGCAGTGACGCCGAATACGAGATCCTGTGCGACGACAATGGCCAATTCCTGCGCCGCTACACCGCCAGCGGCAGCGGCGCGCCGACCACGACAGACACCCTTCTGGACGGCACCACGGCCTACGTGTCCACCGGACTGGTCGTGCGCTGCGGCGCGGCCCCGGCGAACCCGCAGATCGACTCGACGGCGCAGCGGCAGACCGGCGCCGGCACCGTCACTATTGCCACGGGGGCGCGGTCGGTGACGTTCATGGTATTCACGGGCGCCCCGACCGTGGCGATCGGCGGCGGCACGCCGGTGGCGTTGCCTGCAGGGTCGTCGGCGACCTGGTCGGTGGACCATGGCGGCGACACCGGAGAGCAGCTGCAGGACGCGTTCGTATTCACCGGAGTCGCTGGCAGCGACTTCGCGGTGTTGTCGACCCGGGAGGTGTAGCTGGCATGGCTACGTCGGGAGGAGCGCAGACGCCAGGGTTCCCGGCCGCCATCTGGGGGATGACGTGACTGGCACCGCGAGCAGCACCTTCGCTCCCGGGGTGAACATGGCGATCCAAAGCGACGGCAACGGTTACACGCGACTGCGCTACCTGAAGGTCGCCTGATGGGAACCCAGGGCGGCTACCAGACGCCCGGTCCGCGCATCGCGCGGGCCACCGGCGTCACCGACGGCAGCGGCAACGTCACCTTCACCTGGCCGGCGGGCACGTTCACCACCCCGCCCGTGGTCACGTTCGCCGTCGCAGCGGGGGCGGGTTTCCGGTCGGCGCGGATCGCGGCGAACTCGGCGACGTCCACGACAGTGAACGTGCTGGCGGCCGCCGGGGTCACGCTCCTTGGCATCGGCGTGCTGGCCGCCGGCGTGCCGGCGTCTGGTGTCACCGTGCACGCGGCCGCGTTCGGGGTGTGACCCCGCGCCTGGCTGGAGTGCAGCAATTACAGTCGTAGTAGCCGCTGGCCGGGGGCCGGGCTCAGGCACCCTCTCCCTTGGAGCGTCCCTTGAGCAACTGCTGTGGCCGACGGTGCGAATGCCTCGTGGTCGCCGGCTCGAACATCACGGTGGACGGCAACGGCGGCTCGGCTACCCCGTACGTCATCAGCGCCACCGGCGCCGCCGTCGACTGTGATGACGTCCGCCCGTGCCTGTCGGCCGGGCCGGGCGCGACCTACGACCCGGTGACGGGCGTCATCGCCGCCGAGATCTCGACGGACGCCGGTAACCAGGTGACGATCGGCGGGGACGGCGGCCTGTACGCCCCGCCCGGCGGGGGCGGGAGCACGGCGCTCGCCGTGACCGATACCCAGACCGTTGACCTCACCCTGGCCGGAGACGGGTCGGCCGGTAACCCGTACACGGTGTCGGCGGATGTGCTGCTGGACCCAGCGCCGCCCGGCGGCAGCAACCTGATCCAGGAGGGGCCGGACGGATTGTACGTCGACTGCCCGCAGGTCCGGTCATGCCTGTCGGCCGGGCCGGGCGCGACCTACGACCCGGTGACGGGTGTGATCGGCGCGAACGTGTCCCCGGGGCCGGGGAACCAGGTGGTGATCAACCCTGATGGCGGCCTGTTCGTTCCTGCTGGCGGGGCGGGAGGTACGGCGCTGGCGGTGACGGACACGCCCACCGTCGACCTGGGGCTCACCGGGACCGGCGCCGCCGGTGATCCGTATACGGTGACCGCTGACGTGGTGCTGGATTCGGCCCCTCCGGGCGGTGGCACGAATCTCCTGAAGGAGGGGCCGGACGGTTTGTTCGTCGAATGCGACACCGTCCGGACGTGCCTGTCGGCTGGCGACGGCATCGAATACGACGCGGCGACCGGTGAGATCAGCGCGTTCCTGTCCGGCGACGCCGGTAACCAAGTGGTGTTCGGCGGCGACGGCGGTCTGTACGCGCCGTCCGCCGCGCCGGTCGAACTCGAAGTCGGCTGTGGTCTGGCCGGTGACGGATCAGCCGGGGCGCCGCTAGCGGCTGCGGTGACCGCGTGGCCGTACCCGTGCGACCTGGACGTGGAGGGCGGCCTGGTCTACTGCGACTCCGCGGGCAACCTGCGGTCCGAGCCGCGCGCCAAGTACCAGTATTTCACCGGCACGCTCAACGAACTGTTCCCGGGGAACCCGACAGTGCCGGCGACCACCACGACCGGCGGAACGACTGTCACCACGCGGACGCTGGACATCACGAACCCGGACACATGTCGCCCGGCGATCGCCATCACCTCGGTCGAAGTGGATGTCGACTTCGTCATTCCCCCTGGTGGCAGGGCTGGCCACTTCGTCTACGGCGACGAGATGTATCGGTTCGAGAATCGTGGTTCCGCGACCGTTTCGGACGTCCACACCCAGACCACCAAGGTCATCGGCAACACCACGATTCCGCCGGGTGCCACGATCACGATCTCGGTGGATATCGGGCTGGGGTTCGGCTTGGGCGGTGCGACCTACAACAGGATTCAGCACTTCATGCGCGCAATGGTGTTCGCGCTCTAAAGGAGGACGTATGGAAGCGCGAAATGATGAGCACACGCGGTACTTCCGCACGCCAAGCGGCACCATCGGCGAGGTCGCTGATTCTCACGAGGGTGCCGTAGGGCTGCCCGAGGGGGCAGTGGAGACCACCGAAGAGGAGTTTCAGGAGGCGCGTGCAGCCTGGGCGGCTGGTGTCGCCGAGCATCTCGCCGGCCTGGAGGCGGCCGATGCCGAGCTGGCGCGGGAAGCCTACGAGGCGCTGCGCGCGGCCGGGATTCCCGAGAGGAGCGCGCGGCGCCTGTCGGGGTACGACGGCGAGGTGTCGTAACCGCTGGGATCCGCCTGCTTGGCTTCCCGGAGCCCCGGGAGAGGAGCACCCCCGCTTGACTCTGTGGAGCGGGGGTGCTCCTGTGCGGGGCGCCGGGAAGCCGGGGTAGTCGGTCGGCCCCGGCGCACCCTTACGTGGTCAGCCCCCGCCCGCCGTCGACCCGGCCTGGTCCCGGTCGCCGCGCGGCCATTGTGGTGGACATGCCACGCTCCCGCGACTGCGGGCCGGATGCGGCGCATGCGGCTACCCTGGCCACAGTTGATTGCCGCTGGTCGTGGGCCGGGCGCGAACTCCGACAGGAGGTGCGTCCCTTGCCTGCGACATGCTGGAAGTCGATCCACGGACTCGTGGTCCGCGCGACGAAGGTCGATGCCTGTGGCATCCCGGTCGTCGGCCCTTGCTCCGTTGTCACCACGGACGGGTTCATCACGGCGTCGTACTCGCCGGAGATCGCCGAGGGTGACGAGATCGAGGTGAAGAACGCCGCCGGAAAAATCTGCATCGCGTCGAAGGACTGTCCTCAGCTGAAGTGGGTGAATTTCGAGATTACGCTTTGTGGCGTTGATCCTGACTTGTTCACTCTCTTGTCGGGATACGAGACGGTGCTGGACTGGCAGGGCAACTCGGTCGGCAACCGGATCGGCGAGGACATCCTGTGCAACGGTGGTGTCGGCCTGGAGATCTGGTCCGAAGTCCCCGGCGAGGTGTGCGGGGCGACAGGCTTGCCGAGCTACGGGTACTTCCTGATCCCATGGCTCAAAGACATGATCATCGGTGATTTCGAGATCCAGAACGGCGAGACGACGTTCACCCTCAGCGGTCGTAGCGAGAAGGGTTCCGGCTGGGGCACGGGTCCGCACGATGTGGATCCGACGAACGCGGCCAACCCGCCGGTCCCGGGTCCGCTGATCACACCGATCGGACCGAAGGACCATATGGACCTTCACCTGACGACCGTGCCGCCGCCCGTGCCGGCATGCGGCTGCACCCCGCTGGCTGCGTAGCCACCGAGCGGGGCGTTTGGACTGGGCTCCACCTTCGGCCCCGAAAGGTGGAGCCCTCACTTTCGGGGGCGTTCCTATAAGAGCATGATCAGGAAGGCGGGCCGGAAGCATGTCGATGACGGACCACTCGCCCTGCTGGCCGGACCCCGACCCTGACCCGTCCTGCTGCGCAGGCTGGGCGGACGCCGCCCCCGCACTGAAGACCCGTCTCGGGAAAATCGCCGCACAGATCCTGTCGCCGCTGACCGGCAATCAGTACGGGGTATGCGAGCTGACGGTCCGGCCGTGCGGCAAGACATGCGGAGGCAACGGGCCGCTCAACGCCGGGTTCGGGCCGCCGTTCTACCCGATGCTCACCGAAGCCGGGTGGATCAACTGCCGTGTCTGCTCCGGCGCCTGCTCGTGCTGCCACGTATGCAAGGTCGACCTGGAGGGCCCGGCCCAGGAGATCGTCCGCGTCCTGGTCGACGGCGTCCAGCTGCCGCCGGAGGCGTACCGCATCGACCTGCACCGGGAGCTGGTGCGGGTGGACGGCGGATGCTGGCCGGAGTGCGCGGACCTGACGGCACCGGTCGACGAGGTGGAAGGCGGCGCCTTCGCCGTCACCTACACGCGCGGCCTGCCGCTCGACGAAGCGGCGATGCACGCCTACTCGACGTACGCGTGCGAGCTGCTGAACGCCTGCAACGGCGACGACTGCTGCCGGCTGCCCGAGCGGGTCACCACCATCACGAGGCAGGGGATGACGGTCGGGTTCGTCGATCCGATGGACTTCTTGGACCGAGGCCGGACCGGTATCCCCGAAGTCGACCAGTGGATCAGCTCGGTGAACCCGTACGGTCTGCGTCAGCGATCGCGGGTGCTGTCGCCTGACCGTCCGAAGCTGCGGAGAACCTCGTGGCAGTGAACATCGACCAGGTCGCGTTCGACCTCGCAAAGGAACTGCTGGCCTGCTTCTGCGTGGCGCTCGGGCAGACGACCGGGGGCGAGGCATGCCGGTGCAGTCTCCTGGCCGGCGCGAACGTCGCGGCGGACCTGTGCTGCGACTGCGGCGCCGGCAACGGGCAGGCGTGGGTGCGGGTGGCGGAGATCTGGCCGACGACCGCGACGTGGCCGCAGCGGCTCGCCCAGGTCGAGAAGTGTCCGCTGAACATGTGGGCGGTCGAGCTGGAGATGGGCGCCTACCGCTGCGCCGCGAAGATCGACAATCGGGGGCGGTTCCCGAGCGCCGCGCGGCTGACCCGTGACGCTGAGATCATCCTGGATGACGCGGCCGCGATGCGGCGCGCCGCGAGCTGCTGCTTCCGCACCAGCGAGGCGGCCCGCCAGTCGACGCGGAAGCTCATCATCGGCGGATGGCAGCCGCTCGGCCCCGAGGGCGGATGCGTCGGCGGACAGCTGTCGGTGACGGTGTCGGCCTACGACTGCTGCCCGCAACCATAGGACGGGCGGGAACGCGAACGCCCCCGCGGTTACGGGGAAAGTCCGCGGAGGCGTCGCCGTGTCGCGCGGCACGCGACGAGCTTCCTCCGCCTGCTGGTCGTCCGTCCGCTGGGGCTCCTGGCGCGGGAGGGCCTGCGGATTCGGCGGCGAGCAGGGTTCGGATGCCGTGCGACGCCTGAAGAGTAGCCGGGGGCGAGATGGTCCTGGTGGGGTTCTTTGCGTAATTGTGACAAGGAAACAATGTCCAACTGAAACCCCACATCTGTAGTGTATGAATTGCGACAAAAAATCCCCCGTGGAAAGGGAATGTCATGAACAGTCTGACCTGCGGCAACGGTATGACTCCCGGCCTGTCCTGGTGCGCTCCCGCCGTCCAGTGGGCCTAGACCCAGCCGGTCACCGATGAAGGGCTCCCGCCGCAACGGCGGGAGCCCTTCCGCGTATCCTGCCCGCGTGCAGCAGACCCTCCGTGACGCCGTCCTCGCCCAGGTGCGGCAGGTCATCGCCGAGCACGGGCACGCGGTCCAGTCGGAGCTCGGCGACGGCCAAGCGCCCGACCTGTGCTACACGGTCGGCCTCACCGAGCGGGGCCTGCCTGAGCTGGTCGTGCTCGGTGTCGCCGAGGGCCTGGCGCACACGATGCTGAACGTCCTCGCCGCCGGGCTCACCCCGGTCGTGGCGTCGGGTGGCGCGGTCGTGCTGTCGCTGCCGACCGGCCCGGCCCGGGTGATGCTCGCCCCCGTGCCGGCCGCCGCCGTCGCCCAGCTGACCGTCGCGGCCGCCCTGTACGGGCAGCGGGTGCGGGCGCTGCAGGTGGCGTTCGCGTTCTAACGGCCGCCGCTGCCGGGGTTGGCGAGCTGCGCCGGGACGACGCCGGCGCACGCCGCCCGCCTTCCGAGCATGGCCAGCACGCGCGACAGCCCGGCCTCCTCGCGTCTCCACGGTAGCGGCGGCCCGACAAAAATCAGCGCCGCCTGGTGGCGCAGAACTTCGCCGCACCAGGCGGCCGGGTCGGTGATCCTGACCCCGCTGAGGAGGGCCAGGTCGCCGCCGGCGGGGCCGGGGCACCGCACCTCGACCTCGCGGCGGGCGCCGATGGTGATCCGCCACTGCTCGCCTTGGGCCTGATAAAGGCTCATGGTGGCGTGGCCGCCGTCGACGGTGACTTTGACGGGCGGCAGCCCGAGGTGAGCGATCAGCGGCAGCACGTCAGCTAACGGGTCGCCTACCTCCGGGGACAGGTAGAGGGGCGGCGGGAAGCCGTCCAGATCGGGCAAGAGTGCCCGTGCGTCGATCACGTCTTCACTCATAGCGCCCGATTGTGCCCGCTCCGACGGCCGACGTGTCGCAGGACTGCGCTTATGCAGGTGTTTCTGTCAGTCAGGATGCGTATCGTCTGCATGACGGATGGCAATCGCTATTGTCCCCGCACGGGAGGTGTGGCGCGATGACGATCCCTTGCCCGTTCACGACCTGTGAATGCCTCCATGTCGGGTGCGAGTACGGCTGGATCACGCTGGCCGGAGCGGACGGCCACGACTACGTCCGTCCTTGCCGGATCTGCCGGCCCGAGGTCGCCGCGCACCTGCGGATGGCGCCAGGGTCCGGCGCTCAGGTCCGCGCCCAGCTGCGCCACCTGCCGCGCCCGTCCCGAACGGCCGAGAAACCCAACAGGCGCCGCCCCTCCAGCAACATGTAGTGAAACACTTGCAACGGTTACCGCACGACTGTAGTGTAAGAATTGCGTTCACTTGAACAGCCTGCGGAGGACCTCGCATGTCTGCCTGGCTCGACACCGATCCGAAGGACTACGGCGCACAGCCGCCGCCACCCAAGCCGCTGTCCGACATCCAGGCCGCCACCGGGACCGAAGGCGACGGCCTGTTCAACATCCATGACCTGTAACCAGCAAGGGCGCCCCCCGCGGGCGCCTTTCGCATGTCCCCCCAGGAGACCCTGTTGCACCCCGCACGCGAGCAACACCCGCTGACCGGCCCGGAGAATCTGGCCCACGCGCTCACCCACCTCACAGACGCCGCCCAGCATCTGACCGACAACCGGCACCCGCACCCGGAGGTCCTCACCCACGGCGACCGGCGGGAAGAGCACGCCCGCGCCGCACTGACCAGCGCGCTGATCGGCATCGGCCACGCAATCGCTGCCCAGACCCTGGCCACGGCGCTCGGCACGCCCGGCGCGATGGGCCGCCGCGACCCGGTCGAGCACCGCGAGTGGCTGACCGTCGCCGGCCGTCTGAACCGGACGGCGGCCGCGAATGGCTCCTAAGCACGGCGGCCCCACCGCCTACCGGAATGCCGCCACCGGCCTCGACAGCGCTCGCCAAGCCCTGGCCCAAGGACTGAGCCACAGCCATCAACCCGACATCGCCGCCACATGCTTCGCCGAAGGCATCCTGCATGCGCTCGTCGGCATCGGCGACGCCCTGCAAGCCAACACGGCCGCAGTGCATGACGGCGCCAACCTCCTGTGCCGGAGCCACTACCTGGGCGAGGAGTGGGCGGAGGCGATCAACCCCGAGAAGTTCAGCTCCGACGACACGTGATGTCCACTATCCGCCGCGCCGGGCGGCCCGCACCCGCTCGCCCTTCCCCGCCGAGCCCCTGCCCGATCCCGTTCGCTCCAGAAGGAGACACCCGCATGACCTCCAACAGCAGATCCTCCGAAACGGCGGTTGAGCGCGCCCCGGACTGTGCGCGCTGCCACGACACCGGCCGCTACTCCTGGACCGGCGTCCCCCGCAGGGACCTCACCCCCGAGCTGCTGCACCAGATGGCCGACCTGTTCAACCGCCACTACGTCGGCGCCGAGCAGGGCGCCGCGACCCGCGCCGGACTCGGCGCAGTCCTGGAAGGCGTGCTCACCCCGGTCACGACCGAGTCCTACTGCCGGTGCAAGCACGGTAAGCGCGCCGCCGGCGCCTTCGGAGTCCCGGCCCCGCGTCCTGCCGAACCGGATCCCACCTACGCGCTCGGGCAGGTGATGCCGGTCGCCCGTGCCTTGTACTGCGCGTGGGCCAGCCGCCAGCTGCCCGAGGGCGCGCCGTTCCGGGCGCAGCGGCAGGCCCGCGCCGAAGAGGAGGCGCAGATCCTGCTGCGAACCGTCGCCCCGGCGGCCCATGATGCGCTGGCCGCGTCCTGGCGGCTCGACGAGCGGCAGTACATCCAGCTGACGCAGGGCGGTGACCTCTGATGACGCTCACCGTCCAGGATTCGAAGCACGTCCACGACGTGTTCGGATTCCTGCTGGGCATCCCCTCGGCGAGCGGGAAGCCACACGAGTCCGCCCGCGCACTCGAGGGCGCGCTGCATCTTGCGGGCAAGGCGTACAAGACGATGGGGGCCGGCATCCTGCCGGGTGAGATCCAGGACCGGTGGCCCCGCATCGAGGAGTACGTACGCCTGCGCGGTGAGGGTCACGACCCGGTCTGGGCCGTTCACTACGTCGCCCTCCACAAGGCGGCGGCCGCGCAGGGCGGCGAAGGCTGGAAGCAGATAGTCCGCGACGCGGCCCAGGTCGTCGTCGCGATCACCACCACCCGCAATCTCGTCGACATCCTCGCGGCCGCCGGCCAGCTCAGCCCGGGTGTGGCTGCCCAACTGCGCGCCGCGCTCACGCCACCCCCGGACGGCGCCGGGCCCGTCGGCGCCGGCCGGTGAACCACAAGCTCAGCCCGGTGCCGCTGACCGGCGAGGAGAAGAAGGCAGCCGAGCAGATCATCGCCCAGCACTTCGAGGAGAAGATCCTCGCCGCTGAGGAGATCGTCGCAAAAGCCGAGTCGGAGCTGCGTGCGGCACAGGCCGCTGCCGGCGCCTGGTCCGACAGTCGCTCGCTGACTTTTCTGCAGGCGTTCGACATCGTCGGCAGCGCGTCTCAGACGGCGATCAACGCCGGCCAGGACATCCTCCTCGGAAACGGCGCCCGGGACGTCTACGACCGGCTGAAAGCTGGGTGCGACCTGGTAAGTCGCTACGTCGCCGACGTCCTCGGCCATGACCTGAAAGGTGACCGTTCTGATTCTCCGTGCCGCCCGGGCGGTGACCTGTGATCTATGGAAGAGAGACCCCAGTGACCGTGACCGACCTGCACAGCCGCCGTCCCGACGCCGCCCACAGCCGCCGTCCCGACGCCGCCCACAGCCGGCGTCTGGCGGATCAGAAGGAGACCGTCGGCGACCTGCTCGGCGCCCTGGACGGCGTTGACGAGAAGCTCAACGACGTCGACCGCTGCCTCAACGACCTGCTGCGTCGGATCACCGGCGCCGATGGCGACTTGAGCCACACCGACTACCAGGACGCCATGGAGGACCTGGAGGACGCGCGCCGGGCGGCGCGCAACATGAAGCGCATCGGCGCAGCCCTGCATGCTGAGGTCCAGAGCCTCCTGGACGTGGAGCGTCCGGGACCCGTTGCGGCGCAGACCGCACCATCCCCGATCACTGGGCCGGTGCACCGGGCGGGCGCGGACGAGGCCGTCATCACCGCCCAGGAGCAGACGGGAGCTGACCTCTGATGGCCGAGCAACCCCGCGGCTACGACCTTCCCGTGCCGGACCCGCAGCCCGGCAGCGACGCCGAGAGGCCCGTGCCGCAGGAGGACAAGCCGAGCCTGGTCGGCTGGCGGGTGATCGCCACCAGCATTCTCAACGATCAGCGCGTGCGCGGTGTGCTGCTGCCCGCCACGTCTGAGGGGCTGCCGCGTCTGCACGCCGACAATGACGGCGACGCGCCCCCTGTGCAGCTCGACCCGGCCCAGTGGATGATCACGGCGGAGGTGAGTTTGGCCGACAGACGTAAGACCCGGCGGCGTGTCTTCTGCCCCAAGGAGCGGCTCATCTACCGCTACAACGAACTGCCGGCCGCCCAGCTGGCCACTGTGACGATGCTGAAGCACCGCCGTCGACGCCCCGCGGAAGGGCAGAAGCCGATCGCGTCGTACATGATGCCGCGCGGCTACGCGGAGCTGTTCGCTGTCGCCGACTCGGTGGCGCTGCCGCCGCTGCCGCCCTCACGGCAGGCGGCCTGGGACTTGGCGCGCACCTGCGCCCACTGCAAAACGCGATCCGACCAGCCGCACAGGAAGGGCCACGACGGGCAGCGCTACTGCGAGGCGTGCCAGGAACCGGCGGCCGAACGATGGTGGCACGCTGAGCGGGCCTCCGACCGGGCACGGGCGCAGGCGTGGGCGCGCGACGTGCTCGACGACTCGGACGCGCTGCTCGTCCACTTCTCGGGGACGTGGCAGAACTTCGACCTGCGGGTGGAGAGGTTGAGCGGGCAGGTGGTGATCAGCGTCAGCCTGTGGGCCGGGTTCAACGCTCAGCGCCACACCGGGAGTCTGCGCTACGGGTCAGCTGAGGAACTGGCGAGGTTCACCGACCCGGAGGACGTGGTCGACCAGGTGCGGCAGTTGGCCGGGCACCGCTTGGTGGTGTGCTTTTTCGGGCTCGACGGGCTGGAGCGAAGGATGGGCGAGGCCGGCGCTGAGGTGACGCTGCCGGTGCGTGAGGGGGACGTGTTCCCGCCACACTGGGACGGGTGGGTGGGAGAGCGGCCCCGCGGTGGTTCTGTCCCTTACCGGAGTCACCCCGGCGTCAAACGGCAAAGGATGCCGTACGAGCCGGCCGAGGTCCTCGCCTACGTGCGTGAGGGGCTGCTTCGCATGTCGGGTCGCCCCGCGCCGGCCTGACTCCGTGGAGGGGTGTGAGGCGATAACCGTCACACGGGGAGAGCTGAACCGCCACGCTGGTGTCGAACACAGGCCGTTATCGGTCGGACGCCTGCTGTAAGTGCGTTCAGCTCTCCCACCCCCATGGAGAATGCCGTGACCTTCGACCCTGACAGCTACACGTCATGGTGATCGCCCTGGTCGTCCTTATCGCCGTGATCAGCGTGTGGGGCTACAGCCGCCGCTGCCGGGCCTTGGGCGAGGACGTCCGGGCGCGCCGGGCCGCCACCGGGGCAGCGCTGCTGGCCTTGGCCGCCGTGCTCACCGGATTGGGCGTTCTGCTTTACCAGAAGCTGCAGAGGCCGCCGACACCCGCACCGAAAGCCATCTACACCTGCCGCTACGCGCAGGAGGGCGACGAGGAAGGGGTGTGCGCCGGCGTCGACGATGGCATGTACGTGGAGTTCCGCGCCACCCCCGACCATCCCAAGCTGCTGGATGGCACCCACGAGGTGTCCTGGGCCTCGTCCAGCGCCGGATTGACCGCCTGCCAGCAAACCCACCAGTTTCTCTTCCCGCTGCTGGAGGTCGCTGCCACCGAACTGGAGGGGCACCGCCCGCTCAACCTCGGTGATGTCGCCATGGTGCTCACCCAGGGGGAGGCGAAGCGGCTCATGGTGCTGTGCCGCGCTACCCAGCCTCTGAACAACGTCCTGGCCCTGGTCGTGGAGGGCGTCGTCCTGCATTCCAGCGGCCAGGGCGGTGCCGACCAGATGGACACCATGGCGGCCAACCTGCGCGACTACCTCGCCGGCGGCTGACCCGGTGATGAGACCTGGAGCCGGCGCCTACCGGCCGCAGGGGTGACCTCACGCACGCGTCCCGCCTGGCCGCTACACCCCGCGTAAGATCACGACACGTGCGGTCACCTCGGGCCGCCCCCGCCGACGTGGGGGCGGCCTTCTGCTTTGCTGCTGCGCATGGGCATGTTGACCGTGAAAGCGAACGCGCCAGTGCTGGGTATGCGTGATGGCCATCAGTACGACGTCGCGGATTCGCCGTTCATCCGCAAGGTGATCGAGGCGCGGAAGCTGACGCTGCTGGCCGATCACTCATTCGTCGAAGAGAGCTGGGGCGATGACCCGGCCGGTGCCGATGGCGGCCAGGAGGAGAAGACCGGCGGCCAGGCGGCCTCGGCTGGAAAGGTGGGCAAGCGGTGACGGGCATGCGGCTGGTCGGAGACCCGGACGACGAGCATGAGGCGCTGTGCAGCCCGCCGCAGATCGAGCTGAAGGTGCGCGAGCCTGACTACGACGAGGCGGCCTGACCCGCCGGACAGGAGTGTGCGGTGGCCACGTACCGGGTGCGGGTCCGTAACAACCCGGCGGCGCTGAACCGGTTCCTGCGGTCGCCGGACGGGCCGGTCGTCCAGCACGTCGAGAAGATCATGCGGGAGACGGCGAACATCGGGAAGCGCACCATCCGGGTCGACACCGGTGTGGCCCGCGGCACGATCTACAGCAACGCGCTCGGGCTGGCCAACCACGTCGTCGGCCGCGCCGGATCGCTGGCCAAGCACGCCTACTGGCTGGACGTCGGCACGGGCATCTACGGGCCGGCGGGCAAGCCGATCGTGCCGAAGCGGGCGAAGGTGCTGGTGTTCACGCCGAAGGGCTCCAACGTCACCGTCTTCGCCGCCTCCGTCAAAGGGATCAAGGGGGATCGGTGGTTGCGGCGGGCGTTCGCGGCGGCCTGCCCTTACCCGGTCGTGGACCTGGGGCCGAAGTAGCGGCACGCTCAGGCGCTCGAGGAGCTCCACGCTCGCGCAATGATAGGGGCTTCAACGGGATCAGCGGATCGACACGTTCGGGGGAACGATGAGCGACGCAGCGGTGAAGGACGACGCCCAGAGGGCGGTCGGCGAGGTGGAGATGGAAGAGGTCGTCGTCGATCCGGAGCTGGTGTTCACCACGAAGGCCAAGCCGCACCTGACGAAAACATCCGTTGAGGAGCGGACGGTCGCCTTCCAGCTCGATGGTGAGACCTACTACCTGGTGAAGCCACGCAAGTGGGAGGACCTGCTGGTCTCCCTGGAGGAGACGGCGGCGCGGCGCGCGACCGGCCCGGACGTGCTGTGGCAGGGCTGGGAGTTCCTGCACACCGTCGTCACCGCAGAGAGCTTGCGGCGGCTGCTGAGCAGGGCGAAGGACGACGACGACGATTTCGAGCGCAGTGATCTGTTCGACCTGATCCCGCAGATCATCCGCAAGCTGCAGGCGAAGGAGCAGGCCGGCGCAGGCAGCCGTCAGCCGCACCCGGCCCGGGCGCGTGCCGCCCGCTCGGCGTCCGCGCCGCGATAGCCGGTGGGGGAGTGGCGGCCGGCGGTCCTGGGGCCGCCGGCGTCGTTCGTTCTCGATCAGGAGATCTACGAGCTGGCCGGGTCGTGGCAGGTGCTGCTGGAGTATTTACCGGCCGAGCGGTGGCACATGCACGTCCTGTACGGGCTGCTGCACCCGCTCGACGGTGAACGGCTGTCGGACCGGCTCGACGGAGAGGAAGACCCGCTGACCCGGGAGGAGGTGCGCGCGGTGGCCGAACGGCTCGTGCAGCAGGCGACGGGCCGCAAGTGGTGGGTGGCGCAGCGGCTGTACGCCACGCTGGCCGCCTCCTGGGGGGAGCTGGACGGGCAACTGTCGCTGCGCGGAGTGGAGCTGGCGGCGCTGCTGCCGAACCCGGCCCGCACGTGCAACCTGGTGTACGGGTGGCTGGTCGACGGCGCCGACGACAAGGGGAAGAGGCGGCTGGACATGCAGCTGACGCGCCCGCCGGCGGGGATGCCGAAGCGGCAGGCGACGGCGGCCTGGTCGCCGCAGGAGCAAGGACGGGCGTTCATGGACGCGTACCGGTCGCAAGGCGATGCGGGAGGGCGGAGCCCGGTCCCCGTAACCTAGGGTCGTCGCTGAGCTGAGGGCCGGGCACCATCGCGACCGGTAGGGGTGCCCGCCCATGGCCGCAGGTCAGCCGCTCAGCCGCGCCGAGGTGGAGCTCACCCTCGACTTCGAGGGCCTGCCGGAGAAGCTCCGTGAAGGGCTGGAGCGGCGCGTCAAGGCGGCGGCCGCGGTGGCGGCCAAGGAACTCGGCAAGGTCGAACAGGCCGCCTCCGGGATAGGCGCCGAGACGCAGCGCTCAGCGCGGACCGCTGAAACCGCCGTCCAGGCTGTGCAGCGCGGGGCGAAGGCCGCGGCCGCCGAGCTCGACAAGACCGCGAAGGCCGCCGCCCGGGTCGGCGTGGAGACGAAGAAGTCCAGCGACCAGGCGGCCGACACGATCAACCGGCGGCTGGTGCCGGCTGCGACGAAGATCCGCGAGGCGCTCGCCGGGATCGGCTCCGGAGGCCGGGGCCGCGGCGGCTTCTCCGGGCTGCTGCGTGACCTGGCCGGGCTGCCGCCGGCGTCCGAGCGGGTGGTGCGGGGCCTGACCTTCACCCGGCAGGCGATCATCTCGGCGATCGCCGCCGCCGCCGGGCTGGCGCCCGCGTTCGCCGCCGCCGGCGCCGGGGTGGGCGCGTTCGGCGTGTTCGCGATCCCGACGATCACGAAGGTCATCAAGGCGCAGACCGAGATGGCCGACGAGTGGGCGTCCCTCACCGACGACCAGAAGATCGCCGCCACGTCGACGAGTGCGCTGGTCGACGAGTACAAGGCGCTGTCGGCGGCGCTCGCCCCCGACACATTGCGCGTCTACAACGCGGCCCTCACGGAGACGCGGGACCTGCTGCCCCAGCTGGTGCCGCTCGCTAAATCGGTGACGGACTCGCTGACCGACGCCGTCAACGCCCTCGGCGACGGCTTCGACTCCGACCGGGCGCAGGGCTTCTTCGACTTCTTGGAGCAGTCGGCGCCCGGCGCGATCGACGGCTTGGTGTCGATCGTCCAGGACGGCGGGGCGGCGGCGGCCGCGCTGCTGCAGGCCCTGGCGCCGCTCGCCCCGATCCTGGGCGGCGTGGTGTCGGGGACGCTGCAGCTGCTGACCGCCGTGTCGGACCTGTCGCCGGGGCTGGTTCAGCTGCTGGTGACGACGGTCGCGTTGCGCGGCCCCATCACCGCCCTCGGGAACGCCTTCACCGGCGGGCTGGGGAAGGTCAAGACGTTCTCGAAGGAGACGAAGGGGGCGTCGCTGGCGTCCAAGGCGCTCATCGCGGCCGCGAGCGCCGGGCCGAATATATATTTGGCCGGCGCCGCCGCCTTGGGCGTGTTCGCGATCTCGCTGGCGACCGCGAAAACCCGGGGCGAGGAGCTGGTCGCCTCGATCCAGGCGCAGAACTTGGCGGTCCGCAACAACGTCATCGGCTACGAAAACGCGAACAAGGTCCTGGCCGCCAAGGTTGCGCCTACTGAGGAACGCATCGCCTTGGCCCTACGGGACCTGAACCGCGACCTGAACGCCAACACCGTCGCGAACGCGCAGGCCGCACTGGCTCAGCGTGGCCTGTCGGATGTGAACGTCGCCGCCGCCCAGGCGCTGGAGCAGAACCGGCAGGCGCTGGCGAACATCGACGCCGGCGCGAAGGCCGTCGCCGCCACCTACGGGATCACCAAGACGCAGGCGATCGCCCTGGCCGACGCGGTCGGTGTTGACCTGTCGCAGGGGGTCACGCAGAGCGGCAACCTGACGGCGGCGGCGGCCGGGAAGTTCGCCGCCTACCAGGCGGCGGTGCAGGCGGCGCAGAATCCCACGCTGGCGATCCAGACGGCGTTCGCGAACACCGCCAACGAAGCGCTGAACCTGACCGACCGGGTCAAAGCGTTGCAGGCGGCGTTCGACCTCACCGTCAACCCGTCGCTGGCGTTGTTCACCGCGACGACCCGTGTCAAGGACGCTTTCATCGCCGCCAACCAGGTGCTGGCTCAGGGGAACGCCACGTCGCAGGCGCGCCGTACCGCCTTGCAGAACCTGATCACGTCGCTGCGTGACCAGGCGAACGCCGAGTTCGCCGCGAACCAGTCGGTCGACAAGACCACGGCGGCGTTCCGCAACCAGCTGCCCGCCCTGACGGGGCTGGCCGGCAAAAGCGCTGAGAGCCGGGCGCTCATCAACGAGCTGCGCAACGCGCTGACGGGGGCGAAGACCGCCGCCGACAACGCGGGCGGCGCGCTCGGCAACCTGGGAGGAAAAGCCGCCGGGGCGAAGGGCGGCGTCTCGGAGGCGGCCCGGCAGGCGGGTGTCCTGGACCGGCGGGCGCAGGGTGCCGCCGGGAACGTCTCCAACCTGGCGACCGAGGCGCAGGGCGCCGGCAACTCCTCCAGCGCGGCCGCGCCGAAGGTCAACAGCCTGGCCAACAGCATCAAGAACCTGAAGTCGAAGACTGTCACGATCCGGGCGAACACGGCGCCTGCGCAAGCCGCTGTCCAGTCGTTCATCCGTAACAGCTCCGGAAAGATCGTCGATGTCACGTTGAGGATCGGCCGCACCACCGCCACGGCGGGCGCGACAGGCGGCATGGCCGAGGAGCTCAAGCCGCGCACCTTCCCCGCCTTCGCGGCTGGCGGCAAGCTACGCGGGCCGGGCACCGGCACGAGTGACTCGATCCTGGCCAGGCTCAGCGCCGGTGAGTTCGTCGTCAACGCCAAGGCGACCAAGCGGTACGAGGAGCTGCTGCGGGCGATCAACAGCAACAAGTTCGCCAGCGGCGGCATGGTGGGCGGCGGCCTACCGAGGTTCGCGTCCGGCGGTTTCGCGTCCGGCCGTAACCCGGTGATCGACCTGGGGGCGCTGCTCGGCGCCGACCTGGCCCGCGGCTTGGCCCGCTCGCAGCGGGCGATCAACGCCGAACTCGGCAAGATCAGTAAGAGTGTGCGGGACAAGCTGATCGACATCAACCGGTCGGTGAGCGGCGACTTCGTCCGTAACCTGATCTCGGCCAGCCCGGAGGAGATCTCCCGGCAGCTGCGCGACCTGCAGCGGCAGATCACCGCGGCGTTGAAGAAGACCAACACGCGGGTGGACAACCTGCTGGTCGCCCGGCTGACGACGCTGAACTCGGCGCTGGGCAAGCTCGCCACCGAGCGTGACCGGCTCGCGGAGACGCTGGAGAAGGCGACGCAGACCGCGGTCGACGTCGCCGACCGGGCCCGCTCCTCGGCCGCCCTGTCGACGCTCACCGACGAAGAGCGGGCGACACCGGAGTCCATCGCGGTCAGCCTGCGTAAACGGCTGAAGGCGATCGACACGTTCCGGGCCGACATCGCGAAGCTGGAGCGGCGCGGCGCCGACAAGTCACTGATCGAGCAGCTCGTGACCGGCGGGCCCGAACAGTCCGGGCAGCTCGCCGCCACCCTGGCGAAGGCGTCGACGTCGACGCTCCGTGAGATCAACTCGCTGCAGCAGCGCATCAACAGCAACAGCAAGGTCTTCGGCCGGGACAGCGCCGACTTCCTGTACGACAGCGGCGTCAACGCCGGCAAGGGCTTCCTCGCGGGCCTGAAGTCGCAGCAGAAGGAGATCACCGCGCTCATGACGGCGATCGCCAAGAGCATCTCGGTGACCGTCAGAAAAGAACTGAAGATCAAAAGCCCGTCGAGGAGGATGCGCGCCGACGGCCGCAACACCGGGCTCGGCTACCTCCTCGGCTTGCAGGACATGGCGCCGCGGATCGAGAAGGCCGCCCGCCAGATGGTCGCGCCGATCACACCCGCCCAGGCCGCCGCCTTCCGGCCTGTCCGCGAGAGCGCCGCCGTTCCAGCCCGGCAGGCCGCCCAAGCCAGGGGCCAGGCCAGCTCAGCGGTCCGGGATGTCACGTTCAACAACACCTACACGCAGGTCATGGCGTCGGCGGGCGATATCTGGGCCGAGCAGGAACGTCAGCTGGCCGAGGCGCTGCGATAGGAGAGGGGACCGAACATGGCATCCACCGACTGGCTTTGCTTTTCTGGCGTCGAGGTGGCCAACAGCGCCCGGGTGTACGCCTACAGCCAGGCGGGGCTGGCGCCGTCGCACGCCTCGATCCGCGACTGCGGCTGCGACGGCCTCATCGATGTCCTGGGCGACGAGCCGTACATGCTGCCGGACACTGACGACGCCCCCTGGTACGACCCGGCTGAGGCGTCGTCGACGGACTTCGCCGGGTTCCTGTGCACCGACATCGAGGGCTTGGAATCGGCGCCCGTGAGCCGGCCGGTGACCAACCGGCTCGGCGACGGCGCCGTCATCGGCCGCAAACGGTACGGCGCCCGCACGATCACCGTGACCGGCATGCTGATCGGCAGGACGTCCTGCGCGGTGGACTACGGGCAGCGGTGGCTGTCGTCGGTGCTGCAGGGCGCGCTGGGCTGCGGGCCAGGCTCGTGCGGCGGCGACGACCTGGAGTTCATGACGTGCTGCCCGACCGTTCCGGCCACGCCGGGCGAATGCTGCCCCGGCCCGTGCACGAGCCAGACGTGCGGCGCCGGAGTGTTCCGCACCCTGCGCGACGTCGCCCTGACGAGTGAGGTGAAGAAGCTGCGCAGCATCACCGGCTGCGCCTGCTGCCCGGGCGAGCTACGCGAGGTGCAGTTCCAGCTCACGGCGGGGCGGCCGCACGCGCTGCGCCCCGCGGTCACCGTCGCCGAGGCCGTCACCTGGCCGCCGGAGACGCCCGACGGCGAATGCGTCCAGTGGTCGACCGACCCCGGCTGTTTGGACGAGGCCGGCGAGTGCGCCGCCCAGCAGCCGCAGCCGTGCCCGCTGGACCCCAACTGCCCGCCGGCCGTCCTGCCGGACCTGCCGCTGCCGCGTAACCCGTGCCTGTGCGAGCCGTTCACCCGCCGGCAGGTGTGCGTGGAGATCCCCGAGGGGGCGGCGCCCATCTGGGCGGACCTGGTGCCGCTGCTGGAGCTGTACACCGGGTCTGACGTGCTGCGCAACATCAGGGTCAGGTTCTACCCCAACCCGTTCGGTGTGCCGTACGAGCAGCTCGACCCGTGCGCCTGGTGCTCCGAGATCAACATTTCGTATCTGCCGGCGGCGTCGAAACTGACGCTCGACTCGACCCGCCGCACCGTGCTGGTGCAGTGCCCCGGCCGGGCCGACACCCCGGCCGAGGGCATCGTGTCCGGACCGGAGGGGCAGCCGCTGAGCTGGCCCGTCCTGGAGTGCGGCATCCCGTACCTGGTGTGCGTCTCCGCGGACTCCACGACGATCGCCGACGACGCGACCGTCACGTTGCGAACCATCGTCCGGGAGGTGTGATCATGGGTCCGCTCGGGTGCCCTGAGACGTACACGGTCGCTATCGCCGACCGGACCGGCGGCCGCGAGTACGGCACCGTCGAGGCGTCGGCGCTGGACTGGTCACGCATCCTGGACGACACCTCCGAGGCGAACATCACCGTCCCCTACCGGGGCGAGGAGTGCTGCGAGCTGCTCGGCAACACCCGCACCTGGTGTAACTCGCTGACGATCTACCGCGATCAGAAACGGGTGTGGGAGGGCCCGATCACGCGGATCGCGCACCGCGGCGACGACACGATGATCGCCGCCCGCGACGTCACCCAGTGGCTGTTCAGGAGGAAGATCCGCGAGCTGCTCGACTACACCGGCACCAACGCCGCCGACCTCGCCATGATCGCCCGGATCCTCATCGAACACGGCTTCGAGCCGGACGACCCGAACGTCCTGGCCTACCTGTGGGTCACCGCGTCCGGCATCATCGGCGAACGCAAGTACGCCGCCAACTCCGGCTACGTCCTCGATCACCTGCGGGAGCTCGCGAGGACCGGCGTCGACTTCACGGTGCTGGGCCGGCGCATCATCCTGACGGGGGAGGGGCCGCTGGGCAGACTGCCCGGCCTGACGGACGAGCATTTCGTGGGCCCGCTGTCGGTCATCGAGGACGGCCTGGCGGCGATCACGCACGCGACCGTCATCGGCAAGGGCGTCATGGCCGAGGCGGGCGGCACCGGCACGTGCGGGCTGCTGGAGTTCATCGCGACCGAGGAGGAGATCCAGGACGCCGCCTCCGCCAAAGCTGAGGCGAACGCCCTGGTCGCCGCCGGCGATCCGGCGCCGGTGTTCCTCGAAATCCCCGACGACTCCCAGCTCGCCCCGGAGGCGCCGATCGGCATCCAGGACCTGATCCCCGGCGTGACCGTCCCGGTCACCTCGACCGCGACGTGCCGTACGATCGCCGCCGAGCTGCGGCTGCTGCGGGTGCGGGTGACGTTCACCGAAGCCGACGGCGAGAAGGTCGGCATCACGCTGGCGCCGCTCGGCGTCGACACCGCGGCGACCGCCGCCTGACCGGAAGACCGGAAGAGGGGACGGCATGGCGAGGGTGAGGGTACGGCCGCGCACACCTGCGGAGATCCTGCGTGACCTGGACGACCGGCTCCGTATCTTGGAGCACCGCACCAGCGTGGTGGTCGGTGTCGCCCCCGACGCCTACGTGCTGGAGGTCGACGACACGGGCCGGCTCACCGCCCGCCACGCCACCACCGGCACCGTCACCGTGGTGGCGTCGCCGTAGCGGGGGGTTCCGCGCTCAGGGCAGGCGCTCGCACCGGTTCGGCTATCGTAACCAAACGAACACAAAAGGTGATCTTGGTAGGGTTGACGTGTGGAAACATGCGGCCTGCGCGTTGAAGGTTCCCGGATCGTGCACCGCCCCGGCACGAGCCGGGATCAGTACGGCGTGGAACTGCCCGCCCCCGCCTGCCGCACCCCCATCTCCGGCTGGGACCCAGGGCGGCTGTATCCCTCTGAGTACCCGGTCAACTGCCGTCGCTGCCTGCGCCTGGGAGCCTGCGAGCAGGTAGCCGACCAGACGCTCGCGCTGTTCTAGCCGGGCGGCAGCGGTCGTATCGGCTGACGCGCCTCCGGCCGGGCTACGAGCTGCCGCAGTCGCCGCCGCTCCCCTCCGCCTGACACGACGAGCCGCCTTGGGTGAGGAAGTCAGCGCCGAACTGGGCGGGCACGTCGCCGCGCGGAACCGGCACCGTCCAATGGCCGCTCGGCGCCCGCATCATGACCGCATCGGACGCGCGGCGTGCCCGCACAACCAGCGAAGCGAGCCCGGCGGCTCCGATCGTGCCGGTCAACGCCAACGCGGCCCAGCCGAACGGGAAGAGATTCACGCGCCGATCGTAGGCCGCGGACCCGCCGCGAAAAGCTGCGATCAGGTAAAGGATGACGTCCGTCATGGTGCCGGCCGATGGCGGCGCTCCGAAGAGGCGACGACCGCCGCCGGTACGCTGACCGTGATGCTGCTGGCGTGAGGGCCGGGCCTACCCCCATGGAGGGAGGCTCGCCTTGGCACGGTGCGGATGTGCCAGCTCCTGCAGCTGCTTGATCACCCCTGGTGCAGGGGTCAACGTCACCGGCAATGGCAGCGCCTCGAACCCGTACGTCGTCTCGGCGACGGGAACGACGGACTGCGAAGTGATCCAGGACTGCGTAGGCCAGGCCCTCGGCAACGGCCTGGCCTACGACGACGCGAACAACAGGATCAACGCGAAGATCTCGGCCGACGCCGGTAACGCGATGGTGATCGGCGGCGACGGCGGCCTATACGCGGCTGGCGGCGGCGGAGGCGGCGGCCTGACGACCGTCGCCGTCCAGGACACGCCGTGCATCGACCTGGGCGGCCTGGGCACCGTGCCGCAGCCGCTCACCGCGACGCCGATCATCAACGCAGCCGCTGGCAACCTGCTGAGCTGCACGGCGACCGGTCTGCGGGCCGCGCTGACGGTCGGCACCTGCGGCCTGACGGGCAACGGCAGCGCCGCGTCGCCGCTGGCCGCCCGAGTCGGCACCTGGCCGTACCCGTGCGCGATCGACGCCAACGCGGGCGGCGTCTACTGCGACTCGACCGGCACGCTCCGCTCGGAGCCGCGCGGCCGCACCGACTTCGTACAGTCCTCGCAGAACCAGACGTTGCCGAGTACGGCGGTGCCGACCGGCTTCGACAACGTGATCGCCACGCGGACGATGAACATCACCAACCCCGATCCGTGCCGGACGGCGTTCGTGTTCGTCGAGGTCGAGGTCGACATCGACTTCGACCTGCCCGCCAACTCCGGCGCCGCCGGCGGGATCACCACCGACGAGATGCAGTACTTCGCCAACCGCGGCGGCTCCACGGCGTCCGACGTCCACTGCCAGGTGACGAAGGTCTACAACCGGGCGGGCGGCATCGGCCCGGGTGCGTCGGCCGTCGAGTCCCTCGACATCACCATGGGCCGAGGCAGCGGCGGAGCGACCTACAACCGCATCCAGCACTTCATGCGCGCGTTCTTGATCATCGTCTGATTCCGGGAGGACCTGTGGAAACGCTGTACTACCGGCACGGCGACGGAACCCTGTCGCAGGCCGACGGCACCGACCGCGACACGCACGCCCCGCCGGCCGACGCCACCGAGATCACCGGGGGCGACTTCGTCTCCCCGCAGCACCTGGTCGAAGCGCAGGCCGCCGCCGACGCCGCGTCGGGCCGCGTCCAGCAGGTGTATGTCCGCCACGGCGACGGCTCGGTCAGCGCGGTGGAGGTCCTCGGCCGGGGGGAGCATATCGCTCAGCCCGGCGACGCCGAGATCAGCCAGGAGGAGTACGAGCGGATCCGCGCCGAGCACGTCGCCGCCCGCGAAAGCCACGTCGCCGACCTGCTGGAAGGTGACGAGCAGCGGATGCGCGGCGACTACGAGGCGCTGATCGCGGTCGGCATCCCGGAGGACACCGCGCGGCGGCTGTCCGGCTACCAGGGGGAGTGACCCATGCCCCAGGTATGCGTCGGCCCGGAGTTCATGGTCGACCTGAACGGGCGTTTGCGACTGGACCTGTGCGGCAGCCCCGCCGAGCAGGCGTGGCCCTACCCTTGCCCCACCTCGCAGAACCCGCTGCGGGTCGATCCGAACTGCGGGCTGTGGGTGCCGCCGTATCCCAAGGCGGGGCGGGCGTCGGCGTCGGGCACGACCGGCGGCGCCCTGGTCACCGTCCCGGCCGGGTTCACCGAGGTCGCCCAGGCGGAGATCGAGGTCGAGAACCCCAGCGACTGCTACCCGGCGATCGTCGTGCAGTGGGTCCAGGTCGACGTGGACTTCTACCTGCCGCCCGGTACGGACTCCCGCGCCGGCTTCCGCATCAACGGCAACTCGGTGCTGGCGACGGAGAACCCGGCGCCGGCCGCCGGCACGCAGGAGACTGGGGTGCACTGGGAGCTCACCCAGACGCTCGTGTCCGGCACGATTCCCGCCGGCGGGTCCAACACGTTCACCGCGCCGATCGACGTCGGCTCCGGGCAGGGCGGCGCCCAGTACGGCGAGATCAGATGGCAGATGCGGGTTCTAGCGCTGGCGGGACTCTGATGATGATCACGAAGTATTTCCGGCTGGGTGACGGAACGCTGATCTCCCGCTCCCTGGAGGTGGAGGGCTCCTACGCGATGGCGCTCACCGTCCCGGCCGACGCGGAAGAGATCACCGCGGAGCAGGCCGAGGAGCTACGTGCCGGCTACGCCGCCCAGGTGAAGGCGTGGGTGGCCGAGCAGAACGCGAAGGTCGACGCTGTACGGCGGGCCGACTATGACGCGCTGCTTACGCTGGGCGCCCCGGAGGCGACCGCTCGCCGCCTGTCGGGTCACCGGGGGATGGGCGGTGGTGATGGTTGAGCGCGACCCATTCGAAGGGGTGGTCACGGCCGCCCACGTGTACGGCGCCGTGGTGGAAGTCGGCAAGCAGGTCGTCCAGGTGGATCACAAGGTCGAGCTCGTGGACGGCAAGGTAGGCGCCGTCGATGGGAAGGTCGACGGGATCGCGGCGACCGTGAACGACCTGCAGAACCGTGTCCGGGACCTGGAGGCCAACCGGTGGCCCAGGAGCCTGCCGACGCTGATCGCGTTCGGTGCGCTGCTCGTCGCCGCGGTGGCGCTGTGGCGGGGGTGGTGAATGGGCGCCGGCTACGTCTGCCACTGGCATGTGGTGGAGCACATTCCGCATGAGCGCCACGTACCGGCCGACGCCGCCCAGTACGGCAGGCCCCCCGAAGGGGAGACGCCGGTGGTGGCGGGGCGGCCGCGCCGGGACCGGCGTAAGGAAGCGGCGCGGCGGCGCGCTGCCCGAGCCTCAAGAAGGAGACGCTGATGGTGCAGCTGGTGGGTCGGGACCTGTGGGGAGCACGCTCCGCCAAGGGTGAGGTGCTGCTCAGGGAACGACCCAAGGGCGTGAAGATCCACTACATGGGTGACCGGGTGGAGCCGGGCATCGCGAGGCATCACTCCCGGTGCCTGCTCCTGGCCAAGTCCATCCAGAGGCACCACATGGAGACCAACATGTGGGGGGATCTCGGCTACACGGCGCTGGTGTGTCCGCACCGGCAGGTCCTGGTCGGGCGGGGGCCCGGAGTCTTGCCGGCCGCGAACGGCCAGGGCCTCAACAGCGGCCACTACGCGATCATGGCGATGGTGGGGGAGGCCGGCCTGGTCGTCCCGACGGACGACATGCTGCACGGCCTGGTCGACGCCGTCGAATGGTTGCGCGGCGTGCCGGCGAAGCGGATGCCGTGCGGCGACGAGGTTCTCGGCCACCGTGACGGGTGGGACACCGAATGCCCCGGCGAGTGGCTGTACGACTGGATTCGGCGTGGCTGCCCGCGGCCTGGTCGGGAGGTTCCGTCGAAGCCCTCGCAGCCGATGCCGCCCTGGCCCGGCAGGGTCTTCGAGTATCCGCCGCTGACCGTCGGCGAGGACGTCCGCACCTGGCAGCGGCAGATGAAGCAGCGGGGGTGGCCTCTGGCGGTCGACGGCGCGTTCGGGGAGGAGTCGCGGGAGGTGGCGAGGGCGTTTCAGCGGGAGAAGGGGCTGCGCTACACCGGCAAGGTCGGCCGGGACGACTGGGAAGCGGCGTGGCTCGCACCGGTCACGTAGCCGGGCATCGGCGGCCGGCGCGCGGCGTCTTCTCGCGGCTGTTCTGGAAGGACGCGATCGAGCGGGCGGTACGGGCGGGAGCGGCGGCCGCCCTGGGCGGCGTCGGCGCCGACCAGATCGGGGCGCTGCGTCTGCCGAGTCTGCGGGCGGCGCTGGTGATCGGCGCCGGCGGGGCCGTGGTGTCGCTGCTGCTGTCGCTGGCGGCGTCCCGCACGGGGGAGGCGGGGGCGGCGTTCACGAGCCGGCCCTGAAACGGGCGAAGGGCCCGCCGTCGAGGTGGCAGGCCCTTCTTCGCTCCCCGTGGAAGAGAGCTGCGCCCAGTGGCGCCCAGCTCCATCAGAGTAGCGCGTTGCTCATTCTTTACCACTACTGTTCGGGAAAAGTTGCAAAAAGTTCCCTCACGGGTGTAGGGTAAGAATTGCACAGTTAAAGGAGGTGACAATGTGACGGAAGCCCCGCAGGGGCGGCCTGAGCTGGTGGGACAGCTCGACCTGTCCAAGATGTTGGGCGAGTCGATCAACACGATCCACTCGTGGCGACATCGGGGAGATCACGACAAGTTGCCCCCGCCTGACGCGGTCGTCTCAGGTACTCCGGTCTGGCTGAAAGCCCGGTGGGACAACCCTGGCCAGCCCTTGCCTGAGCTGCCGCCCGTCGTCGGAGTCAAAGAAGTCGCGAAGATGTTCGACGTCGACTCGGACACCGTGTCGATCTGGTTTCGGCGTAACAACGGTGCTCCCGAGGCGGAGTGGAAGGTCGGCCGGATGCGTATCTGGACGATCCCGCCCTGGGAGGAGTTCGCCCGGAAGACCGGCAGGCCCATCACTCTGCCGGAGCAGTAACTAGCACAACGTTCGCCCCAGCCTGGGGCGAACTATGACCTTCAGCCGTACGGGAACAGTCGAGGAAAGTTCCCGCACAACTCCCCGTGGAGAAGGGCTCAACAACAGATGACACTGCAGACACGCCCCCCGACCTGCATCGTCCCGTTCCCGATGCTGCTCGTCGAAGGGCCCGCCGACTCCGGCAAGACCCGCATGCTCGTCGAGCTCACCGCTTCCCCGCTGGTCGGCCGTAGCCTGATGCTCGACCTCGGTGACGGCAACAGCGACGAGTACGGCGACGCCGCAGGCGACACCCCCACCTACGAGATCATCGAGCACGACGGCTCGTGGGCGTCCATCATCGACCAGGTCGAAGCCGCCCATCAGGAGGCAGGCAAGGCGCTGGCGGCCGGCGACAAGCCGTACGTCCTGGGCGTCGACAGCGGCTCCCGCATCTGGGAGATGCTCAAGACGTGGGGCGGGGCCCGGGCCAAGGGCTCGATCAGAAACCAGCGGCTCCTCGCGTTCGACCCGAACGCCGACGTGCGCATCCCCAACAACATCTGGGATGACGTCCACGCCCGCCACGAGCGGCTGATGGAGCTGCTCACCACGTTCCCCGGCGTCGTGGTCGTCACCGCCCGCGGCCGCGAAACCTACCTCGCCGACGACCCCGCCGACCCGGTGCCGAAGGTCAAGGCGTACAAGGTGGAGTGCCACCGCGACCTGACGCACGAGGCGAGCGTGTGGATCCGGCTCAGCCTGGACGCCCCGCCCACGATCATCGGCGCGAAGAGCAAGTACCTCAACGTCCGTTACGGCAAGGATGAGGCTCGCGTCGTCCCTGACCTGGACCTCGCTTCGCTGGTGTTCAAGATGATGCGCGTCTCGGCGGCCAGCCAGCCACGGCCGGTGGTCCGGCTCGGCCGCGAACGCCTGCCCGAGCAGATCCGCGACGAGGCCATGGCCACGACCGACCGGGACCGGCTGCAGCGGCTGCTGGCCGAGGCCGCCCACCCCGTTCACCAGAGTGTGACGCTCGACAACGAGTGGGGCGAAGAGGAGAGGCTGCCCGAGCTGATCGGGCGCCGCATCCGCGGACTGTCCGGCCGCGTCGACGCTGTCGCCGTCGCCTACAGCGTGACGGACGCCCGCCCCCCGGCGCTCTCGGCCCCAGTCGGCGAGGCGCAGCCACCGGCGGCCCCGCCGCCCAGCCCCGACGACAAGATCACCAAGCAGATGGAGACGACGCTTACGCAGATGCTCGGCCAGTGCGGCGTGGTCACTCCAGATCGGCGGCTCACCGTCCTGCAGGTCCTCACCGGAAGGCGGCTGACCTCCATCCACCAGCTGACCAACCAGCTGGGCGCGACCGTGATCGGACTGCTCGCTCCGGCGATCGCCTCGCCGACGCCCAACGACAAGCTCACCGAGGTCATGCAGGAACGCATGGCCGAACTGATGGCCGCCCAGAACTCGACCAGCTCCGCTCAGGAAAGGCCCGCCGCATGAGCCGCCGCACCCCCCACAAGAAGATCACCCGTAAGAGTCCTGTGTGGACTCCGAACATGGGGCCGGGCTACTACGACTTCGACAAGGGCGAGTTCACCCCCGCGGAGCCCGCCGTGGACACCGCGGCTGCCTCCGAGGAGGACGCCGCGCAGGTCCACCCGCCCTCCGCGGAGCCGGAGCCGACCACCGTCGTGTACGACGTGCCTGGCCGCGACGAGCCGATGACCTTCACCGGCGACCAGGCGATGCCCGGCTTCGAGAACCTGTCGTTCAAAGAGCTGGCCCAGCTCGCAGGCATGGCCGGGATTCCGACGCCGCCCGGCACCGATCAGGCGCTCGAAGGCATCGTCGTCGACGAGGAGATCGTCGCCGCCCGCAACCTGCTGGATGAAGCCGCCGATCGGGGCGAGGACCCCCTGGACATGGCCCACGCCTACACCTACCTCGACGGTGTCCACAAGGCGCTCGGCAGGCAGGTCAAGCGCACCCGCGAGCGGGCGGAGAAGCTCTTCGCCGCGACGCAGCTTCTGCACGGCACGAAGTCGCTGTCGGTGAACGTCGACGACGGCGGGGCCGCCGCTGCGACCGTTCACATCCAGGACATCAAGCCCGAGATCATCTGGGACATGGGCGCGGTCAAGGCGTACTGCGAAAAGCACGCCACGACCGAGATCTCCCAGGAGGTCCTGCCGGGCGCGCTGGATCTGCCCGACGTCGTCGCCTTCATCGCCATGACGCACCCCGACTACGTGCGCACGAAGGTACGCGAGGCGTACATGACGCGCCTGCAGTCGGAGATCGACGAGGAGGGCTGCAAGGCCGACCCGAACACCGGCGAGCTGATCAAGCTCGCCACCATCCGGCCTGGGCAGCGCACCGGGGCGTTCATCCTGCGGTACACGAACGCGAAGAACGGCGCCCTGAGCGGCAAGCAGCGGATCGAGAAGCTGTTCCGGGACGGCGGCATGGGCGACATCCTCGCCCTGGGCCCCACCCCCGAAGCCGACTCGGACGAGCCCGCGGCGGGGAAGGCGTGACCGGGTGACCGTTCACCCTCTGGTAGCCGAGCTTGAGGCCACGCGCCTCAGGCTCGGCCTGCCGGAAGAGACCATCGCCGAGGCCACCGGCGCCGCCGCCGACGAAGTCGCCTGGTGGGGCACCGGGTTGAGGGCGCCGACGCTGAAGCAGGCCGTCCAGTACGCCGCCGTGCTCGGTAGCCGCCTCGGGTTCGCCGGCCCCGGCGGGGAGGTCGAGCACGTCGATGACCCGCCCGGCGACGACACCGACGACCCGGCCGGGCGGCTGATGGCCGTCCTTGACGAGCGCCGTGACCGGCTCGGAATTCCACGACGGCAGGTCGCCGCCGACATCGGCGTGTCCCCGGCCACCGTCGGCCGGTGGGCCAACGGCGACAAGCCGCCGTCCCTGACCGGTCTCGTCGGCTACGCCGCCGCAGTCAGATGGTCCGTGGTGCTTGTCGCCGCGGCCGAGTTGCCCTTCCAGGAGGAGCCGCCCACACGCCCAGCCGGGGATCATCCGTCTGGGCGGCCGCGTTCCTCGGCCAGGCGCCGGGTGCTGCACCCGCTCGTCGCCGAGCTGGAGCAGACGCGGATCGAAAGCGGCGTCTCGCAGGCGGAGCTGGCGAGAGCGACCGGCGTGCACGTGAACACGGCCGGCCGGTGGTCGACGGGCATCAAGACGCCAAGCGTGGAGAACCTGGTCGACGCCGCGCGGGCGCTCGGCCGCGAAGTCTTCATCGGTCCGCCGGCCGACGGGCCTGTCCCGCCGCCAGGGATGGTGCGGCGGCGTCGCCTCCTCCAGGAGATCGCCCTGGCCCGCGGCAACAGTGACCAGCGCACGAAGCGCGCCCCCTCCTACGACGACGGGACAGGCGCGCAGTGGGCCGACGTCGCCGCCGAGGCGCTCACCGAGGAGATCCAGGCCGACTGCGTCAACCAGCTCACCTGGGCGGTCAAGACGCAGGCCGCGCTCGCTCAGGCGTTCACCCGAGACGGCCCGGCCGATCTGCGTGCTGAGCTTCTCACCGCGGCGGCCACCCTGGTCGCCTGGCTGGAGGACCTCGACGCCCGTGGCGAAGACCAAGCCGGCGACGGCCAGGAGCTGGAGGGCGGAGACGGGTGACGGTCCTGCCGGGGCGGTGTCATCGGCTGGTGTGCCCGCCGGCCGGACGGGCGCGGAACTCGCGTGGTGACCGGGAATCCCTGGCGATAGATGGGTAACGGTGGTTACTGTTCCCCCACGGCTTCCCGTCGCAACAGCCCAGCAGCGTTACTGGCGGGAGCCGTACAAGAGCCCTGAAAAGTGTTGAGCCCCGGGGTCCGCTGGCAGGCGGTCCGGGGCTAGACGACCTAGTCGAGGAGGTCGTGGTGCTGTGCATCACTGTACCCATACAGGTCCTTGCTCTACGGCTGTTCGAGGGTTACAGACCCGTACAAAACACGAGTCGGATTCGGTCCGTTCACGGGCGGATCCGCCTCCCTCCGTCCCTGCTCTCAGCGCCTCCGTCGCGCTTCCCCGAGGCGGCCCGCGCGGCGGCGCCGAGGCGAAGGGGACACCGGTGACCGGTGAGTGGCCGATGCCCGCCGCGTGGCTGGCCGACCGGCGGCTGACGATGGAGCAGCTGCAGTTGCTCGCCTACCTGGCGGGGTTCCCCGAGGGGCACGTCTACGTGTGGGGCGAGATCGCCTGCGGCATGCCCTACCACCGGCGTGAGTCGCAGCTGCAGGCCGTCCGCGTGCTCATCCGGCACGGCTACGTGACGATCACATCGCGGGAGCCGCTGGCGTTCGTCCTCTGCTCACGCGCCATGGGCGGCCAAGGGGGTCAGGTGGCCGCCCGGTGAGCGGCGACGCTGAGCGGTTCAGGGTCCAGTCCGCCGCCAAGGACCCCTTCGGAATGATCTATTTCGAGGTGCTCGACGATGACCGCCTGGACCGCAACGGGCGGGATGCCTACGTGTGTCTGGTCCGCATGGCCGACTACTACGAGCGGACGCTGGAGGAGCTCACGCGGGCCGAGATCGCCGCCGTCATGAAAATGTCGGTGGACTCCTTCGATCGCGGCCTGAAGCAGCTCGTCGCGTGCGGGTACGTCGAAGTGCTGGTGCGCTACAAGCTTGGAACGAAGTCCCGGCTGCCGTCCGGATACCTGCTGTACGACTCCAAGCTGGCCCGCCTGGAACGGGACATGAAGAAGAAGTCGGGCGTGGCCGCGGATAGTGAGCCTGTGGATAACCGCCCCCAGGTAAGTCGCGCGAAGTCCCAAGAGGAAGTAAAAGACGCAGGTCAGGGTGGCCGCACAGAGCGGCCACCACAGAACGGGCATATTGGGGTCCTGGCCGCTGTGAGCGGCAAGGGTGGCCGCACACAGCGGCAACCCTTGCCGCAGGGAGCGGTAGCTATTCCTTATAGAGGTTTTAAAGAACAACAAGAAAACCTCCCCCCTGCCCCCCTCCCGTCAGACGTTCCGGCTGTGGACGAACAGGAGGTGGAGGGGATCATGGAATTGGTCGACGACCTCCGCCGCATCCGCCCGGACTGGTCGACCCGCTCGATCATCCGGACCCTGACCGACCCCGACGTGATCGAGCGGCCGTGGTGGATCGTCCGGCACGCCGCCCTGGCGCTCGCCCGCGACCCGATCACGCAGCACCCGGGCCGGCTGATCCATGACGGCCCGTGGTGGCCCGCCGCCGCCCGGGCCGTCGACCGGCCGCCCGTCATCCCATGGTGCGGCACGTGCTCCGACCCCATCCGCAGACGCGTCGAAGACGCCGAAGTCCGCGACCTTGGCCCCTGCCCCCAGTGCCACTTCTCGATCAGCAAGGGGGCCTGAGCGATGAAGCCCAACAGCCGGGAGAAAACCCCCTGCGAGATCTGCGGTGAGCCGATCTTTTTCGCGGTCACCCGTACCAACGAGCTGCAGGCGCTCGACGCCGAACCCGCCCCGGTGAAGGGCAGCGTCGCCGCCTACCGGGGCGTCCGCCGGTGGCTGGCCAGGTCGCTGCTCGCGGCCGACGCCGCCCAGCATCCGCCGCATCCGCTGGAGGAGCGCTTCACCCCGCACGGCCAGACCTGCCGTGGGCGGATCTCCGCCCAGCCGGTGATCCCGGGCCTGGTCGTCGAGTCGACGATCCACCGGCTGCCGCAGCCGCGCGGCGGATCCCGCGCCCTGCCGGCCGCCGAGCCGCAGCCGCAGAACGTGATCCCGTTCCGCCGGCGCCGGACCTGACCTCGCCGATACACCGACCATCCCACTGAGCGATCAAGGAGCGCACATGCCGAAAAGCCGCCCCCGCCGGGTAGCCGCCGAGAAGATGCGGCGAGCTCGCCGCATCCAGGCGGGCCCGGCCGCCGTGGAACAGCACCGGTTCACACGGGCACCGTGGCGGGCATGGCGGGAATGCCGCGAGCGGTATCCCGCAGACCCGGCCCCGGCGAAGATCCTCGCGGCGCTGCCGTACCTGCTCGCCTTCGACGGGCCGCCGGTCCCGGTGTCGCTGCAGCAGCTCGCCGACGACGAAGAGCTGCCGGTCGCCGACGTCGCCGAGGGCCTGATGCTGCTGGAGAAGCTCGGCGCGCTGGTGTGGGACGGCGCGGCGCAGACGGCCCGGGCCGCCGCGCCGCCGCAGTTCACGATGGAGTGCGGGCACCCGTTCCCGCTGCCGGACGTGCCGCTGCCCGACGACAGCTGCGACGTCTGCCTGGCCACGGTCGACCGGCTCACCGGCGAAAACCCCAAATAGGAATCTACAACGTAAAGGCGTCTTTGCCGTACAGCATGCGACATCAGCTACCGACCGGTGATTGACCGGGTGGAAGCACAACCGGTCAAAGTCCGCGAATGCGAGCCGCACCCCGCACCACGGGGTGCGGCTCGCTACGTTCTGGGCCATGACCAGCAACTCCTGGCACGTGGGCCCCGACGCCGTAACGGATGTGATTCCGCGGATCACCGCGCCGATCCCGGTGGTCTCCCTTCCGGCCACGCCGGCACTGACGCCCGTTGAAGCGGCGCTGCGAGAACCGGCCGCCCAGCAATCGATCCCCGTCCGGCCGTGGCGAGCCATCTGGTGCGCGCTGAGCCTGGGCCATTTCTGGTGGCTGGGCGGGTCGCAGTGCCTGGACTGCGGGTGGACACGCGGCCGCGGCTGGACGAGGGACGCCGGATGACAACCGAGTTGCCGGAGACGGCGCTGCTCCTGCCGGACGGTTGCGAGTTCACGCTGCGACACTGCGGCCAGCGCATGACGGAGCGGGGCTGCCAAACGCGGTGGACCGGTAAACCGGGCGAGGGCGAGCAGCTGTCGGATAACCAGTTCGCGTGCCAGCGGTGCGCGGCGACGGTGAACATCGCGGTGCGAGAGCCCGCGTGAGCGGCGGCGAGCCGGTGACGTGGACGGGCGGCGAATCAGAGCCGATACGCCGGCCGCGCGATGGCGGAATGTTCCTGCCGCCCGGCTGCGCGATCACCGTCCGGCACTGCGGCCTGCCGATGGTTCATGCGACCAGCGCGATGCAGTGGACCGTGAACCGGTTCGCCGACTGGCGGCCCGGCCCGGGGCAGTCGCGGCACGCGTTCCGATGCCGGCACTGCCCGGCGCGGGCGCTCGTCGACCTGGACGTGCCCGACTCGGTGTGGGTGTTCCAGTCGCAGGACCCGATCGGAGGTGCTTCGCCGTCGCGACGCTCGGCCGCCCGGCGCGCCGCGACCGCCGAGTGGGACCGGCGGGTGCGCGAGCAGGTGGCGGCTGATCCGGACGCGCACGCCATGGCGATCGCCGACGCGGTCCTGGCCGCGCTCGAGGAGCTGGAGTGACGGGGTTCCCGGCGGCCGTGCGGGCGGCGATCCGCTCCCGGTCGATGGGGATCTGCGAAGCGTGCGGGCGCAGGCCGGCGACGCAGCAGCACCACCGGGACCCGCGGGGGATGGGCGGCGACCCGCGGACCATCACGAACTGCCCGTGCAACGGGCTGGACCTGGACGACGCCTGCCACGCGTGGATCGAGGCCAATCGGACGATCGCCCGGAAAGCCGGGCTGCTGCTCGGCCCGGGGGAGGATCCATGCTCGGAGCCGGTGCTGCTGCGGGCGGCGTACGGGCCGGGCTGGTACCGGCTCGATGTCGACGGCGGCGCCGTCTGGGTCGGGTCGATGCCGTGGCTGTGATCGGCGACGGAAATGGATGACGCCCGGGTCTCGAATTAGAGACCCGGGCGTCGTCGTTTACTGCGGGCTATTCGGAGGCGCCGTTCGAATAGCCGAGCTTTCCGAGATCGGGCTGCTGCCAACCGGTCTGCGGAATGTCACCCCTATATGGCGGCGTGATAATCGGGGGGACGAACGTCTCCTTGATCGTGCGGGCGTTCACCCAGCGGATCAGGTTGAAGATCGAGCCGGCCTTGTCGTTGGTGCCCGAGGCCCGCGCGCCGCCGAACGGCTGCTGGCCCACGACCGCGCCCGTCGGCTTGTCGTTGACGTAGAAGTTGCCCGCCGCGAAGCGCAACCGCTCCGAGGCCGCCGCGATGGCGTACCGGTCCTGGGCGATGATCGAGCCGGTCAGCGCGTACGGGGCGATGCCCTCCATCTGGTCGAGCACCGTGTCGAAGTCGCGGTCCTCGTAGACGTGCACGCCGAGGATCGGCCCGAAGTACTCCTTGACGAAGATCTCGTCCGTGGGGTCGGCGCACTCCAGGATGGTCGGCTTGACGAAGTAGCCGACGCCGGAGTCGTAGGAGCCGGTGAGCACCTCGATGTTCGAGGCCGCCCGCGCCCGGTCGATGGCGTCCTTGTGCTTGGCGAAGGCCCGCTCGTCGATGACCGCGCCCATGAACGTCGACAGGTCGGCCGCCACGTCGCCCACGGTCAGCGACTCGGCCACGCCCACGAAGTCGTCACGCATGCGGTTCCAGACCGAACGCGGCACGTACGCCCGCGAGGCCGCCGAGCACTTCTGGCCCTGGTACTCGAAGGCGCCCCTGACGAGCGCGGTCGAGAGCACGGCGGGGTCGGCCGACGGGTGGGCCAGCACGAAGTCCTTGCCGCCGGTCTCGCCCACCAGGCGCGGGTAGCCGTGGTAGGAGGCGATGTTGGCGCCGATCGTGCCCCACAGGTGCTGGAAGGTGGGGGTGGAGCCGGTGAAGTGGATGCCGGCCAGGGCCGGGTGCGTCAGCGCCACCTCGGAGACGGCCTGCCCGTTGCCGGTGACCATGTTGATCACGCCGGGCGGCAGCCCGGCCGCCTCCAGCAGCCGCATCGTGTGGTGCGCGGCGAGCTGCTGCGTCGGCGACGGCTTCCAAACGACGACATTCCCCATCAAAGCGGCAGAAGTCGGCAAATTTCCGGCGATGGCGGTGAAGTTGAACGGCGTGATCGCCAGCACGAACCCCTCAAGGGGTCGGTACTCCATCCGGTTCCACACGCCGGGCGAGGAGATCGGCTGGTCGGAGTAGAGCTGACGGGCGTAGGCCACGTTGAAGCGCAGGAAGTCGATCAGCTCACAGGCCGCGTCGATCTCCGCCTGCTGCGCCGACTTCGACTGCCCCAGCACGGTGGCCGCGTTCAGCGTCTGACGCCACGGACCGGCCAGCAGGTCGGCGGCCTTGAGGAAGACCGCGGCCCGCTCGTCGAAGGACAGCGCCCGCCAGGCGGGCGCCGCTCGCAGGGCGCCGTCGATGGCGTCCTGCACGTCCTGAGCCGTAGCGTCGTTGGTACGGCCCAGGACGGAGGCATGGTTGTGCGGCTGCACCACGTCGATGGGCGCGCCGCCGCCGAGCCGCTGCTCGCCGTCGATGGTCATGGTCAGGTCGGTGGCGGAGCCGGACAGCTCCTTGATGCGGTCCTCCAGTGCCGAACGCTCGGCGCTGCCCGGCGCGTAGCCGAGTACGGGCTCGTTCGCGGGGACGGGGACGTTGCTGATGGCATCCATTTACTTACCCCCAAGGGCACGAAGGAAGAAGGCGACGTTGGCGGGGCGCTCGGCCAGCCGGCGCATGAAGTAGCCGTACCAGTCGTCGCCGTAGGGGACGTACACGCGGACCGTGTGGCCGGCCCCGGCGAGGGCTTCCTGCCGGTCGGTCCGGATCCCGTAGAGCATCTGGAACTCGTGGTCGCCGAGCGTCCGCCCGAAGCGGTCGGCGAGCAGCTCGGTGATGGAGATCAGCCGGTCGTCGTGCGTCGCCACCATGGGGTAACCCTTCCCCGCCATGAGGATGCGCAGGCATCGCACGTACGCCTTGTCCACGGCCTGCCTGCCCTGGTGCGCGACCGAGGCGGGCTCGCGGTAGGCGCCCTTGACCAGCCGGACGCGGGACCCCTCGTGGGACAGGTCGCGGCAGTCGTCCTCGCTGCGGAACAGGTACGCCTGGATCGCCACGCCGGTCGCCGGGTAGTCCTCGCGCAGCTTGCGCAGGATGCCCAGCGTCGAGTCGACGGTGGTGTGGTCCTCCATGTCGAGCGTCACGGTCGAGCCGTTGGCCGCCGCGGCGGCGCAGATCTGGCGGGCGTGCTCCATGGCCATGCCGTCGTCGAGCCGCTGGCCGACCGCCGACAGCTTCACCGACACCTCGCCCCGGCGGCCGAGCTGCAGCGGCTTCAGCGCCTCCAGCAGCGTCACGTACGCCTGCGCCACGGTCTCGGCGGCGCGCGCGTCGCGCGTCTCCTCGCCGAGGTGGTCGACGGTCACGGCCAGGTTGGCGTCACGCAGCCGTTCGATGGCGTTCCGGGCCTCCTGGACGCTCTCGCCCGCGACGAACCGGTCCACCACCTTGCGGGTGAGCGGAAAGCCTGACACGGAGCGGCGCACGAGGCCGCTGCCGGAGGCGGCAAGGAGCAGTTGACCCAACATGCCTCAAGTCTAGAAACTCCAGGTCAGAGGGGGCCATGAACGCGCGTAACGATCGATGTGGCAGGCTGTCATACAAATGCACAACACGTCCGACCTTCAAGAAATAGTCGACGAGATCGCCGCCACGCTGGGGGCGTCCGCGACGCTGGAGGACCGCTCGTTCCGGCTGCTCGCCTACGGCGCCCAGCACGGCGACATCGACACGGTCCGCCAGGAGTCGATCCTGCGCCGGCGCGCCACCGGCGAGGTGCGCGACTACTTCGAACGCTACGGCATCGCCAGGGCCGGCGGCCCGGTCAGGATCCCCGCCGACGCCGAGCTCAAGGTGCTGGCCCGGGTCTGCTGGCCGCTGCGGCACGGCGAGGTCACCTACGGCTACCTGTGGCTGCTGGACTCGGGCAGTCTCGCCGACGAGGCGCTGCGCCGCGTCGCGCCGCTGGTCGCCAGGGCCGCCGCCGCGCTGGCCCAGGAGGCCAGGAGCCGCCAGGACCTCGGACGCGGCCTGCTCGCCCTGCTCTCGGCCGACCCCGAGGAGCGCGCCGCGGCCTCCATCGAGATCCCCGGCCCGGTCACCGCCGTCGCCGTGCGGGAGTCCAGCGAGCGGGTGGCCGCCCTCTGGACGCTCCCACGCGGCGTGCTGGCCCGCACCGGCTCGCCCGTCGCCCTGCTCGCCCCCGCCCACCTGGCCGGAGAGGTCGCCCAGACCCTCCAGAGCGCGTACGGCACCGCCGCCGGCATCGGCGCCCCCAGGAACGACCCGGCCGAGGCGTGGCAGAGCTGGCGCGAGGCCCGCCAGGCGCTGCGCATCGCCGAGCACTTCCCCCGGCACGCCCCCATCGCCCGCTGGCAGGACCTGGGCGTGCACCGCCTGCTGGCCCGCCTCGGCCGCTCCGACCTGCGCGAGCTGGCCGCCGAGACCGCCGCGCTGGACGCCGAGCTGGCCCAGACGCTGGAGGTCTACCTCGACCTCGGCGGCCACGCCCAGAAGACGGCAGCCGAGCTGGGCATCCACCGCCAGACCCTCTACTACCGCCTCGGCAAGGCCGAACGCCTCCTGCACCGGGACCTGTCCGACGGCGACGACCGGCTGACCGTGCACCTCGGGCTGAAGGCGGCCAGACTGCTGCCTCAGGACGGCCGGTAGACCTTCACCCAGTCCACGTACATGGACACCGTCGCGGGGGTGGAGGAGTCGCGGCAGCGCGGCTCGCAGACCACGTCGTTCTGCAGCGCCAGGCCCATCCGGTCGCCGTCGGGCACGTACGGGCCGCGGTAGTCCCACACCTTCCTGCCGTCCAGCCAGAACGTCAGCCGGCCGGGCAGCCAGTCCACGGCGGCGGTGTGCCAGCGGGTGAAGTCGGCCCGCAGCTGCCGCTGCGCGCGCCCGCGCCCGCCGTGCACGAAGATGCCGCCGCCCTGCCGGCGCGGGTCCACGATCTCGGCGAAGTCGACCTCGGCGTAACCGTCGCCCTCGCCCTGGGAGGTGGGCCACAGCAGCGCGACCGGCGTGTAGCCGTTGCCCGCCTCGGCCCTGAAGCGCACCTCCCACCTGCCGTACCGCTGGGCGAGCCTGGTGGCCACGCCGCCGGACAGGTCCTTGCCGCCGTACCGGCCGCCCTTGAGGCGCAGCATCCCGTCCGCGACCGTGGCGGCCCTGCCCGTACGGGGGTTACGCGCCGCGTCCGGAGAGTGGTAGACCATCCACCTGCTCGTGTCGACCGAGGAGCCGTCGAAGTTCTCGACGAGGACGGGCGCGCCCCACCTCGACGTCTCCGCCTGTGCGCTCTGGGGGAGGGCGAGGGCCGTGATGAGCGCCGCCGCCGCCAGGATCGAACCGCGTGTAGACATGCGGACCATCGAAGCAAAGATGTCACTCCGGTAACAAGGGCCCCTACCGGACAGACCGGGCGCCGGGTTCCCCTGGGGACGGCGAGAGGCGGACGGCTGCCGCCGCCCGCCTCTCCAGCGCTTCCGTCAGACGCAGGCCGACTCGTAGACGCGGACCAGCTCCTGGCTCACGCGCTCCCAGGAGTAGCGCGAGCGGGCGCGGTCGGCGCCCGCGTACCCGAGCGCGGTGCGCAGCGTCGGGTCGCACAGCACCTCGCGGGCCAGCCGCGCGGTGCGCGCCGGGCGGTCCGGCGGGACCAGCAGGCCGGTCACGCCGTCGATCACGGAGTCGAGGTGGGCGCCCACGGCCGAGGCGATCACCGGCACGCCGCAGGCCATGGCCTCCAGCGCGACGACGCCCGTGGCGGCCTCGCGCGGCACCGACACCACGGCGTCCGCGCTGCGCATCAGCTTCGGCACCGAGGCCCGCTTGACCTGCCCGAGCAGCGTCACCCGGTCGGCGACGCCGAGCTGCTCGGCCAGCGCGCGCAGCCGGCGCGCGTCCCTGTCCTGGTCCAGGTCCTCGGGCTCGGGGCCGCCCGCGATGACCAGCTCCACGTCCGTCAGCCCCTGCAACGCCCGCACCGCCGTGTACGCCCCGCGCTCGGGGGACAGCAGGCCCACGTGCACCAGCCGCTTGCGGGCGCCCTTGGTGGCGATCGCCCCGCGCCGCTGGAAACGCTCGGTGTCCACGCCATGCGGGACGATCGCGATGTTCCCGCGCGGGACGCCCAGCCTGATCAACGCCGACTCCTCGTCGCCCGAGCCGGCGATGACCGCCTTGGCCCGGCGTCCGAGCGCCAACTCCAGCTTCTGGTGCGTGGCGTCCACGGTGTGGAAGGTCTGCATGACCGGCACGTCCAGGCCCTTGGCGCCCGCCACGGCGGCGAGCCCACCGGTCCACGAGTGGGCGTGGATCACGTCCGGCCGCTCCTGGTTCCACCGCTTCATCAGGTGCTCGCCCACGTCGTTCAGGTACGGAACGACGTCCTCGGGCGTGAGGTCCTTGGCCGGGCCCACGTCGATCTGCTCCAGAGTGACCCCCGGGGCCACCCGCGTCTTGGGCTTGCCCTCGGCGTCGTCACGGCGGGAGTAGATGGTGACGTGGTGCTCGCGGCCCAGCTCTCGCGCTACGGAGAGGATACGGTGGCGCTGGTTTCCCTTGGCGGACGCGACGATCGCAATATTCATGGCACACCTCAGCGTGGAAAAGCCTTCAAGGTGTGCCTGCGTCTTAGGCACGTTGTTCTACGGAACGACAATACCCATGTTTAGCCGGATCGCAAACCCCTGCAGATCAGACACCCTTGAGGGCCAGGATGACGATCTCGTCCCACACCTGGCCGCCGGAGAAGGCGTGCCGGTCGGCCTCCACGGCCTTGACCACGGTGGCCGGTGACTGGCCCGCACAACGCCCCAGCACGTCGGCCAGCCGCTCCTCGCCGTACGGCTCGCCGGAGTCGTTCCTGGAGGAGATCAGGCCCTCGGAGTAGAGCACCAGCGTCTCCCCGACGGAGACCGTCAGCTCCTGCACCCCCGTCTCGGCCTCGGGGGAGATGCCCAGCGGCACGCCGCCGCCAGCCGCGAAGCGCACGTTGCCGTCGGGCTGCAGCAGCGCCGCCGGATGGTGGCCGGCCGAGGACAGCTGGATCGTCCGGCCCTTGACGAACCCCGCCACGGCCATCACGAACATGCCCGTGCCCTGCGCCACCAGGGCCTGGTTGACCTTGCGGATCACCAGGTCGGGATGGGACTCCCAGGTGCTGAGCACCCGCAGCCCGCCGCGCACCATGGCGCTGACCGAGGCCGCCTCCTCACCCTTGCCCGCCGCGCCGCCCAGGGCGAACCCCCAGCCGCCGGCGACCGGGAACACGTCGTAGAACTCCGCGCCCACCGACGCGCCCGGGTGGTAGACCGCCGACGCCTCGTAGCCCGGCACGTCGGGCAGGTTGCGCGGGGCCACGCTCGCCGACAGCGCGTCGGCGGCGCGCGAACGGCTCTGGAAGCTCGACTGGGCGCGTACGGCCAGGCCGAGCTGCATCCCCACGTCCTGCAGCACGCCGAGGTCGGCCAGCGAGAACGGCGGCCTGTCGTGCGTGCGCACCAGCGTCAGCACCCCGTCGGACTGCCCGATCGGCACCGACAGCAGCGAGCCGGCCCCCATCGCGGTCAGCAGCGGCCCGTCGGCGGTGTAGCCGAGCAGCGACTCGTCGTCGACCATCTCGTGCACCACGCCCGAGCCGCGCTCCAGCACCTGCACCACCACCTGGCTGCCGGCCGGGTCGGCCGACTCCACCTGCCGCACCAGGTCGCCCAGCGGATGGTTCTTCGGCGCCACCACCACCGAACGCCGCGGCAGCCCGTCGCGCACCAGATCGGCGATCACCCAGTCGGCCCACTCGGCCGCCAGCAGCCGCGTGGTGCGCGGCAGCGCCACCGGCCGCAGCAGCGCCTCCTCGTCCAGCAGCAGCGCGCCGATCCTGGCCAGCAGGTCCTGGCGCTTGGACGCGGCCAGCAGCAGCGCCCCGTCGGACTGCTCCGGCCGCCGCCCGCCGGGCTCGGGAAGCTGCACCTCGGTGGGCAGCGCCACGGCCGCCACCATCTGCTGCGGCTCACCCGGCATCGTCACCCGCGTCAGCGCGAGCTGCACGGTGTGCGTCCGGCCCTGGTGCGCCAGCCGCGTCTCGAACGCCGACGGCTGCCCGGTCTGCAGCACCGAGTTCAGGTGCGAGCGGAACGCCGCCCGCCTGGAGACGTCGACCAGCAGCGGGAACGACCGCCCGACCAGGTAGCCGTCGGGGCTGCCGAGCACCCGCGAGGTCTCGGGGTTGATCCGCCGGACCACCCCGCCGCCGTCGAGCACGATGACCGGCACCGGGAAGGCCCGGAACACCTGGCGCAGCAGCTTCAGCTCCCGCTGCGTGCCGTCCTTCTTGCTCGCGGCGCGCTTGGGCGCCTTGCGCAGCGCCTCGCGCGCCTCGGCCAGCAACTCGGCGGCGGTGTCCAGTTCGGCCAGGGCGGCGTCGAGCGTGGGCGCGAGGTCGGTAGGGTAGGCGGTCCTCGCCTCACGCAAGGACGACACGCGTCCCGCCAGCGCGTCCAGAGCGTGTTCGAGGTCCGGCATGGTCATCCTTTGACGCTACGCCACCGGGGATAACGGTAGCCATAAGGGGTAGGGGCTTCTTGCTATGGAATCGACGGCGATGATCACTCCCGGGCTCGCCCGAGACCTGGCGGCACTGGGGCGGCTGGGTGAGGACACCTCCACGGAAAGCGTTCTGCGCGGCCTGACCACGGCTCTGGCGGCCGGTGTGCCCGGGTGCTCGGGCGGCTCGGCCGAACACTGGCGCGACCAGCGGGTGCTGGTCTCCGGCTCGCACAGCGAGCTGATCATGCTGGTCGAGGGCGAACGCGAGCTCGGCGAGGGCCCCTCCCTGGAGGCCCGCCAGAGCGGCGCCCGCGCGAGCCTGACCGACGTGCTGAGCGACAGCCGCTGGCCCCGCTACAACGCACTGGCGACCCGCTGGGGGGTGCGTTCGGTCCTGATCGTGCCCATCGAGGTGGCGCCGGCGCAGCTCATCGTCGGACTCTACTCCGTACGCCCGGGTGCCTTCTCCGCGCAGGCCGCCCACTCGCTGGCCGAGATGCTGACCGAGCAGGTCGGGGTGGCCATGGCCAACATGTGGGAGTTCGAGGAGGTGCGCATTGACGCCGCCCAGCTCCAGGAGGCCCTGGCCGGCCGGTCGGTCATCGACCAGGCCAAGGGCATCATCATGCAGACCAGCGGATGCACGGCCGAGGCCGCCTTCGAGGAGCTGCGCAGGATCTCGCAGCACCATCAGGTCAAGGTGGCCGATCTGGCCAGGCTCCTGGTGGAGGAGCATCAGCGCAAGTCGACGCGTCGCCCATAGGACCTCAGCCGATGGCGGCCAGGGCGTCGTCGAGCGTGTCGTACAGCGGCAGGCGCTGGGCCAGCCCGGTGATCCACATCACCTTCGACTTCGAGTACTCCACGCCCACCAGGGCGAATCTCGCACGCGACGCCAGGCTCGTCTGCCAGTGATGGACGATCAGCCCGAGCGCGCGTGAATCCATGAACGTCACCCCGGCCAGATCGAGTATCAGGTCGGAGCCGGCCAGCGACAGGTAGTCGGCGAACTGCTCACGCGTCGTGGCGTCGAGCACGCCGTCGACCTTGACGACCGTGATCTCGTCGACGGTCGACGACGTCAGGCTCAGGGCGGCCACGGGCCCTTCGCCGTTTTCGGGCATTGTCACGAAGCAACCCTACTGTCACCACGCGACCGAGGAATACTTCCCGCGGCAGGGGGGACACTGGATCCGAAGTCCAGCAGAGGGCTTCCGTCTCGAGAGTAGAGCGAGGCGTGCCTCTGCCTGGGCTTTTTCTGCTGGCGGAGGCCGCCCTGCGACCCATATGAGGAGCAGCGATGGCTGTGCAGGAGTACGTCCTCGAGGAGATGTCAGCAGAAGAGCTCCTGGCCGAGATGGTCAGGGAAGACACACCCGACAGCCACAGGGAACGGCTGCGCGAGCGCATCGTGGAGATGCACCGGCCGCTGGCCATGGAAATCGCCAGGCGTTACCGTTACCGGGGCGAACCTCTGGAGGACCTCCTCCAGGCCGCGTACGTCGGCCTGATGAAGGCCGTCAACGGCTTCGACCCGAGCCTCGGCCACGCCTTCAGGGGCTACGCGGTCGTCACGATGACCGGCGAGGTCAAACGGCACTTCCGCGACCGCACCTGGGCCATCCGGGTGCCGCGTCTCTACCAGGAGCGCCGCTCCGAGCTCAACCGGCTCGTCGCCGACCTCAGCCAGGACCTCGGCAGGTCCCCGACCGTGGCCGAGCTGGCCGCGAAGATGAACATCTCGGAGGAGGACGTCCTGCTCACCCTCGACGCCTCGGCCGCGTACAGCACGCTGTCGCTCGACGCGCCGCTCGGCACCGACGACGACGCGGCCTCGCTCGGAGACGTCATCCCCGAGGACGACGACACGCTGAGCACCATGGTCGACCGCGAGGCCGTCAAGCCGCTCATCGACGCGCTGCCCAGCCGCGAGAAGCACATCCTGCTGCTGCGCTTCTTCGGCAACATGACGCAGGCCGAGATCGCCGCCGAGTTCGGCATCTCGCAGATGCACGTCTCACGGATTCTCCGTAAGGTACTCGACCAGCTCCGCAGTGAGCTGCTGGTCGGTTAGCCGCTGGGTCGGCTGGTGAGAGAAAGGCGAGTCGCCGGGTGAACGAGGACGTCGAGCCTCAGTCGGGCTACACGAGCCCGCCACCCGGCGTGCCCGTGAAGGAGCTGCGCTTCCGGCTGCCGAATCTGCCGGAGGTCCGGCAGTTCGCCGAGGACGAGGCCCGCGCCGTCGGGATGCCCGAGGAGGCGGTCGGCGATTTCGTCATCGCGGTCAACGAGGTGGCGACCAACGCGGTCACGCACGGGGCCGGCCGGGCCGCGATGCGGACCTGGGTGATCAGCGGGGACCTGGTGGTCGAGGTGCACGACGAGGGGTCCTGGAAGCCTGGGCCCCTGCCGGGGGCTGTGGGGGGGATGGGGTTGTGGGTGGCCCGGCTGCTGTCCTCCGATTTCACGTTGAGGGTGGGGAGCGGGGGGAGCACGGTGATCATGAGGTTTCCCGGGAAGGGGTGACCTGGGTGGTTTCTGGTTCTTCTGGATATTTGGCTCTATTGGGTGTTTGAGCCTTTTGGGGCGGTTCGGGGTTCGGGTGGGGGTGCGGTTCGAGCGGGAGGCTTCGTCGGCCTCCCGCTCGAATCGTCGTTCTCGTTCGGCCTCGTTCGGCTTTTCGGTGTGGTGGTCCCCGGCTCAGCGGCGGCTGCGGCCGCGCCAGTTGCCGTGCCCGCCGCGGATGCTCGCCGTGCCGATGCCTGCCTGGTGCAGGGCCAGCAAGGTCAGACCCAGCAGGACGAACGTCATGCCGGAGATTCCGCCGATCTTCACGCCTACGAGGTCGAGCAGGAAGCCCAACCCGAAGATGATCGCTGCGACGACCGCCAGCATGCCGGTCACCTCCTCGTTTCCGTGGACAGATTGTGCGTGGACAGCGCGAGCAGCCGCTCCAGGACGTTGCGGTAGTCGCGGAACGCCTGCCGCAGGTCCTCGGTGTCGGGGGAGTCGACGTCCTTCCAGCGGTCGCGCAGAGCGCCGGTACGGCTGGTGAGAGAGTTCGTCAGCGACTCCACCACCTCGCCGACCAGGCCGTCGGCACGCTGTATCGCGTCGGCGGGGTCGTCCACGAAGGACGCCTGGACGTCGCGCCAGCGGGCCTGGACGTCGGCGGGGTCCTGGTCGAACAGCGCGATCTCCTGAGGGGCCGCGTGCGAGGGGACGTCGTCCACGGGAGCCCCCGCGACCGGAGTCTCCTCGACGGGAGCCCCTTCGACCGGGGTCCCCTCGACGGGTAGCCCTTCGACAGGAGCCTTTTCGAGGGGAGCCTTTTCGGCCGGCCGCCCGCCCTCGGGGAGCGAGCCGTCGGTGAGATCGCGGTCGCTGAGATCGCGGTCGGTCAGCCCGTCGCGGGCCACTCCGTCATGGGCCACTCCAGCGGGGGTCAGATCGTCGCGCGCCAGATCGTCGCGCGCCAGATCGTCGCGCGCCAGATCGTCGCGCGCCAGATCGTCGTCGGCCCGCTCGCTGTGAACCAGGACGTCCTCCTGAGCCCGTCCACCGTGGGCCGGTTCGTCCTGCGGGCGGTCGTCGTGGACCAGCACGTCGTCGGAACGTTCGCCGTGGCGTGCCTCGGTCCCGGACAGGACATCCCGGGGGGTTTCGTATCCGGACGTCACGTCGGCGGGGGCGTCGGCGTGGGCCGGGTCGGGGGAGCGGTGGTCGGTACCGCGTCCAAGAGGGGTGTCGCGTTCCGGCTCGCCCGGCAGGTCGCCGTCGGCGGCGCCGGTGCTCGCGTAGGGGTCCTTGTAGGGCGGCTCGTCGTCGTGGTCCCGGTCGGGGACCGTGGAGGCGTACCCGTGGATCACTTGGGTGTGACCGGTGTCGTTCGGGTAGCCGCCGTCGTGCCGTCCGCGGGTGTCGTCGTAACGGTCGCCGGTCTCGTCGGCCGGATCCCTGTGCTCGTCGTCCTTGCGCTCGTCGTCCGACCGCTGCGACGGGACCTTGAGCTCGTCCTCACTTCTTCTGTTGCTGCTGGTCATCTACACTCACCGCCCTCGCGTGGTCTCGTGCAGCAGTTCCTCGAACAACGCGCGGTAGTGCACCATGGCCTGCCGGAGCTCCTCGGTCGAGGCTTCCTTCCTGGCCGCCCGCCCGCTGATCTCGTGGGCCGTCCTGTAGTGGTCGAGGGTGGCCGCGTGCCCGACCGACAGATCGGACAGCCGCTGCTCGAAGTCGTCCGTGGGGTAACCCCGTTCCGCCATCACCGAGGTGACGAGCTGGTCGGCCTCGGTGACCGCGAACCCGGGGGCGTCGACGAACCGCTCCTGGACCTCGGTCCACCGGCTGGCGTAGGCGTCGCGCGTCTCCTCCGGCAGCGGCCGGATGTCGAGCTCGGAATGGCGCTGCTCGCGGGCGATGAGCTCCCGCTCGGCGTCGCGCCGGTTGTCACTCTCGGCCACCGTACGCTCGTACTCAGGGCCGAAACGTTCGCGGAGACGGCTGCGGCGTTGCTGCTGTAGCACGACATAGCCCACTGCGGCGAGCGCCACCACCGCGACCACGACGACGGCCACCCAGATCAAGGTGGTCATTGATGTTCGCCTCCGGTCTCTGTAATGAGACCTGCGACTGCCCACGATCAAGGCTGTCGAAACTCGCGTACTCAGTGAGCTGCAAGCCCTTTCCTGGCGGCCTCCAGCACCGTCGCGACATGTGAGCCCGCGGCTGACGCCGGGATCTCGCTGAACCCCTCAGCGGCGTCGTACCGCACGTCGAGCCCCGCGTCCACGAGCCGCTGAGCCCACCGCAGGGCCGTGTTCAACCGCTCCGCCGCCGGCGGCTTCCCCTGCGCCGCCGCCGAGAGGTTCCGCAGGTTCGTCGCCGGCCCGGACTGCGCGTGCGCGCGCGCCAGCTTCCACGGGACGGCGGCACTGTGGTCGAGCATCGGCTTGGCCAGCCCGGCGGCCCGCTTGGCCTGGAGCACCCCCGACTCGGACACCCCGAAATGAGCGGCCAGCTCCTGCACACTCATCCCCCCGGCCACCAGCCGCGCCAGCTCCGCCCGATCAACGCTCGGCCTCCGCCCCACCACGCCCTCCGCTCCCGCTTTCCGTGTACGCGCCTACCTCCGATGTGCGCTAAGGTTATGACGTCCCGCCCCGCAGGGGGCGGCCGACACAATCGGGACGTAGCGCAGCTTGGTAGCGCACTTGACTGGGGGTCAAGGGGTCGCAGGTTCAAATCCTGTCGTCCCGACGGTTGTGAAAGGCCGATCGACTTGGGCGTAAGTCCAGGTCAATCGGCCTTTTCTCATCTCTCGATCTTGACGGGTGATCTCCTAGGCAACTCGCAGCTGGGGACCATTTGGGGACCGCGTCGCCGCCATGTGCGCGCTGAGCGCATTCCCGGCCTCAGCGATGGCGTTGAGGTCTGGGTGGAGGTAGCGCTGCGTGGTCGTCAGAGATCCGTGGCCGGCGATCTTGCGAAGGACATGGACGGGGACCCCGGCATCCGCCATCCACGTCAGTCCCGTGTGGCGGAGATCGTGACGGCGAAGGTGTTCGTAGCCGAGCCGCGTGACGACCTCGTCCCAGTGCGTCGCGTCGCGGAGGACTGCGGTGCTGATGCGACCGCCCCGTGGCCCGGTGAACTTAGATTCAAAGAGTCAAGGCAACACATTGGGCCGGGGTTCGGTAGCCGAGGCACTTGCGTGGGCGGTTGTTCAGGCGGGCGGCCAGGGCGTCAAGGTCGGCTTGGCTGTACAGACTGAGATCAGTGCCCTTCGGTAAGTACTGCCGGATTAGCTTGTTGGTGTTCTCGTTCGTTCCCCTCTGCCATGGGCTGCGCGGTGCCGCGAAGAAGACGTCGATGCCGGTCGCTTCGGTCAGCAGCTGGTGGCCGGCGAGTTCCATGCCGCGGTCCCAGGCCAGAGTGCTGAGTAAGTGTGCATCCATCCGTGTGAACGCCTGCTGCAGGGCGGGGATGACCGTCGTGGTGTGGCGGCTGGGTAGGGCGACCATGGTCAGGTAGCGGGACTTGCGGTCGACCAGTGTCGCGATCTGGCTGTTCTTGGCTCCGATGATGAGATCACCCTCGAGGTGGCCGAGCTCGGTTCGGGAGTTGGCGGCGTCAGGCCGTTCCTCGATCGGCCGCGCCCCGGTGATCTGCGAACGCCATTGGCCCTTGACCGTGTTCTTCTTGTTCTTGCGGATGGGACGGCGCGTGCGCAGTTTGGTGCACAGCTCACGCGGGATCAGTTTCCACCGGGTCGTGTAGATCGCACGGTAGATGCTTTCGTGGCTGATCCGCATGAGCGGATCGCCGGCGTGCATCAGCCGCAGATGTCCCACGATCTGCTCCGGGGACCACTCGTTGTCGAGCAGTTCGATCACCAGCTGGCGCAGCATCGGGTTGTCCTGCAGGGCGGACGGTTTTGGGCGACGTGCCTGCTCTTGAGCGCGTTGCTCGGCGGCGACCGCACGGTACTTCGCCCGGCTGCCGTTGCGGGCGACCTCCCGGCTCACCGTGGACGCCGGGCGGCCGATCGACACGGCGATCGAACGTAGTGAGGCTCCAGCCTCGAGGCCGCGAGAGATCGATTCCCGGTCCTCGGCGCTCAAACGGTCGGCCCGGCGCACCCGCTCGGCCGGCGCGATGCCGCCATGGTGCTTCAGCACCGCGAAAACCGACCCCGGGGGTTTGCCCAGTGCCCGGGAGATCACGCTGATGGAGTCACCGGCGCGCCAGCGCCGCCACAAGTCTTCTTTCATCGCGTCCGACATTCCCGGCCGACCCATCCGAGCCACGATCCACCCATCCACTTGCAGTGTTGCGTTGATCGTCTGAATCTAAGTCGGCTTTCTTCGCGGCCGAGCTCGACCGGCCACACACGCACTCGTGACCTTCATCGACCAGCACGCCGATGTGTTCGGTGTCGAGCCGATCTGCCGTGTCCTGACCGAGCACGGCTGCCCGATGTCCACCAGCACCTACTACGCCGCCAAGAACCGGCCGCCCTCGCCACGGGTGGTGCGCGACGCTGCCCTGGACGCTCACATCCAGCGCATCCACGCCGATAACTACGGCGTCTACGGCGCCCGCAAGGTCTGGCAGCAGCTGCTGCGGGAGGGGCATCGGGTGGCTCGCTGCACCGTCGAACGGCGCATGCGCGCGCTCGGCCTGCAAGGAGCGCGGCGGGGCAAGAAGATCCGCACCACCACGCCCGATCCCGGGCGCGAGCGGGCGGCCGACCGGCTGCAGCGCGACTTCACCGCCCACCAGCCGAACGCCACCTGGGTGGCCGACTTCACCCACGTGACGGCCTGGTGCGGGGTGGTCTACGTCGCGTTCGTCGTCGACATCTACTCCCGGGCGATCGTCGGCTGGGCCGCCTCGCTGACCAAGCACACCACCCTCGTGCTGGACGCCCTGGACATGGCCCTGTGGCGGCGCGAGCGCACCGGCCACCCGGTCGGACCGGGACTGATTCATCACTCGGACGCGGGCAGTCAATACACATCTTTCCGGTTCACCACCCATCTGCTGGCGGCCGGCATCGACGCGTCCATCGGCACGGTCAGCGACGCGCTCGACAACGCTCTGATGGAATCGCAGATCGGCCTGTACAAGACCGAGCTGATCAAGCCCCGAGGCCCGTGGCGCAGCCTGGCCGAGGTGGAACTGGCCACCGCCGAATGGGTGGCCTGGTTCAACAGCACCCGCCTGCACTCAGCCGTCGGACACCTCCCGCCCGAGGAGTTCGAGGCGATCTACTACGCTCAACACCACCCCAACGAAGCCCTTGCAATCAACCGCTGAGGCCTCCATCAAAGCCGGGGCGGTTCACTCCGTCGCCCCGGCCACGCTCAAGCGCATGCCCGCCGGCGAGATAGGCGTCATGGTCATCACCGTCGCCGTCGTGGTCGCCACCCACAACCTGGCCATCGGCGTCGTGGTCGGCTCGCTTACCGGCCTGGTCATCTTCGCCCGCCGGGTGGCGCACCTGGCCAACGTGACCGCCTGCCTCGATCCCGACGGCGGCCAGATCGTCTACGCCGTCACCGGCGAGTTGTTCTTTGCTTCATCCAACGAACTGGTCTCCCAGTTCAACTACGCCATCGATCCCGACCAGGTGGTCATCGACCTGACCGACGCCCACATCTGGGACGCCTCCTCCGTCGCCGCCCTCGACGCCGTCGAGGCCAAGTACGCCGCACGCGGCAAGACCGTCCAGATCATCGGCCTCAACCCGCCCAGCGCCCGCATGGCGCCCTGTCCGGCGAGTTGTCCGGCAGCCACTGACGCCGCCCGCGCCCCTCGCGCTGACCGCTGTCGTGCCTGCTTCTTGGGCGCCGGTAGCCGTGTCTCGCGGCGCTGCCTCGCCCTCGGCGACGAGTACCCGGTAGACGCCGGCCAGACACGGAAGGTTTCCCTTGGTCTTTCCCATGGGGATGACCAGCTCGGCGGCGCAACCTTCGACCCGGTAGGCCGCGCTCGCGCGGGCTGCGCGCATGGCGACCATGTCGTCGCCGAATACATTCGGCTGTCGGCCCTCTCACCGCATCGCCGCTGTCGCTGTACGGTTTGGCCTGTCGTAGGTGGTGGTGACCTCGTCGTGCAGTGCCGGGTGCTCCTGGTGGTCACCTCGGCCGCGCGTGCGGCGGGGGAGTGGCCGGCGGGGGCAGGTTCTCCGGCTTCCCGCTTCTGCGGCATCCGCCGCGTGTCCTCCCGGCGCCGCGTGGCGATGACCGCGCCGGGGCTCGTCCTTGAACTTCAGCGGGAGTGGAAGTTCCCGCGGAAGATGCGTACGGTCTCTGCGATCGCTGCGAAGCAGGTGTGCTTGTACCCCTGCCGGTAGAAGAGCTGGTCAGCCACTTCGACGATCTGGGCTCTGGTCGATGAGAGCGGCTGGTGATGGCCCGGGGCCCGTTCCTCCCGAGGAGACGCCCTGGCCGACGTCGAAGAGATGTGACCAGAGTCCGTCGACCAGACCAGTGATCGCCAGCTCGCGAAACGCTTGCCCCGGGAACCTCTGGGCGAATACGACCGGCGATCTTGGTCGAACCAGGGTGCGCCGGCGCCTCCGCCACGATGTACAACAGACACCATGGACATGCGTGACGCTTCCGCTCGAGTGACAGGTGATGATCTCGCGGCGGTCACCTCGGCCGTCCTCACCGGATCTCGGTTGCTGGTGGCCATCGCCGCCAATTCCCTCGCCGCGGTGCAAGACCAGGTGACGTTGCCGCAGTTCCGCATGCTCGTCGTCCTGTCGGGGCATGGCCAGGCCAAGCTCGTCACGCTGGCCGAACTCCTCGGTGTCAACAGCTCGACCGCGATGCGGATGGCCGACAGGCTCACGGTCGCGGGCCTCATCGTCAAGGAGGTCAACCCGCACAACCGCCGCGAGAGCCTGATGCGGCTCACCCCGGAGGGCCGTCGCATCGTCGATGAGGTGACCGCGCGCCGCCACAAGGAGATCGCCGCGATCGTCAGCCGCATGACGCCCGAGCAGCGCCAGGCGCTCGTCTCGGCCATGACCGCCTTCAACGAAGCCGGTGGCGAGCCTCCCGCGCACCCGCAGTACCCCTTGGGGTGGCCTGACGCTTGACCTCGCCGCTACGGCACCTGCTCTTCCCTCAGGCCAAGTATGCCCGTGTCGCTCCCGCGGCTCGGTCTCCTCAGGAACGGCACGACGGCACGGCCAGTGACCCTTCGCCGCCCCGTCGCGGCGGTGAGGAGAAGGAGGAGGGCACCATTGGTCAGCACAAAGTTGCCTACCTGGCCCAGTTCCCACCTCATCCGCCACGCGTGCCAGTCGAGGGGCGGGGGTTGCCGGGACCAGGTGCCGAACACGTCGTTGGCCGGTTGCACGACCAGGGCCCAGAGCAGCAGCGCTCCGATGGTCAGAAAGCCTGACATCACCACGAGCCTGAATCGGTTCGTCCTGCGCTCGACAATGGCCAACGGGACGGTGACGACGACAGCAAGCAGTTCGGCCACGCCGCCCACATAAGCCAAGCCAGGGTAGGCGGCCTCATTGAAGCGTACGTACATGTGCCTGTCGTAACCCAGTTCGACCGGCATCGCCAGGAGACGCACGAGAGTCAACCCAGAAGTGAGTGTGACCAGCGTGACCGCGGCGCTCCACAGCAAGCGCGTCACCGCAGGCACCGCCACGCCGTCATCCGTCCGCCATCCTGCGCCTGCGCCCGAGCTCGGCGAGCGCGTCCTTGATGGACGCGCGCCCTTCCAGGGCACTGTCGGCCAGTACGGGCGGCATGCCGCCACCGGTGACGATCATGCGTCCGCCGGACGCCTTGGCATGGCGGTCGGCTGCCAGCAGGATGTCGCGACCGTAGAGGTCGGCCACCATGAGACCTGCCAGATCCACGACGAGGAGCGTCGGGATCGCGGTGGCGAGCACCTTGACCAGGTACTGCTGGAGAACGTTACAGGCCACCCCCTCCAGGCGTCCCGTCAACGTCAGTACGACGATGTCTCCGTATTTGTCGAGCCGGATGTCGAAATCCACCTCTGCCTTGGAGATATAGGGTTCGCCAGGTTTCATCGAGGCCATCCAAGGCGGACAGGCTCTTGCGAGCCGCGGGAGAGGGGCGAGCACGTCATGCGACTGCTCCTTCTGATCGACATGACTCGACAGCGCCGACCCAGACTTCCCGGCTCACCTTCGTCCAGGTTACCAGCTTTCTTGCCTTGTGCAATGATCCGGTATGCAAACAAAAGATCGCAGGGCCGTGTGGCACATGTGATGTGCCTCATGTGTCTAAGGCAGTTCGGCGAAGCGTTCGACCTGGTCGGTGGGGCCGGAGACGATGACGATGTCGCCGTAGCAGAGTTCTGTCTCCGCGCTGGCGTAGGTGAACTCCGCTCCTGGGCTCTTGACGGCGACGATCGTGACGCCGTGCTTGCGGCGCAGGCCTGAACGGCCGAGCGGGATGCCGACGTAGTCCTTCGGCGGGTGCGTCTTGACCAGCGCGAAGTTCTCGTCCACCTGCATGAAGTCGAGCATCCGGCCGCTGACCAGATGGGCGACCCGCTCGCCCATGTCGTGCTCGGGGATTACCACGTGGTGGACGCCGGTCCGGTCCATGATCCGTCCGTGCTGCCTGCTGACCGCCTTGGCCCAGATGTTCTCGATCTCCAGCTCCACGAGCAGGGACGCGGTCAGGATGCTCGCTTCGATGTCCCCGCCGATCGCGACGACGGCACGGTAGAAGTCGGGCACGCCGAGCTGACGCAGGACCGCCATGTCAGTCGTGTCGGCGGTCGCGATGTGGGTGATCTCTCCCGCCAGGCTCTGGACGTGTTTGGGATGGTTGTCGATGGCCAGCACCTCGGTGCCGCGCCGGGTGAGTTCGAGTGCCAGCGAGCCGCCGAACCGGCCGAGCCCGATCACCACGACCGGATCGCGGTTCTTGTCAGCCAACGATGACCCTCTCCTCGGGCAGCTGGTAGTTGCGGACGCGGTCCTTCAGCGCCAGGGCGGATCCCAGGGTGAGCGGTCCGGTCCTGCCGATGAACATGAGCAGCGTCAGCAGCACCTGCCCGGCCGGGGTGACGTCCGCGGTGATGCCGGTCGACAGGCCGGCGGTGCCGAAGGCCGAGACGACCTCGAACAGCACCCGGTCCAGGCTGTGCGGCGTCAGCGCGAGCAGCACGTACGTCGACACCGCGACCAGCACGATGCTGACGAGGCTGATCGAGACGGCCTGCCGCTGGGCCGCGTCCGTGAGGCGGCGATGGCCGATGTTGACCTCGCGCTCGCCGCGCATCTCCGCCCAGATGACGAAGGCCAGCAGGCCGAAGGTGGTGACCTTGATGCCGCCCGCGGTGCCGGCGCTGCCGCCGCCGATGAACATCAGCAGGTCGGTGGCCAGCCAGCTGGTGGGGTACATCGCGGCGAGGTCGAGGCTGTTGAAGCCCGCGGTCCGCGGCATGACCGCGGTGAAGAACCCGGCCAGCAGTTTGCCCGAGTCGTCGAGCGCGCCGAGCGTCCTCGGGTTACGCCATTCGGTGGCCAGGAACACCAGCGTGCCCCCGATCAGCAGGACCACGGTGACGCCGACGGTGATCCTGGTCAGCACAGACCAGCGGCCGGGCCTGCGCCAGCTGCGCAGCAGCTCGAACGCCACCGGGAAGCCGAGCCCGCCCACGATCACCGCGGTCGCGATGGTCAGGCATATCCACGGGTCGGTGACGTAGCGCATCAGGCTGTCGGGCCACAGAGCGAACCCGGCATTGTTGAACGCCGAGATCGCATGGAAGACGCCCAGGTAGAGGGCACGTCCGAACGGCTCGCCGTAGCCGAGCAGGAACCGGCCGGTCAGGACCAGCGCCGCGACGGCTTCGCAGACCAGGCTGAAGACGACGACCTTGCGGACCACGTGCCGGACGTCGGTCATGTGCAGGGTCTTGGTCTCAGCCTGCGCGAAGATCCTGGCGCGAAGGCCGAGGCGTCCGGTCACCAGGACGGTGAACAGCGTCGCCAGGGTCATGATGCCCAGCCCGCCGACCTGGATCAGCCCGGCGATCACCCACTCGCCGAACACCGACCAGTGGGTGGCGGTGTCCACGACCACCAGACCGGTGACGCACACCGCGGACGTCGCGGTGAACAGGGCTGTCAGCCAGCCCGCCGACTCGCCCGACTCGGTGGCGATCGGCGAGGCGAGCAGGGCGGTGCCGATCAGGGCCATGGTGGCGAACCCGGTGACGATCACCTGGGCCGGGTGCTGGAAGCGGCCGAGGAGTCCGTACGGCCGTCTCACAGCGTCTGGTCGCGCTTGCGGAGGCGTCCGAACCAGGCCGGGACGTCGTGCTCGTCGTCGAAGCCGCGGGCCACGACGATGTCGGTGGAGGAGTGGAGCAGGATCGAGGCCACGATGGTGACGGCGACGATCTGGAACACCTGCTGCGCGGCGGCGATCCCGGAGGCGAGCACGAGCAGCCCGTATACCACCGAGGCGAACCCCTTCGGGCCGAACCACGCCACCGCCGCCTGCTCGCGCACGGTCAGCCCGGAACGCAGGAACGACAGCCAGATCGCCGCCGGCCGCGCCACCACCAGCGCCAGGATCGCGAACAGCCACCCCTGCCAGCCCACCGAGCCCAGCAGGGACGGCGTGATGAGCGCCCCGAACACCAGCAGCGCCGCCAGCTTGAAGATCTCCGCGATGAGCTCGCCGAAGTGCTCGAACGATTCGCGCTGCCGCTGCCCGAAGGTCGCCACGGTGATCCCGGCGGAGAACGCGGCCAGGAACAGGTTGCCGTGCGTGGCCTTGCCCACGGCCAGCACGAGCAGGCCGATGGCCAGGGCGTTGAGCGGCTCGTAGGCGGTGGAGGTGGCGAACCAGCGGGTCTGCTCCAGCTTGATCGCCGCCCACGGGATCGCCACGCCGATGAGCACGCCGAGGCCGAGCTCCAGCCCCAGCTCGCCGAGGTGCAGGTCGGCCGAGCCGGCGGCGATCGCCAGGAACAGGATGACGAACGGCAGCGCGAGCCCGTCGTTGACGCCGGATTCGACGTTGAGCAGTTGCCGCAGCCGGGGCGGCACTTTCTCGTTGCCGACCAGGGCGGCGGCGAACACCGGGTCTGTCGGGGCCAGGATCGCGCCGATCAGCAGCGACTCGACCCAGCCCAGCCCGAGCAGGTAGTGCGCGCCGGCGGCGGTGATGACCAGGGTGAGCGGCAGGCCCCAGCCGAGCGCCCGCCCGGGCAGCCGCCACGCGCTGCGCAGCTCGGCCCAGCCCACCCGCATCCCGTCGGTGAACAGCACCGCGAACAGCGCCAGCTCGGCCAGCGTCCCCACCAGGTCGTCCCCGGGCTTGAGCGAGACGACGCCGAGCACGCCGTCGCCCAGCACGAACCCGGCCACCAGGAACAGCGCCGCCGTGGACAGGACGGTGCGGTGGGCCAGGCTGGACAGCAGCACCGCCAGCAGGAGCAGGCCCGCGAACGCGGTCAGCAGGGCGCCCATCAAGCACGCCGGGGGAAAAGGATCATGGCTGCGGGGGTCTCCGGTCGGATCGTCGTCAAGAACATTGCCGACCAGACTTCCCGGCGCACCGGCGATTACCTTAACAGCGGGCGTTGGCGACGCGCACATACGAGTTCTTGACGGCGGCATCGCGTGAGCCCACCGGAACCGGACACAACGCGGTCCTGTTCGACGGCTTCCCGATCCGGTCCCCTGACCGCAGGTGAGAGGAGGCGCCGGCACCACGACACAGCGCCTGGAAGACGCTGCCGCTGATCGACCGGCGGCTGCCTGTCCTGTGCGCGCCGGCTGTGATCCCGGCAGGTCCTGATACCTTGTGTCCAGGTGCGCCGGGAAGTCTGGTCGGCAGGTCCTTGTCCCGTTGACGCAAAGGATGTGCTGGTGCGCGCCCGAGACCTGCTTGCCGACTTCCCCGTGGTCGCGCTCGATTCCCCGGTGATCGACGCGGCCCGCCTGCTCGCCGACCAGGATCTGCCCGGCCTCGTCGTCGTCGGAGACGACGGCACACCGTTCACGATCCTGCCCGGTACCCAGGTGTTGCGCCTGGCGGTGCCCGGTTACTGCCTGGAGGATCCCGCGCTGGCCCGGGTGGTGGACGAGGCCCATGCCGACGCGTTCCTGCGCGGACTGGACGGCCGCACCGTGCGCGAGGCGCTGCCGGAGCGTCCGCGCGAGCTGCCGGTCACCGATCCTGACGCCACCGTGCTGGAGCTCGCCTCCTTGATGGCGCGCACCCGCAGCCCGCTGGTGGCGGTGGTGGACGACGGGCGGTTGCTGGGCGCGGTGACGCTGCAGGCGCTGCTGGACCGGGTGCTCGCCGCGTGAGCGTGCTCGCCTGGGTGAGCGTGGCGGCGTTCCTGGCCGCCTACGCGCTGATCGCCACCGAGAAGGTCCACCGGGTCGCTGCGGCTCTGGGCGGCGCCGGGATCATGCTCCTGATCCACGCCACCAATGCCAAGGCCGCGTTCTTCTCCGAGCACACCGGCATCGACTGGAACGTCATCTTCCTGCTGCTCGGCATGATGGTCATCGTCGGAGTGCTCAAGGAGACCGGCGTCTTCGAGTACCTGGCGATCTGGGCCGCCAAACGCGCCCGTGGCCGGCCGTTCCGGCTGATGGTGCTGCTGGTGCTGATCACCGCGGTCGCCTCGGCGCTGTTGGACAACGTCACCACGGTGCTGCTGATCGCGCCCGTGACGTTCCTGGTGTGCGAACGGCTGGCGGTCAGCCCGGTGCCGTTCCTGATCGCGGAGGCGATGGCGTCCAACATCGGCGGCGCCGCCACGCTGGTCGGCGATCCGCCCAACATCATCATCGCCAGCCGCGGCGGCCTGACCTTCAACGACTTCCTCGTCCACATGGCACCGATGATCATCGTCCTCATGGCGGTGTTCGTCGCCTTGTGCTGGCTGCTGTTCGGCAGGTCGTTCCGCTACGACCCCGAGCGCGCCGAACAGGTCATGGCGCTGGACGAGCGGGAGGCGATCGCCGACCGGCGGCTGCTGTGGCAGTCGCTGGCCGTGCTGGCCCTGGTGATGGCCGCGTTCGTGCTGCACCCGGTGCTGCACTACGAGCCGTCGGTGGTCGCGCTGCTGGGCGCAGGCGTGCTGGTGGCTGCCACCAAGGTACGCACCGAGCAGGCCATCGCCGAGGTGGAATGGCCGACGCTGGTGTTCTTCGCCGGGCTGTTCGTCATGGTCGGCGCCCTGGTCGAGACTGGCGTCATCGGACAGCTGTCGCAGGCCGCGGTCGCGGCGACCGCCGGCAGGCCCGAGCTGACCACGATGGGGCTGCTGGGCGGCTCGGCGGTGGTCTCGGCCATCGTGGACAACATCCCCTACGTCGCCACGGTGAGCCCGATCGTGGAGCAGCTGGTGCAGGCCGAAGGCGGCAACGGGTCCGGGCAGGTGCTGTGGTGGGCGTTGGCCTTCGGCGCCGACCTCGGCGGCAACGCCACGGCGGTCGGCGCCGCCGCCAACGTCGTCGTGCTCGGCATCGCCGCCCGCAACGGCACCCCGATCAGCTTCTGGCAGTTCACCAAGTACGGCCTGATCGTCACCAGTGTCACCGTCGCCCTGGTGGCGCCGTATCTGTGGCTGCGCTACCTGATGTGACGTGACCGCTTTGACGGGTCTTGGGCGGAGTCAGCCGCGCTGATGGTGCCAGCGGTGCAGCAAGGCGGGGAGTTCGCCGAGCAGGAATTCGTAGAAGGCGTGCATTTGGGCCAGACGCCGCCGAGCGGGATCGCCCTCCTCGGTGGCGGCGATTCCGGCGGTCGCGGCCTGGAGCATGGCCTGGATGACGGTGTTCTGGCTGGTGAACAGGGTGGCCCAGGCGTCGTCACGGAGTCGGTAGTGCTCACGGCGGCTGCCGGGGGCGGGCAGGCGTTCGATCAGTCCGACGGCCAGCAGCGATTTGAGGGCGCCGGAGACCGATCCCGCACTGGCCTCAAGTCGTTCGGCGATCTCGCCGGCGGTGACACTGTCCTGGTCGGTGAACAGGAAGACCGCGAGCGTGCGAGCGGGCATGCGCTGGAGCCCACCCTCGATCAAGGTCAGGGCCAGATGTTCCGCCGCCTGCCACTGTTCAGGCCTGTCGTTCAAGGCGCCTCCTTCTCAAGAGGCAGGCTATCGAACACACTCACTCTTCAGTAATTTCTGAAACTTCGATACAGTCATCACATCGGCCTCTCCCCAGAGGACACGATGGTGTGCCGGGAAGCCTGGTCGGCGAGCAGCGTTGCCGACCCCAGGAGATAACCCGATGCCTTCCTCAGCCCGTGTGCACGGCCTTACGCCATATCGAGCCGTGCGGTGCGCCTGTGCTCAGCCGGCCCGGACGTCGACCACTTCACCCGGGCACGACCACTGGCACCCGTCAGCCCTCTGGCTGTCCCTCACTTCAGGAGCATCGTGAAACTACTGGTTCTCGGCGGCACCCACCACGTGGGCCGCGCCGTCGTGGAGGCCGCGCTGGAGCGGGGCGATGAGGTGAGCACCCTCAACCGCGGACTCAGCCGCGACCCCGCGCCCGGCGTGCGGCCGCTGCTCGCCGACCGCACCGACCCCGAGTCCGTACGGCAGGCACTGGGAGACGAGGAGTGGGACGGGGTCATCGACACCTGGGCCTGGGCGCCCAAGGTGGTGCGCGACAGCGCTCGCCTGCTGGCCGGCCGGGCCGGGCACTACGGATACGTCTCCAGCCGCGGCGTACACCGCTGGCCCTGGCCGGCGGACGCCGACGAGCAGGCGCCGTTGGTCGATGGCGACCCCGCCAGCACCGATGACGCCGACTACGCCGCGGCCAAGCGCGGCGGCGAACTCGCCGTCCTGGAATCCTTCGGCGAGCGGGCACTGCTGGCCAGGGCAGGCATGATCCTCGGCCCGTACGAGGACGTCGGCCGCATCCCGTGGTGGCTGCGCCGCCTGGAGAAGGGCGGCAGGGGCCTGGCCCCAGCTCCCGCCCAGACGCCCCTGCAGTATCTCGACGTCCGGGACCTGGCCATCTGGATGCTGCGCTCGGCCGAACGCGGCCTGAACGGGGCCTTCACCGTGACCGGCCCGCCGGGCGCGACCACCCTCGGCGACCTGCTCACCACGGCGCTTGACGTCACCGGCTTCGACACCGAACTGGTGTGGACACCGCCCGAGTTGCTCCTGCAGCACGGCCTGCCGCTCGGCATGGAGTTCGGGCTACGGCTGCCCGACGGCAGCGTACCGAGCGGCATGCACGACGCCGACGTCAGCGCCGCCTTGGCTGAAGGGCTCACCACCCGCCCGCTGCGCGAGACCCTCGCCGACACCTGGGCCTGGCTCCAGGCCGAAGGCGACCCGGCACCCCGCGCCGACGCACCCTCCCCCGACACCTGGCTGGACGCCGCCGCCGAACAGCGGCTGCTCGACCAGCTCTCCCACTGAAGGAAGCACCCCATCATGCGCGCCGTCATCATCGGAGCCGGCATCGCCGGCCTGGCCACCGCCCTGCGCCTGCACCAGATCGGCTGGGACACCCTCATCGTCGAACGCGCCCCGGCCCGCCGCGGCGGCGGCTACGCGGTCACCTTCGGCGGCATCGGCTACGACGCCGCCGAACACCTCGGCATTGTGTCCGACCTGCGAGCCAAGGCCTTCGACACCACCGAGCTCGTTTACCACAAGAGCGACGGCTCCCGCCGCTTCGCACTCGATCGCGCCACCATCGCCGCCACCACCGGGCCGCGCTCGATCACCATCCTGCGCGGCGACCTCGAAGCCGTCCTGTACGAGAAGGTTCGCGATCACACCGAGATCCGCTTCGGCACCACCCTCACCCACGTCGACCAGGACGACCACGCCGTCCGCGTCACCCTGAGCGACAGCTCGGTCGAGGAGGCCGACCTGCTGATCGGCGCCGACGGCCTGCACTCGGCCACCCGCGCTCTGCTGTTCGGCCCGGAGGAGGACTTCCTGCTCGACCTGGAGCACAAGGTCGCCGTCTTCATGCTGGACCGGCTGCCCGCCACCATCGCCCCCGGCGCGACCGGCACCCTGTCATCCAACGGTCGTACCGCGGCGGTCATCAGCGTCGGCGACGGCCGCAACGTCGCCTTCTTCGGCTACCGCACCGACCACGCCCGCCCGGGCGAGGACGTCGCCACCCAGCTGGGACGCGTCTACGGCGACCTCGGCTGGGTCATCCCCGAAGCCCTCGCCGGGCTTGCGCGGGCCGACTCGGTCTACTTCGACACCATCAGCCAGGTCGTCGCCCCGTCCTGGAGCAAGGGCCGGGTGGTGTTGCTCGGCGACGCCGCCTGGTGCGTCACCCTGTTCGCCGGGTACGGCTCCTCGCTGGCCGTCGGCGGCGCCGACCGGCTCGGCACCGAACTGGCCGCCCACCCCGGAGACATCCCCGCCGCGTTGGCCGCGTGGGAGGCCGCGATCCGTCCCGAGGCCGAACGCAAGCAGAAGCTCGGCCGCCGGGTCAAAGGCGTCTACGCCCCGGCCAACCCCCTGGTGCTGTGGCTGAGCCTGCTTCCGCTGCGGCTGGCGTCCCTGCCGCCGGTGCGCCGGTACATGACCCGCCGCTTCATCAAGGGCTGAAGCCATGTGACACCTGGCCGGGCGGGCGGCCAGGTGTTACATTCCAGGCGTCTGCATGAACGTGCCCCAGAAGGGGCGCGAACGTCGGTGAGCCGGGAAGCCTGGTCGGCCCGCGATCGTCCGATCGCGGAGCTAGGAGGCTTGCTCCCCATGCGCCCGACCACGACCCTTCTCGGCTGCGGCATCGCCGCCGGCGTACTCGTCCCAGTGCTGCTCCTGCTCGACGGCGCCACCCGGCCCGGCTACAGCCTCTGGCACAACGGCGCCAGCCAGCTCGGCACCGGCGAGCGCGGCTGGCTGCAAACGGCCAACTTCGTGCTCGGCGGGCTCCTGCTGCTCGCCTTCGCCGCCGGGATACGCCGTGCTCTTCCTACCGGGCGAGCCGCCGTCTGGGCGCCGATCCTCCTGGTGGCCGGTGGTCTGGCGATGGTCGTGGCGGGGATCGTGCCCACTGATCCGGCCCTCGGCTATCCGCCGGGCCGACCCGAGGTGGTCACCACCGCGGGCCACGTCCACGGGCTGGCCGGCCTGGTGCTGTTCGCCGCGCTGGCGGCCGTGCCGCTCGTGCTGGCACGGGGTCCGCACGCCGGGAGCCGAAGGTGGACGGTCTACTCGCGATGGTCGGGAGCTCTTGTCATCGCCTTCGCCGTCGCCGCGGGAGTCGCCTTCCGCCTGGATGCTCAGGGCGTGGTCCGGCCCGCGCCCGCCGGGCTGCTCGAACACGCCGCTCTGCTGGTCGGCTTCGCCTGGACCACCGTCGCCGCCGCCCGCCTGCGCCGCCGCAACGCCGTCAAAGAGGTGTGAGGTGGAGGTCGTGTACGGCCTGTGCATCCTGCTGGCCATCATCGGGCAATGAAGGAGCACCATATGGGCAGCGCAGGCGCCCCGGTCATCGAGGTGGCCGGCCTGACCAAGCGCTACACCGGCGTCGTGGCCGTCGACGACGTCAGCCTGAGTGTGCGCAGAGGCGAGATCTACGCGCTGCTTGGCCTCAACGGCGCCGGCAAGACGACCCTGATCCGCATGCTGCTCGGCATGATCGCGCCCACCGCCGGAACCGTGCGCGTCCTGGGGGCCGACGTCTCCGCCGGTGACCGCTCCGCGTGGGCACGGGTGGGCTACCTGGTGGAGGCGGCCGCCGCCTACCCCGAGCTCACCGTACGCGAGAACCTGGAGGTCGTACGACGGCTGCGCCGCCTGCCCGGCAGCGCCGACGACATCATCGAACGCCTCGCGCTCACCCCCTACGCCAACCGCCGCGCCCGCACCCTCTCGCTCGGCAACCTCCAGCGCCTGGCCCTGGCCAGAGCCCTCATCCACGCCCCCGACCTGCTCATCCTCGACGAGCCCGGCAACGCCCTCGACCCCGCCGGCGTCGCCGAGATCCGCGCCCTGCTCGCCGACCTGGCCCAGCAGCACGGCACCACCGTGCTGCTGTCCAGCCACCTGCTGGCCGAGGTCGACCACCTGGCCACCCGCATCGGCATCCTGCACCACGGCCGCCTTCTCGACGAACACGACACCGGCCAACTGGATCATCACCGCCGCCGCCACCTGCGTCTGGCCACCCGCGACGACCAAGCCGCCCGAGCACTGCTGCGCGCCCACGGCTACCGTCCCGAACCCGCCACGCCGACCGGTCTGCTGCTCGCCGACCCGCGCGCCCTGGCCGAACCGGAACAGGTCGCCACCGTCCTCGTGCACGGCGGGGTGCCGCCCACCGAGCTCCACCCAGAGGAAGAGGACCTGGAGGCGTTCTTCCTGCGTACGGTCGCACCAGAGGAAGGAGACGGACATGCGTGAGGCGCTGTGGGCCGAGCTGCTCAAGGTACGGCGCAGCCGCCTGCCCTGGATCACCGCGCTGGCCTTCACCATCGCCGCGCTGGTGTGCGGGATGTTCATGTTCATCCTGGCCGACCCCGTCCGCGCACGGGCGTTCGGCCTGCTCGGCGGCAAGGCCCAACTGTCGGGCGCCACCGCCGACTGGCCCGGCTACCTCGCCCTGCTCGCCCAGGCCGTGGCGGTCGGCGGCCTGGGCATTTACGGGCTGATCGCCATCTGGCTGTTCGGCCGGGAGTTCAGCGACCGCACCGCCACCGACCTGCTCGCCCTTCCCACCTCCCGAACCGCCGTCGTGGCCGCCAAGTTCACCGTCGCCGCCATATGGGCGCTGCTGCTGGCCCTGCTGCTCGCCGGGCTGGGCCTGCTGATCGGCGCGGTGCTCGCCCTGCCCGGCTGGTCGGCGCCGGTCGTGGCCGCCGCAGTCGCACACCTCGTGGCCGCGGCGGGTCTGGCCGCGCTGACCACCACGCCGCTGGCCCTGGCCGCCAGCGCCGGCCGCGGCTACCTGGCCGCCGTCGGTGTCCTGTTCGGCATCATCTTCGCCTCCCAAATCATCGCCGCACTCGGCTACGGCGCCGTCTTCCCCTGGTCGGTGCCCGGCCTGTACGCCGGCATCGCCGGAACCGGCCAGGACCCGCCAGGTCCGCCGGGCCTGCTGGGGGTGATGCTCACCGGAGCGGCCGGCGCCGCGGCGACCACCGCTTGGTGGAACCGAGCCGACCACACACGCTGACCGAACCGGCCACCCTCTGGACTCGGCGTGCCTTCAGGAGCATTATTAGTTTACGGAACCGTCTCGTAAATAAAATGAGGTGACGCGATGGATGTCGAGGTCCTGGTGGTCGGCGCGGGTCCCGTTGGCCTGGCGCTGGCCTGCGCGTTGCGCCAGCATGGCGTCTCGGTACGCGTCGTCGACAAGGCCGTGGGCCCGGCGACCACGTCACGGGCGAACTTCGTGCACGCCCGCGGCTCGGAGGTCCTCGACCGCCTCGACGCCCTGGGCGACCTGCCCCAGGAGTCGGTACGCGCGATGACGATCACCACCTACGCCGGGGACCGCCCGATGATGCGCATCCGGTTCGGCGACCCCGGGCTCGGCACCGCCGCCCCACCCATGGTGATCTCCCAGGCCAGGATCGAGGAACAGCTCCGCGAACGGCTGGCCGCGCTGGGCGGCCAGCCGGAATGGGGCAACGGGCTGGCCGAGGCCCGCCAGGACGCCACCGGAGTCACCGCCGTTCTCGCCGACGGCGCCACCGTCCATGCTGGCTGGATAGTCGGCTGCGACGGCACCGGCAGCACCGTGCGCAAGCTGGCCGGCATCGGCTTCCCAGGGGTACAGGTGAGCGAGCGGTTCCTGCTGGTCGACGGCCGCCTCGACGGAGATCCGCCGCTGGACCGGTCGGGGACCAGCGGCTGGGCGCATCGCGACGGCTTACTGGGCGCCATGCCGATGCCGGGCGGCCAGTGGCGCCTGCTCGCCTATGACGCCGCATTCACCGACGACAAGCCGACCGAGGAGCAGATCGCCGACCGCGTGCGGCGCATCCTGCCGCAGCGCACAGGCCTGACCGGCCTGCGCCTGGGCGAGGTCACCTGGGCGTCGCTGTTCCGCGTGCACCGGCGGCTGGCCGACAGCTACCGCGCCGGTCGCATCCTCCTGGCGGGAGACGCCGCTCACGTGCACGCGCCGTTCGGCGGCCAGGGCATGCTGACCGGGCTCGGCGACGCGGAGAACCTCGCCTGGAAGCTCGCCCTCGTCGTGCGCGGCCTGGCCACCGAACGGCTGCTCGACACCTACCACGCCGAACGGCGTCCGCTGGCCACGGCGGTCCTGCGGGGCAGTACGGCTGCCACCAAGGTCAACATCGCGGGCGGCCCGCTCGGCCGCTTCCTGCGTGACCAGGTGCTGATGCGCGTCTTCAGCCAGGCGTGGATCCAGCGGTGGACCACCTACACGACCTCGCAACTGTGGGTCAGCTACCGTCGCGGGCCGCTCGGGGGAAGAGGCGGCAAGCCCCGGCCCGGCGACCGTGTGCCCGACCTGGCGTGCGAGCGCAGTGACGGCACCCGCACGCGGTTGCACGCCGAGTTGCGCGGGGCGTGGGCGGTGGTCGGCGGCGGCGCGGAGGCCGCCTTCGGAACCGCCCGACGGCGGCTCGGCGATCGCGTCGTACGGCTTCGCGCCAACGGCCTGAGGAGCGGGCCGGCCCTGCTGGTGCGCCCGGACGGTCATCTGGCCTGCAAGGGTGGCCCGGCCGAGTTCGATCGCTGGCTGGACGGAGCCCTCGGTTGAGCGCGTCCCGGGGGCGGGGACGTCCGCGTGATCCTGAGACCGACGCGGCGATCCTGAACGCGGCGCTGGAGCTGTTCGTCGAGCGCGGCGTCGAGGGCACCAGCATGGAGCAGGTGGCCAAGCGTGCCGGAGTGGGCAAACTGACCGTCTACCGCCGCTGGAACAGCAAGGAGGAACTGCTCGCCCAGGCCATCGAGCTGTGGGTACGCGCCGAGGTGACGCCGTCGGCCGCCGACGTCTACGCCCTGCCGCCGCGCGACCTCGTCGAACGCGTCCTGCCCGTGGCGGCCGAGACGGCCGCGAGCCCCGAATTCCGTGCGCTGGTCGCGCGCATCATGGGCTCGGCCGTCAGCCACCCCCAGCTCATGGCCGTCTACTGGGAGCACTACATCCTGCCGCGCCGTGAGCTGGCCGCGGCGATGCTGCGACGCGCCCAGCAGGACGGCATGGTGGCCCCCGACGCCGACCTGGACGTCCTGATCGACATGATGGCCGGCGCGGTGACCTACCGCGTGCTCCAGCCGAACCCGCCGGACGCCGCCGAGATGCTGCGCTACCTCACCGCCGTCTACCGCCAGGCCGGCCTGTATCCACCCGCCTCGCAGGCATGACGGAGATCAGACCTCACAGACGCGTTTCGTCGGCGCCGGTGATGCGGGCGATGGCCGCGGCGACGCCGTTCTCGGTGCTGACCTCGGCGGCGATGGCGCGGGCGGCTCGGGTGAGCGTCGCCGCGGCCTCGATCGCGGCGGCCAGCCGTCCGGGCTGAGGCGGCCGGTGATGGGGGCGGGCGCGACCACGAGGCGGTGCAGGCGTCCGGCCCAGAACGGCTGGTCGCCGAGGAAGGGGCGGACGACCTGCGGGACACCCGCACGCAGGGCGGCGGCCACCGTGCCGATCCCGCCGTGATGCACGGCGACCGCCACCCGCGGCAGGAGCCACTCGTGCCGGGGCTTCCTCGATCACCAGGACTCCGTCCGGCTCGGATCCCGCACGCAGGGCGCCCCAGCCGGTGGCCAGGATCGCCCGGCGCCCGGTCAGGCGGACGGCCTCCAGCACCGTGGCGGTCAGCGCTTCCGGCGCGCCGCCGTAGGAGCTGCCGAAGCCGACGTAGATCGGCGGGTCGCCGGCGTCCAGGAAGCGGGCCAGCCGTCCGGGTGGCGTCCAGTCACTGCGGGTGGGCGTCGTCAGAAGCCGGTGGGACGCGCCTGGGCGGGCCAGTCGGCGGGGGAGGGGAGCAGGTACGGGCTCCACGCGTGCAGCACGCCGCCCGCCTCGACCAGGTCGGCGACCGGCCGGTACGTGCCACGCAGGCCGAGCGCCCCGGCGCGCCAGTCGCGTACCGTGCCCCGGTAGGGCGCCTCGACGGCGGAGGAGACGCGCCAGCTCACCCGGTTGAGCGCGCGCGGCACCCGTACGGGGAGGATGGGGGAGGGGAAGGCGGCAGTGGGCAGGTAGAGCGGCAGCAGCAGACCGGCCAGGGCAGGGACGCCGAGCTTCTAGGCGACGTACGGCCCGCCGAGGGACTTGGGGTGGTAGACGACCACGTCGGCCCGGTGCGCGGTGAGCGGCGCGAAGCGCCGGGGCGCGGCCAGGAGCGGCCGGTGCCCGGCGGCCAGCAACCCGCGGGCCAGGGCGAGGTACGGCTGGACGTCCCCGCGGCTGCCCACGGTGATCAGCAACGGTCTCATCGCTCGTCCTTGAGTGCGTCCCACTCATCCAGCAGGGCCGGGAAGCGGTCCATCATGAACGCGTACATGTCGCGCATGAGCTCCAGCCTGCGCCTTCGCGCCGGATCGTCGCCCACCGCCCGAAGCCCCTGCTCGGCCAGAGCTCGGAAGCTCTCGAACTCGGCCATCTTCGCGCGGAAGGCGCAGGCGAAGACGTCCTCGGCCAGCCGGTATCGGTCGCGGCGCTCACCGCGTACCCGGAACCGTTCGACGAGGCCCTGACGGATGCCCGATGTCGTCGGCCCCGGGACGACTCTCCCGGCTACCTCGCCAGGCGCAGCGCGCAGGCGCCGTACGACCCGGGGAGTAGTGCGGATGCTCCAACTCGCGGAAGGCGGGGCGGTCGCTGAACGCCGCACACCACGGTTGAGGCGGACGGAGCCGCTCCTGCAAGTCGAGTTGCGGGATATCACATGCCGTCTGGCGTCGGCGGGTCGGCCTGTCACCGGATCACGAGCCTGCCCCACTCAAGCCCGCCGGTGCCGCACTCTCTCTGCACGAAAAAGCTATCTTGCATCAAGCAAAGATTGCATATTGCAATAATCCGGAATAGATTCGAGAGAGCGTTCAAGGTATCCGTACAAAAGAGGTGGCATGGGGGAGTCCGCGGTGGTGCGCGGGAATCCCTGAGGCGGTGGCCGCGCTGCCGGGCGCCGCCGTCGACGGCCTGGTGCCGCAGCGTCACCTCGACCCTCAGTTGCGAGTGCGAAGAGAGGGACCGCGATGAGAACCCTCATGTGCGGTGTCGGACATGCTGTCCGACTTGAGACCGCCGCTGGGCTGGCGGCCTGTCTGGACGCGTTCTGCTGTACCGCGTGGCGGGTCTGAAGGCGTACAAGCTCTCAGCGGTGCCGTGCGCGTCTCGGATGGAGGAACACAGTGCGAACAGTGATCTGCGGGGCGGGCATCAGCGGCCTTGCCCTGGCGCACCAGCTCGCCGCCCAGGGCGGCGACGTCGTGGTGGTCGAGCGGGCCTCCGGGCCTCGCCCTCAGGGATACATGATCGACTTCTTTGGTCCGGGACTGGAGGCGGTCGAGGCCATGGGGCTGCTGGCCGCGTTCGAACAGGTGGCCTACCACTATGACGAGGGGCATCTGGTCGACCGGAACGGCCACCCCCGCGCCACGCTCAGGACCAAGAGCTTCTCGCGAGGCATGCTCATGAGCCTCCTCCGCCCGGACATCGAGGCGGTACTGCGGGAGGGCCTTCCGCCCGAGGTCGAGCTGCGCTATGGCGCGGCCCTGACCGGCGTGGCCAACAGCGCCGGCGGCGTGACGGTGACCCTCCAGGACGGCACTGTTCTGGACGCCGATCTGCTCGTGGGCGCCGACGGGATCCATTCGACCGTCCGCCGGCTGGTCTTCGGGCCAGAGGAACGCTACCTACGCTACCTGGGCCTGCACACGGCGGCGTTCACCTTCGACGCGCCGGACGTGCATGCTGCCACAAGGCGCGCGTTCTGTCTCACCGACTCGGTCGACCGGCAGATGGCCTTCTACGCTCTGCGTGACGGCAGTGTCGCCGCGTTCGCGGTGCACCGTAGCGCCGACCCCACGCTCCCGGACGATCCGCGTGAGGCGATCCAGCGGGCCTACACCGGCCTGGGCTGGGTCACGCCCCGCGCATTGGAGCAGTGCCCGCCGACGGCTGAGATCTACTACGACCAGGTCGCCCAGATCGAGCTTCCCCAGTGGAGCGCCGGCCACGTCGTCCTGCTGGGAGACGCCGCCTACGCCGTGTCGCTGATCGCCGGGCAGGGCGCGTCGCTCGGCATCGCCGGCGCCTTCCTGCTCGCCGACAGGCTGGCGCGCGTACCGTCCATCAAGCGGGCCACCGCCGACTTCGAGCGCCTGTGGCGGCCCGTGGTCGAGGAGAAGCAACGCAACGCCCGGTCGATGGCCCGCTGGTTCCTGCCTGCCTCGCCGATGGATCTACGCATCCGGCGCATCATGCTCGGCTTCACCCGAGTGCCCTTCGTCTCCGGCTACGTGACCTCCATTCTCGCCGGCAAGGACGTCAAGCTCGCCGACGTCATGCGCCAGGCGTCCGGCACCCCGACCAGACCGGTGGTCGCGTAGCGCCGCCGGGGCGGTTCATGACCTTTCCCCCTTTCGGTTCTTGCTTGGCGTCCGCACTCTGCCTGCCGGGCGACGGTCCCAGGAAACCGCAGGCATTGTGCCGCTGCTGACACCTGTGTCCTCGCCCGTGCCGGGACTGCGAGATCCTGTCCCTGATATCAGGAAGGACGGGGCACGTGAGAGAAGAGCCTGTCGAGCGGACCCGTCTCGGTCCGCATGGCCGGGTGCTGGCCATGACGGCAGCGGCAGCAGTGGTGCTGGGTGTGCTGGCGGTCGCCGCACTGGATCGGCCTCCGCACTCCGGTTCCGACGTCGACCCGGTAGCCGTCACTGGGTCGGCACCGACCATCACCGAGCCGCCGGACGCGGGCGCGACGCACACCGTCGAGCCGTCGGAGGAGACCGCGCAACCGACGCCGACCTGGGAGGGGCCGACGGTCCCGCCGATCGTTGTCTCCCTGGCCCGCGGTATGGCGTCGGCGCCCGTCACGATCGTCGAGTTCGGCGACTTCAAGTGCGTGAACTGCGGAAGGTTCGCCCGCGAGATCGAGCCCGAGCTGCGCCGCCGCTACATCGACACGGGTGTGGTACGGCTGTTCTGGCGCGACTTCCCCGCCCAGGGCCGCCAGTCCATGCGGGCCGCGATCGCCGGACGCGCGGCGGCTCGGCAAGGTAAGTTCTGGGCCTTCCACGACGCGGTCTACGCTGACCAGTCCGGTGGCCTCGGCGAGGAGAAGCTGCGCTCGCTGGCAGCCAGGATCGGCCTCGACATGGCCGCCTTCGACGCCGACCGCCGTGATCCGGCCCTACGTGAGGCGGTGGAGCAGGATTTCGCCTTCGGCGCCCAGCTCGGCATGCCCGGCACCCCGGGGTTCCTGATCAACGGCACGTTCTTCTTCGGAGCCCAGCCGCTGTCGGAGTTCGTCAAGCAGATCGAAAAGGCCCGCCATGAGTGAGGTCGGGTACGCCGCTGCCTTCCTGGGCGGGCTGTTCGCCCTCCTCAGCCCGTGCAGTGCGTTGCTGCTGCCCGCCTTCTTCGCCTATGCCTTCCCCGGGCATGCCGCCCTGGTCGGCCGCACGCTTCTGTTCTACCTGGGCCTGTGCGCGGTGCTGGTCCCGCTGGGGATGGGCTCCGCGCTGGTCACCGGGTTCTTCTACGGTCACCAAGACCTGCTGATCACGGCAGCGGGAGCGATGCTGATCCTGCTCGGCGTGATGCAGCTGACCGGGCAGGGCTGGGCGATCGGTCCGCTGGAACGGCTGCGCGGCCATGTCCGCGGGGACTCGCCCGGTGCCGTGCTGGCGCTGGGCGCCGTCTCGGGGTTGGCCGGGTTCTGTGCCGGGCCGGTGCTCGGCGCGGTGCTCACCATCGCAGCAGCGTCCGGCAGCACGCTGCGCGGCGCCGTGCTGCTGGCTCTGTACGCGGCGGGCATGGCCGCGCCCTTGCTGGCTCTGGCCCTCGTGTGGCAGCGTTTCGACCTCGGCCGCCGGCGCTGGCTGCGGGGTCGTGGCCTGCGGCTCGGCGGGTTGCGCCTGCACACCACGACCGTGGCCTCCGGGCTTGTCTTCATCGGCCTCGGGGTGCTCTTCCTGGCCTTCGACGGCACCCGGACCCTGACAGTGCCGATCCCCGAGGCGTGGGAGGCCGGCCTCCAGCAGGCGGCGGTAGCCGTATCCGTGCCGGATCTGCTGGTGGTCGCAGGAGCAGGAGTCGCTCTGGCCGTACTCATTGTTCGGCGGCTGCGAAAAACAGGGAAATGATCATGCGGACCCTCCCTGGCTACAAATAGGCAAGACGTGCAGACATCGCACGGCCGGCGGACGTCAGCTCTGCGGAAACCCGCCGCCTGAAAATAGGAGAGCCTGAGCACATCCGACGTCGTTGCGCGCCGGATGCGCTCAGAACTCGTCCTCCGCATCGCCGACTGATGCCCATGAGAGTCAGCAAACCCAATTTATTGCATAGTGCAACTGTTGTCTATCACCCACGCTGTCGGCGTAGAGCAGACCGAGCTCGGCGTATCCAAGGGGCAGCTGCGACGGCGACTGCAGCCCCGCCGGTGAGCACGACGAGCAGCCGCGCCGCTCGGGGCGGAGGCTCAGGACGGCGAGACCATCGCTGTTCGGGACGCCCTTGACCGTCGTCGCCGTGCAGTCCGGCGCGTAGTAGCTCGGCCAGGTGCACCCCGCGCCGCCCGCCCGCCTGGCTCTGGTCGAGCTGGGTACGGCAGCTGAAGCCGTCGGCGAGGATCACGTCGGTTTCGGCGGCGGCGCGGACGGCAGGTAGCAGCACCCGCTCGGCGCAGGCCTCCGAAACCTCGTAGTGGCCCTGCTCGAAGCCGAAGTTGCCGGCCAGCCCACAACAGCCCGAGTCCAGCACGTCGGCGTTCACCCCGGCGGCGGTCAGCACCGCCAGATCCGGTTTGAACCCCATGATCGCGTGCTGATGGCAGTGGGTCTGGACGCGGGCGGTGCGTCTCACCTGGGGCGGCCACCAGCCAGGGGTGTGCTCGTGCAGGAGTTCGGCCAGGGTGACGGTCTGGCGGCGCAGCCGGTCGACGTCTTCGTCGTGCGGGAACAGTTCTGGGGCGTCGCCGCGGAAGACGGCGGTGCGGCTCAGCTCCAGGCCGACCACATAGGCGCCGGCTCGCAGATGGGGGCGGAGCACGTCCAGCGTGCGAGTCAGCACTCGTTTGGCGGCGACCGTTGTGAAGACCTTCTCGGCCAGGTCCGAAGTCTTTCCTGACCGTGGCACGCTAGGGAGGCCATCGGGACGAACATGTTGCCGGGGTGGCGCTTGAGCTTGTTGCGGAGGTTGGCTTCCCGGCGTTCGCCCTGAACCCAGAACAGGACGGGGGTGACGATGTGGCAGGACTCGGTCAGCCGGGCGTAACCGTCGACCTTGTGAGCCACCCGATCCAAGGGCTCGGTGCCGGTGTCGTACTCGAGGAAGAACTCGATGCTGTGGGGTCCCTCGGTCCATCGGCAGTAAGCGTCTGGACGGGCCATGGAGCCCCACTCCTTGGTGCAGCGCTGTTCGGGCCACCATGTGGTCAGCTCAGTTACCAGATGACGCCGGGCGAACCCGTACAGGCCGGCGGCGATTCCGTTGGTGCCTACGGTGTGAGCGAGCTTCTGGCTGTAGACGATGCTGAGGACGCGGTCACGGCGATAGCCGAAGTCGGCCAGGTCGACGCCTTCCTCCGAAGCGAGCACCGCCGCGGCGGTCTCGCCGATGACGTAGTGGTAGGGCGCGGTTCCCATGGCGGGCGGGAGGTTGGGGCGGAAGCGCTCCAGTACGCCCATCCGGGTCAGCGCCAGCAGTCGACGCCGGGCTGCGTCGTCGGTGTCGAAGAACATCTGACTCACCTGGGGCGAGGTCAGGACGCGGAAGTCGCGGATCAGTCGGATCAGGGTGCGGTCGCGCTGGGTGAGGCGGACGGCCAGCTCGCCGAGCATCCTCGGGGTGTAGCGGATGGACACGATGGTCTCCTTTCAAAAGGTGCGCCGGGCATCCGGCTTGGGAGCGGCCGCGGCTGCCGTGCGGCCGTGGGCTTGCGCGGCGGCGCTCCTGATGTGCCGGGCGACGTCGCTGGAGGGTTCGGGGAGCGGTCTGGTGCGCAGGGTGAACGGAGGAGCCTCCGCCGAGCGGACGACCAGGCGGGCAGCGGCCTGGAAGGCGTCGAAGTTGGCCAGGTCGTGCGCGGTCAGGAAGGGCGTGAAGTGGTCTTCGACCTCGCGCGCGTCGTCGGGCGAGAGCGAAAAGTAGATCTTGTTGCGGGCGTCGGAGGAGATGGCCTGGCGCAGCTGGCGGGGGAGCTGAGCCAGGTGCTGGTGAGCGAGGGTGAGGGAGACGCGGTACGCGCGGGCTTCGGCGAGCATGTCGGCCAGCGCGTGCGGCAGAGTCAGGAAGTTGTGGCATTCGTCCACGTACAAGGCGGAGGCGGGCTGCGAGTGGCCCGTCTTGGCACGGCGTGAGGCGGCCTGCCAGACCTGGGCGAGCACCATCGAGCCGAGCAGCCGGGCGGAGTCGTCACCGAGCACGCCCTTCGGCAGCCGGGCCAGAAGGATCTTTGCGTCGAGCACTTCGCCCAGGTCGAAAGTGGAGCTCGTGGAGCCGAGCACGTCCCGCATGAAGGGGCGCAGCAGGAACGCCCGAAGCTTGTTCATGATGGGCGCCGTGACGTTGGCCTGAGCCGACTCCGACAGGGAGGCGTACCAACTCCAGAACCCACGCAGCAGCGGATCGCCAATGGTGGCGACCTGCCGACGGCGGAAGGACTCGTCGGTCAGCAGGGTCGGGATGTCGGCCAGGGTGCCGTCGTTGCGAGCCAGGGTGAGCGCGCAACCACGCAGGATGTCGTCGGTGCGCGGCCCCCAGTAGTCGGCGTAGATCTCGTGGAAGATGCCGACGAGGTTGTCCACGCCTGTGGCCAGGTCAGATCCGCGAAGGACGTTGAGGGACGGCCTCGGATGCCGGTCGTCGGGATCGATCAGCACTACGTCCTCAGCCCTGCTGTCGGGCATCAGCCCGAGCAGGAAGCTGGCCCACTCCCACACAGCCCCCTACCAGCAGGTCATCCGCGTCCGGATCGTATTGGACGCCGCGCACGGCTACTCCAACGCCCGGATCGCCCTGCGTCAGCGGGTCCACCTGGATACCGTGCGGCGGTGGCGTGGCCGCTTTGCCCGCCAGGGCATCGACGGGCTCAAAGACCGTCCTCGCAGTGGCCGGCCGCCTCGCTTCACCCCCGTCCAGCGGGCTGAGGTCACGGCGCCGGCCTGCCAGTTACCGGCCGAGACCGGGACGCCGCTGTCCCGCTGGAGCAGCGCCGATCTGGCCGCTGAAGCGGTCGGCCGGGGCATCGCCGAGGCGATGTCCGCCTCGACCGTGCGCCGGATCCTGGCCGCCGACGTGCTCAATCCCTGGCAGCACACCTCCTGGATCTTCATCCGTGACCCCGACTTCGCCACCAAGGCCGCCCACGTGCTCGACCTCTATCAGCGCATCTGGAACGGCCGGCCCTTGGCCGGCAACGAGTACGTGATCTCCTCTGACGAGAAGACCTCAATCCAGGCCCGCTGCCGCTGCCATCCCACCCTGCCACCCGGCACCGCCCGCACGATGCGCGTCAACCACGACTACGACCGGGGCGGCGCGCTGGCCTACCTGGCCGCCTACGACGTCCACCAGGCCCGCGTCTTCGGGCGCTGCTCGCCCAAGACGGGCATCATCCCGTTCATGGACCTGGCCGAGCAGGTCATGATGCAAGAGCCGTATGCCTCGGCCCGCCGGGTGTTCTGGGTCGTGGACAACGGCTCCTCCCATCGCGGCAAGGCAGCCGCCGACCGGCTCACCGCCCGGTTCCCCAACGCGGTGATGGTCCACACTCCCGTGCACGCGTCCTGGCTGAACCAGATCGAGATCTTCTTCTCCATCGTGCAACGCAAGGTCGTCACACCCAACGACTTCACCGGCCTTGACCAGGTCGAAGACCGGCTGATCGCTTTCGAGCGCCGTTACAACGAGACCGCCCGGCCCTTCCGATGGAAGTTCACCCCGGCCGACCTCGAGGACCTGATGGCCCGGATCGAGCGACACGAACAGAAGGAGCACCACTTCCAGCAGCCCACCGGCTGCGATCACCAGCCTGCCGCACTACAAGCGATCACGTGAACCCTCGAATAACTTACCAGCCGGACCACTTAGTCAGCAGGCTCTCAGACCCAAGAAAGGCTCGTGCCTGATCGGGAGCGAGCCCTTCACGTGCAGCCGTCGGCGGACAACCCCCGCCTGGCGGCCCTTCGTCTACCTCGCGGCCATGGTTTCCACCGCGTAGAAGACGGCCACCGCCCTCCGCGACACCGACATGGTCGAGGAACACAGCCCCTCGCTCGGGTCCGCAAGACCATCGGCGGCGCCGCCGTAACCGATGTGCTCTCCGTGACCCTAGCTGCGCGCGGAACCTCAACCTGCACGACATCGCGGCCCGCCTCGCCATCACCAGGGGCGAAAGGAAGGGGCGGCCCCTCCGCGGCAACGATTATGCGCATGGTTCCGCGAACACGGAGGCGAGGCCGGACGTCGGACCGATGTGGGGGGCCGTTACCGTCCGAGTCGCTCCACTCTACAGAGCGATCTGCCATCTCGGTGGGCATGGAGTTGCTGCGCCCCGGGTTGAGCAGAGGCGGAGTTCCGGCGCAAGGTACTCGACCTGCTCGAAGAGGGCCGTGTGGCCACCGAGCTGGCGGGTTGGTCTGGTGCCCCGGAATGCCTACACCTCATGCAGGACCCGCCCGGCGAGGCCGGGCCCCGTGGCAGGGTAGGTCATGAGAGGGATGCGAACCATCGCCCGGCCGCGGTCCAGCGTTCGACGGTGGGGAACCCGGATCGCCCGGCTAGGGGGGCGATGTCGTCGATCGAGACGGTTGCCCAGCTGAACCAGTCGCCCGTGCGCCCAGCCTGGCGCAGCCGTAGGGTGTGAACCCCGCTCTGTGAACCTGGTGGCGAGAGTTCGGCGATCACTTTTCCCTCCGGCCTGACCAGCTCGCGCAGGCGCCGGAGGAGGACTGCCGGGTCGCCACCGATGCCGATGTTGCCGTCGACCAGGAGCGCCTCGGCCCACCACCCGGTTCCCGGAAGGGGGTCGAAGATGCACCTGCGCAGCGCCAGGCCGCCCGCGCGGCGGGTCAGCTCCACGGCCAGAGGTGTGATGTCGATGCCCAGAGAGGGAATCCCCATCCGGGTAAGCGCCACGGTCAATCTTCCTGGCCCCGAACCGACATCGAGAGTAGGTCCGCCGCATCGGGCCAGAATGTGCTCGTCGCCCTCGTTGTACCGGAGCCAGCGCATGGCGGAGAGTGGCTGCATTCGGCCGTCGGCATATTCGATTTCTACGCTTTCGCCGTTGAGAGAATCTTCGTAGAAAGCGCCGATCACGGGACTCTTCCACAGCGGCCGGTGATGAGAAAAGGGGCTGCTGGAATGTTGCCGCGACTAGTGTTGATCATGTCGCAACATTACCCCGGCAGATCGGTGCCGGTTTCTTGCGAAGCTGTTATGGGTGCGGAGTCGTAACGGCCTTGCAAAAACACGTCCAGCGCGCATTAAGTGAAAAGTCAAGATCTGGCGCATGCCTGCCGAGGGCGCAGGATGCATTGGCCTTATCGCGCGACAGGCCGTCTTGGGAACCGTATCTTTGCGGACCCGAAGTGGTCATTTCTCGGAATGACGTCATACTTTCGTAAGGGAAGGGGCGCTGATGCCGCGTTAGCGTCCACCTATGGAGATCGACGTAGTGCTGCCCTGCCTGAATGAGGAGGCAGCCCTGCCCTGGGTGCTCGGGCGGATGCCTCGCGGCTTCCGCCCGATCGTGGTCGACAACGGTTCAACCGACGGATCCGCGAGGGTCGCGGCGGAGTTCGGCGCGATGGTGGTGACAGAGGCTCGGCCCGGATTCGGCGCCGCGTGCCACGCGGGGCTGACGGCCGCGACGGCGGACGTGGTGTGCTTCATGGACGCCGACGCGTCCCTCGATCCCGGGCAGTTGCCGCGCGTCGCCGGGCCGGTCCTGGCGGGTGAGGCCGATCTGGTGCTCGGCCGCCGTGTCCTTGGTCGGGGCGCCTCCTGGCCGGTGCACGCCCGGCTCGGCAACGCCGTGCTGGCTCGGAAGCTGCGCCGCCGTACCGGTGCCGACCTGCACGATCTGGGGCCGATGCGGGCGTGCAGACGTGCCGCCCTGCTGGCATTGGAGCTGGCGGACCGTCGGTTTGGCTACCCCCTGGAGATGGTGCTTCGCGCCGGTGCGACCCACTGGCGGATCGCCGAGGTCGAGGTGGACTATCTGGCCCGTACGGGGAGGTCGAAGGTGACGGGTACGGTGCGCGGCACGCTCCGGGCGATCGGTGACATGCGCCGGGTCATGGCCGACAGGACGATATGACATGAGTTCACACGATGTCGAGAGTGTGCAACTCCTGGTGATCGCCAAGGAGCCCGTACCGGGAAAGGTGAAGACCCGCCTGACCCCGCCCTGTACTCCGCACGAGGCCGCGGCACTGGCCTGCGCCGCGCTGGAGGACACATTGCGGGAGGTTGCCCGTGCTCCGGTGACCCGCCGCGTGATCGCTCTCGACGGGGCTCCTGGGGCGTGGCTGCCCGCCGGGTTCACGGTCGTTTCGCAGCGCGGCGACGGCCTGGACGAACGGCTCGCCGCCGCGTTCGACGACGCCCACCGGGCGTCGCCCATCCCGATCGTGCTCATAGGCATGGATACCCCGCAGGTGTCCGCCAGTCTGCTGGCCGGTGCCGTGTCGCTGCTCGGCGCCCATGACGCGGTGTTCGGCCCCGCGACGGACGGTGGGTTCTGGCTTCTCGGGCTGCGCGCCCCCGACCCCGATCTGCTGCTCGGCGTGCCGATGTCCGAGCCGAGCACAGGAGAGATCCAGTTGAACAGACTGAGAGAGGCAGGGCTGAGTGTCGCTCGCATGCCCTGCCTGACCGATGTGGACACCATGGCGGACGCGGTCGAGGTGGCGGCCCTGGCTCCCCACTCCCGCTTCGCCGCCGCGCTCGCCGGAACGGCGGTGTTGTCATGATCGACGGCGAGGCGAAGGTACTGGTCACCGGCGGGGCCGGATTCATCGGGAGTCATGTGACGGAGGCGCTGGAAGCGGCCGGACATGAGGTGGTCCGCCTCGACCTCAGGACCGGCGAGGATGTGCGCGACGCCGCCGCGCTCGACCGGTCGATGGCAGGAGTCGACGTCGTCGTGCACCAAGCGGCCAAGGTCGGGCTCGGCGTGAACGTGGCCGACCTGCCGGACTACGCCTCGGTCAACGTGTACGGCACGGCCGTGCTGCTGGCCGCGATGGCCAGGCATGAGGTCGGGCGGTTGGTGCTGGCCTCCTCGATGGTGGTTTACGGCGAGGGCGCCTACGACTGTCCGAGACACGGCCGGGTACGGCCCGCGCCGCGATCCGCCGCCGCTTTGGCACGCGGTCTTTTCGAGCCCCGTTGCCTTCGGTGCGACTCGGAGGTGGTCTGCGCCACCATCAACGAGGACGCGCCGGCCGATCCACGCAACGGGTACGCCACCAGCAAGCTGGCGCAGGAGCATCTGGCCGCCAACTGGGCGCGCGAGACCGGCGGCACGGTCGTCGCGTTGCGGTACCACAATGTGTACGGGCCCAGGATGCCCCGGGACACGCCGTACTCTGGGGTGGCGGCGATCTTCCGGTCCGCGTTGGAGGCCGGTCGAGCTCCTCGGGTGTTCGAGGACGGCGGGCAGTTGCGGGATTTCGTCCACGTCCGCGATGTCGCTCGCGCGAACGTCGCCGCGCTCTTCGGCGGCCGGCCGGGGCTACTGGCCGCGTACAACATCGCCAGTGGAGAGCCTCGCACCGTCGGGGACATGGCGCGGGCGCTGGCCACGCACCATGGCGGGCCGGAGCCGGTGACGACGGGGGAGTACCGGCTCGGCGACGTCCGGCACATCGTGGCCGCACCGCACAAGGCGGCTGCGGAGCTTGGATTCCGCGCCCGGGTCGGCTTCGACGAGGGGATGAAGGAGTTCGCCACCGCGCCCCTGGCCCGTCCGGCGTGAACTGCCGCGCGGCGGGAACGGCCGTCCTGCTGCTCGCCCTTGTCGGCACGCTCGTGCTCGCGATCGGAGAGGAAGCCGTTCCAGCGGATCGCCACGGCCTGTTCTGGCCTTACGCACTCGCGTGGGCGATCTTCTGCGCGGCGCTGTGGGCCGTGCGCGGGCTGCCGAGGCGTCAGGCGATGTCCCTGGTGATCGTCGGGGGGATCGCCGTAACCGCTACCGGCCTCCTGTCACCCCCCGCGACCAGCACCGACTCCTACCGCTACGCCTGGGATGGACGGGTGCAGGCCGCGGGCGTCTCGCCCTACGATCACGCTCCGGCCGAGGCGGAGCTGATGCCGCTGCGCGATTCCTGGCTCTTCCCACGCGGTGCAGGCTGCGAGGGACCCGATCGATACCCGCTGCCATCAGCGGACCCGATGACGTCGTGCACGCGGATCAACCGCCCCGCCGTGCACACGGTCTATCCGCCCCTGGCGGAGGCATACTTCCTCCTGGTGCACGGGCTCTCGCCTGCGGAGGCACGGCACAAGCCGCTGCAGATCGGTGGTGCGCTCCTGGCACTCGCGACCTCGGCCGTGCTGCTGATCGCGCTCAGCAACCGGGCCGGCACCCGGGACGACGCTCCGGCGTATACCGCCTGCTACGCGTGGTGTCCCGCCGTCCCGCTCGAACTGGTGAACAACGCCCACGTCGACGCGCTCGGCGTCCTGCTCGCCGTCCTCGCCCTGACCACCGCGAACAGGTACAGGGTGCTCGGCGGCGCGCTGTTCGGCGCGGCGACCGCTGTCAAGCTGCTGCCCGCCGTCACCGTCCCCGGAGCGCTCTCCGGGCTCCTCGCGTCAGGCGGTAGTACGCCGAAGCGCCGGGTGGTCGATGCCCTGGCCGTCGTCGGCCCCGCCGCACTCGTCGTGGCGCTCGCCTACCTGCCGTACGTGCTCGTCTCGCGCGGGTCGGTGCTCGGATACCTCTTCGGTTATCTGACCGAGGAAGGGTACGACGATGCCGGCAGCAGGGACCGGTACGCGTTGCTGCGGCTGGTCCTTCCCGACTCGTGGGCGTTCCACGCGGCCCTCGGCATCCTCGGGATTGTGATCTTCCATGTGCTCCGACACGGTGACGCGGATCGGCCGTGGCGAGGCGCCCTGGTGCTGACCGGGGTGGGGTTCCTCGTGTTCACGCCCGGCTATTCCTGGTACGCCGTGCTGGTCGTCGCGCTGGTCGCCCTCGACGGCCGGTGGGAGTGGCTCGGCGTTCCGCTGGCGAGTGGCGCGGCCTACATGGGCACCGGCGCTGGCTTCGGGACCATCGCCTACGCCCTCGTCGCACTGATGGTGACCGCCGGATTCGTGGTACGCGCGGTCCGCCCACCAGCCGGCAGCGCGTACAGCTTCCTGAGGCTGCGAAGAGCGCCCGGACATTGCCGAATGGGTGCCGGGACGTGGCTTTGGAAAGACCGCTTTCGGTAAGGAGACCGACAGCCGACATTGGATTTCAGGGGGATCGGTGCCGGATGCGTCGTATGGGCGCGATCGTAAGGTCAAGCCCGACAAGAAGGGCCGCCTCGTCGCGCCCCTCAGGAGGTGGAGCTGGCCGCCCGGGCCGTTCCGGCCAGAGTTCTGGCGCAGCCCGCTGCGCGGTCCCTGGCTGACCTCGGTGCTCGGACTGATCCTGCTGGCTGGAATCACCCTCGTCGCGATCACCGGGCTGGTGTCGTACGCCGCTTACGAGCCTCGCCTGCCGGGCAACGACACGACGCCCGGCAGGGGCCTGCTGGGCTTCTACCTGTTCGACTGGCCCACGGACCCGGTCTGGTTGTACCGGGTCACCCAGGGCGCGCACGTCATCGGCGGGCTGACACTGGTGCCGATACTGCTGGCCAAGCTGTGGTCGGTCATCCCCAAGCTGTTCTCCTGGCCGCCCGCCCGCTCCGTGGCGGAGGCCGTCGAGCGGGCCAGCCTGCTGCTCCTGGTCGGCGGTGCGGTATTCCAGTTCGTGACCGGGATCCTCAACGTCCAGCTCTTCTACGTCTTCCCGTTTTCCTTCTACCCGGCCCACTTTTATGGTGCGTGGATCTTCCTGGCCGCGTTCGTCGTACATGTCGTCATCAAGCTGCCCCGCGTCGTCCACACCCTGCGGACGTACGGCCTGCGCGACCACCTGCGCACCTCCGTGGCGGACACTCGCCCGGAGCCGCCGGACCCCGATGGCCTGGTCGCCACCGATCCGGCGCCTCCCACGATGTCCAGGCGCGGCCTGCTGGCCTTCGCCGGCGGCGGCTCGCTGGTCATGTTCGGCCTGTCCGTCGGTCAGTGCGTCGACGGGCCGTTGCGCCGTACCGCGCTGCTCGCTCCCCATGGGCGCTTCTACGGTACGGGCCCCAACGACTTCCAGGTCAACAAGACGGCGGCGAGCCTCGGCGTCACACAGGCCCAGACAGGCGAGTCCTGGCGGCTGACACTAACGGGACCTAACCGGCTGGAACTCTCCCGCGCGGACCTGCTGGCGATGCCGCTGTACACCTACGCCTTGCCGATCGCCTGTGTGGAGGGCTGGTCGACCGTCCAGACCTGGACCGGTGTACGGCTGGCCGACCTCGCACGCCTCGCTGAGATCCGGACCGGCTCGAGAGGTGTCACCGCCAGGTCTCTGCAACGCGGGGGCTATTTCGGAGAGGCCTCGCTCAGCGCCGCGCAGGTGGCCGACCCGCGCTCGCTGCTGGCGCTACAGGTCAACGGCGCTGACCTGTCCCTCGACCACGGCTACCCGGCGCGGGTCATCGTCCCCAACGCTCCCGGAGTGCACAACACGAAGTGGGTACGCGAGCTCGACTTCACCCAGGAACGATCTTGAACGGCCACAGCCGATGGGCCATGACCTACGGCGCCCCTGCATGGCACTTGCTCGCACTCGCTCTGTGTTTCCTGGTCGCCGCTTACGCCGCCGCCCGGGTGGTCGAAGCGGGGATCTGGCCGGGCTTTCTGGTGTGGTTCGTGGGGGCCGTCATCCTCCATGATCTGGTGCTGTTCCCTCTTTACTCCGCCGCCGACTTCGCCGCCCGATCTTCCACCGCCCGTGCCCGTCGCCGTGGTCGTACGGCTGCGCGGCCTCGGCGTCGGCCGCCGGGGCGGCGGCCGGCTCCGATCAACTACCTGCGCGTGCCGACCGCGTTCTCCGGACTGCTGTTGCTGGTGTGGTTCCCACTCATCCTGAGCGGCGCCGAGCCCAACTACAGGGCGGCGGTCGGCTTGAGCACCATCCCTTATCTCAATCGATGGATTCTGGTCACCCTGGTGCTCTTCGCCGCCTCGGCACTGCTCTACGTGCTGCGACGCCTGGCTGTGGGGCGGTTCGGCCGTTGAGCGCCCGGCCGATCGGCGACTACGCGATGCTGTCGGACTGCCGGTCCGCCGCGCTGGTCACGTCCGACGGCTCTGTCGACTGGCTGTGCCTGCCGCGTTTCGACAGTCCGGCGATCTTCGCCCGGCTGTTGGACGAAGAGGCCGGCTGCTGGACGATCCGGCCGGCATGTCCGGCCGAGGTGACTCGCCGGTACGTCGAGGACACCCTTGTGCTGGAGACCACGTTCCGGACGCGCGGCGGCACATTGGTGCTTCTGGACGCTCTCGCGCTGGGCCGTGGCGAACGTGAGCACGCGCTGGGCACGTCATCCCCCGGCTTGCTCCTTCGCCGGCTCGCGTGCACCGAAGGGCAGGTACCTGTGGAGATCGTGTATGCGCCCCGGCCTGAGTTCGGGCTCGTCCGCCCGCTGATGCAAACGGTCCGCGGCGGCCTGATCGCCCGTGGAGGTGCCGACGTGCTCACCCTGTCCAGTCCGGTGGAATTCCGGGCCGGCGGCTCGGTCGCGGACGCCCGGCTCACCCTGCGCGCAGGAGAGAACGCCGGTCTGGCCCTGCAGGCGGGTCGGGCCTGGGCGCCCGACCCGCCGTGCCGTACCTCCTGGGCCGTCGCGCGCCGGATCCGCGACACCGTCGCGGGATGGCGCTCCTGGTCACGTGGCCACGCCGACTATGAGGGACCCTGGCGCTGGCACGTCAACCACAGTGGCAGGGTTCTGCGTGCGATGACCTACGCCCCGACAGGGGCCATCGTGGCTGCAGCCACCACCTCCCTGCCGGAGAGCATCGGCGGGGAGCGCAACTGGGACTACCGCTACACATGGGTCCGCGATGCCAGCTTCACCCTGCACGCCCTGAACACGGCCACCTGCGAGGAGGAAGAGACCGCCTTCTTCGCCTTCCTGTCCCGCGCATGCGCGACTCAGGTCGATGCGGATCCGGACCTGCAGATCATGTACGGCATCGGCGGCGAGCGCGACCTGAGTGAACGGCGGCTACCGCATCTGCGGGGGTGGCGGGACAGCGCACCCGTGCGGGTCGGCAACGACGCCTGGCGCCAGCGTCAGCTCGACGTGTACGGCGAACTGCTCGACGCCGCCCACCAGACCTACCGGGACATCGGCCCGTTCGATCCCCTCACCCGCTCGCTGCTGATCGGAGTGGCCGAAACCGCCGCGCGCCGCTGGCGGGAGCCGGATCAGAGCCTGTGGGAGGTCCGTGGCCCCAGCAGGCACTTCACGCACTCAAAACTGATGTGCTGGGTGGGACTGGACAGGGCAATCACCCTGGCCCCCGTGCTGGGGGCCGCCCACCGGGTCGCCGACTGGACGCGCGTCCGAGACGAGATCCACGCCGCGATCCTGACCCACGGCTGGAATGAGCAGGCGGGTTCGTTCACCCAGACGTTCGGCGGCACCCACATCGACGCCGCCACCCTGATGATGCCCCTGGTCGGATTCCTGCCGCCGGACGACCCGAGGATCTGTTCCACCGTGCAGACCGTCGCCGGTCAGCTGACTGACGCGAGAGGGTTGGTGTACCGCTACCGTTCCGCCGACGGGCTATCAGGCCAGGAGGGCCCATTCCTGCTGTGCACCTTCTGGCTCGCCCACGCGCTGGCCCTCACCGGTCAGGACGCCGCGGCCAGGCGGACGTTCGAGGCCGCCGCCTCCTGCGCCAACGACGTCGGCCTGCTCAGCGAAGAGGCAGACCCCACCACGGGAGAAGCAATCGGCAACTTTCCCCAGGCCCTCAGCCACATCGGCCTGATCAACGCCGCCCGCGCCATCAGGGACGCCCGGCATTGAGCCCTGCGCTTGCCGACAATGTCATCGGCGCCGGGCATGCTGTACCACGTCGAGTACAGCCCCGACGGCTCTGACCCATGGGTTACGGCGTCCCTCCCTGAGGGCGAGATCGTCGCCTGTCGCGACGAGTCTGGACTCACCCGCATCGACCCGGGTTACAGGAACGTCCCCGGAACTTCGAGACCCGATCATTCGCTTGGCGAGGGAGACCCCGGCCGGGGCCACCCACGGCTGCACGGGGAGATGGTACGGCTCGGCCTTCAGGTCAGCGAGGCGACGGTGCGGCGCCTCCTGCGCACCCACCGACTCGGGGCCGACGCCTCGCGACCTTTTGATGGACCTCGGCGAGCAGGCAGGGTCGTTCGGCTTCCTGATCCGAATCGGGATGTCGAGTTCACTGTCGTCTTCGATGAGGTGGTCGCCGCCGTGGGCGTCACGGCACTGAAGACACTGCGCCGCTGCACATCTCCCTCCGAGCCATGCCGCGGGCTGTCGCCCTGGCGGCACTGTCCTCGCCCCCCTTCGCCAACGCGGCGACCACTGCTCTGGCTGCGCGGCAACTGGACCGCGCATTCATCAGAGTCGAGATCATCCCGTCGATCTGCGATCTGGCCTCGGCACGTCTTATGGCTGGGCGAGCGGAGCGCTGGGTCTGGAGGGGACCACGCTTGGGCAGGGCAAGCTGTTCCGCCCAAGCGTGCGCGACGCCCCCAGGCAGCGGCTAGTGATACGGAACGTTGTCACGTGCCAGAATCCCAGCGACACGATCGCGGTGGTTCTTGTGGACTGCGAGCATCAGCAACCGCTCAGCCCTTGAAACGCCCACGTACAGCACCCGCTTGGCTTCGGAACTGGTTCTGTACTCCCAGTGATCGAGCGCGGTGAGGTCGTCCTCGTCACAGTGAAGGTTCTTGGGAATCACCATCCCCACAGCCGACATCTGGCGTCCCTTGGCGCCGTGAACGGTGGACCAGTTAAGCCCGCTACTCATGTCGCCGAGCCCCAGACCGGTCCACTGGTCAGCGTTGGGAGTTCTGAGGGAACCGAATTCGCGGGGCGGAGTTGTGGGCCACGCCAACCCGGCAAGAAACGTCCGGATCCGCTTCGTATAGTCGGCTATGTCACCAGTATGGCTGCTCAAGGTGAGAGCCATACGGACCACCACGTCGGACAGCCAAGCCTGGGTGATCCCGAGCTTCTCACAGGCGGCATCGACCCCGCCGTCATCCGAAGGCGTCTTCGCGAGCACGAGACAGGACTCGATGAAGCGGACCCTTCGCCGATAGTCGCGGGTGTAGAGGGGGGTCACGATGAATCGGTTGATGAACGCGTCGATGGTGCCGACGAAGTGCGGAACGACGAGACTGTCGGGCTGGTCCCGGCATCGGTCGGTCACCTCGTCGATCGCGGTCTTGGTGAACGACACCAGCGCGATACCCCTGCGCTGCTCCTCGGCGACGCGCCGGACGTAGCGCGCGACGATCGCCTTGGTCTTGCCCGCCCCTGGACATGCCTCAACGAAAAGGCTGCCGTGGGCGCCGACCAGGAACTTCTGCGGGTCGGTCAGATCGAGCTCGGTCATGAGTCGAGTTCCAGCGCAGCTCGAACGGCTCCAGTCTGGTATGGCGGACAGGTGAACGGCGAGCTCGTCCAGGCGCTCGGTGTGTCGCGCCACGCGAAGCCCCGTCGCCGCAACCGTTCCCGCGCGGGCTAGCCTTGCAGGTCAAGGGAGAGCCAGACCTGGTCCCGCAGTGGAATACCGTCCACCTCCATCGCGGGATAGCCGGCCTGGGGGGTGAAGACGTCCCGCTCCACGCGCAACAGCCGGAACCCGAGTCGCTGATAGAAGCCCAGCACGCGCGTATCGGCAGCCGCGGTCGCGACGAGAAGCGTCGGCCGATGCTCCTGCCGGCAGACCGCCACCGCGCGCTCCACGAGCATCCGACCGACTCCAGCGCCTTGACGATCCTCCCGAACCGCAAGGCTCTTGACCTCCGCCTCCCCAGCTCGCTCACCCGCGATGAGCTGCAGGTGGCCGATGACGGTCACGCCGTCTCGGGCCACCAGCACCCGCCCCAGCTCGCAGTACCGGCTCACCGCCGCCGGTGAGTCGTCCGCAAGCTCGAACAGGCCGGCCAGCGCCTCACGCGGCCCCTCGAACCAATCGACCGCCACCCTCGCACCCTCCAGACCTCGCGCCCCGAAGCACCTGCTGCCTATGCCCTTCGACCATAAGGTCCGGACCCGGCTCAGCTCCACGGCATTTCTGCCTCGCCCCCTCGATGCCAAGCATGGGCAGCTCGCCATCGCCGTTCAGCACATCCAGGCAGAACTCCCGCTCGGACCGCGCCCTTGGACGCCTGGTAGGCGGCGGCCGAGCCGCTGCCGACGAGCACGAGCACCGATGAGGTGTTGATCATCGAGGCGTTGCCGCTCGCGCGCAGGAGTGGCATCGCGGCCTTCCTACCGAGCCAGGTGCCCTTCTGGTTGACGTCGATGACGCGGTCCCAGGCGTCCTCCGCTGTGTCCTCGATGCCGGGCCAGTCCACGATGCCGGCGAGGTTCACCAGCACGTTCTGCGTGCCGAAACGCTCGTGTACGAGGCCGATCACCTCCTCCCATTCCTACATCGAGGAGACGTCGAGGCGGGCGGCGGCGGCCTCCGCGCCGAGGGCGTCGATTCTGCCGGCCAGCTCCCTCAGGGGCGTTCGGCGACATCGGTGATCATCAGCCGGGCGCCCTCGCGGGCGAAGACTGCGGCGGTAGCCGTGCCGATGGGGAGGCTCACCGGCACGCGCAGCGTGCTCATGAGCGCACCGAGACAGGCGCCGGCGACCGTGCCCGCGCTGAACCCGGCGATGAAGCGGGGCATGAGGATCCGGCCGAGCCGCCGTTCGACGGCCGCGGCGTGTACGGTCACCGTGACGTCCCAGACGCCTGTGGCCGTTCCCAGCACGAAGAGTCCCATGAACAGCAGCGGCGGCCAGAAGGCGAAGCCGAATGCCGCCGCGCCGAGACCGGCGCCGACGAGCAAGGCCACCGCGGTGACCACCCACCGGGGGCCGACACGAGTGACGATCGGGCCGGCCAGGGGCAGCACCATCACGGTGTGACCCACCATTCAGCCGCCAAGACCGTGAAGCAACTCCTCGGCGACGACCTGGTGCGGGCCGAGCCTCACCCCCATGACGGCCGCAAGCTCCTGCTGCACATCACCGACCTCGGCCGCGCCCGCCTCCAGCGCGAACGCGCCCAGCCGGCGTCGCGGCGGAGCATGGCGGCCGCGTCGGAGGCGACGAGGCCAGTTCGCGTACAGCTCGCGAGCGTGCGGGGCGAGCATCGACGCCTACGACGGCCCCCGCCCACATCACCCTGAACGGGGCCGCCACCGCCAACCACACCCAGCTCGGCGACCCCGTCAAGAGCGCCGCGCTGATCTACGAGGTCACCCGCCAGGACGAGCTGCCGGGGCACCTGTACCTCGGGCCCGACACGCTCGATCGCCTGCAGGTAAAGCTGGACCGGACCGAGCAGGACGCAGCCCCCTGGCGGGACAAATCCGCCGCCACCGCACAGGACGACGCGGCCTGACCTCTGGCCCGGTCCTCATCCTTGGAAGGATCAGTCATGACCGCTGCCCTGATTACCAGAGCGCCGCTGGCAGGCTGCGTGGCCGTCGTCACGGGCTCCTCCAGCGGCATCGGCGCCGCCACCGCCCTGCGCCTGGCCGCGCTCGGCGCAAACGTCGCCGTGCTGGCCCGGAGCAAGGACCGGCTCGACGAGCTGACCGCCTCCATCGGCGCCGCCGGCGGCACCGCGATCGCCATCCCCGTCGACGTCACCGGCCGGCAAGCCGTCAACGACACGACGGACCAGGTCGCCGAACGGCTCGGCACCGCCGACCTCGTCGTCAACGACGCCGGCGTACAGCTCATCTCACCGATCACCGACCTGCGCCAGGACGACTGGCAGCGCCAGATCGACCTGAACATCACCGGCGTCATGAACGTCCTCGGAGCTTTCCTGGCCCACCTGACCACCGCCGCCGCCGCCGCGTCAGGATCGCGCAAGGCCCGCGCCCGGCGCCCAGCTGCGGACGTTGGAAGGAATAGCGGCCGCGCACATTGATGTGCCGCCTGATAAGGGACTGAACCGGGCCCCGTCGTCATCCAGTACCGGATATCCATGCGCCCGCAGCTGGCGCAAAGCGTCGTCAATTTAGACCGTGCTCCACAGCGCCAGGCAGTTCAAAACAATGCCCAGAGCCCCTAACTGGTGCTCCATTCCCTCGTAGTACCGCTGGAACACCTGGGTTTTTCGGCCGTGGAAGCCTTTCTGCACCAGATCGTGGCGGCCTTTCAATTCCGGTCCAAATCTCTCCAACCTCATACTCCTTCCCAGGATGCATGGGCCCGGTCGCGTGGATCCTCAAGCCGGGTTACGGCGTCGACACCGCTCCCATCGGGAGCTTCTCCACCTAGCACGAACGTTGTGGCCTGCCAGAGAGGCGGGGGAGCCATGAACGCCTCTGGGGCCCCGGTAGTCCTATCAGAATCTCCGTCGAATAGGGCCCTGATCTGGAGAAACGCGGCCGCGCTTCGGGTGCTCGGCGCTTACTCGTTCGGCGGGGTCTCGGCCAGAGCTTCGGCGAGGGTCTTGTGGACGACGCCAATCAAGACGTTGACGCCGGCGGTGATGGCGCGGATGGATTCCTCGCGCCGCCAGCGCGTTTGTCGTCGACCACGGGCTGGCAGTTATGACGTGGTGGAGTTCACGGCGGTCGCATCAGTGCCCTCATCGGGTTCTTCGCATGAGCGGCGACCTGCGACACCCGCCTGGTTCGCGTACGCCGGCCGGGAACGCGATGGCCGCGAGGCTTCCACCGGACGTATACCCCCCTGGTTGTATCCCTCAGGTTGAGGCAACCGCGGATCGGCGGGTTGGGACGCCGCCAGATATACAACCGCGGTTAGACGCGGAAATCGCCCGCTTATTCCTAGTATGTGAGAGTCGGCCAGCTCTGGCCGCTGCACTCACTCCTCTACACCCGTCTTCGGCGCACCGGTTCAGGGAGGGTTCTGTGCTGGCAGGCAAAGCGTGGTTGGCCGCATCGACAGCCGCCGTCTTGGTGGCGAATCTTCTGCACGCTCCACCGGCGCGTGCGGAGCCGGTCGTCAAGGGACCGCCGGCGATCGCCGACGACCATCGGACGGTGCCGGGAGAGCGCGTGGCGGTCCGTCCGCGCACCGCCGACGCCGCCGTGGGCAAGAGCGTGCCGCAGCCCCGGTGGCCGTCGGAGAACGACGGCACCACGGTGCGCGCGAAAGGAGACGCCCGGGTACGGGTCCTCGGCAGGAACATCGCCGAGAAGGCCGGAGTGGGCGGGTTGCTGTTCACGGTTGACAGCCGGGGACCGTCCCAGGTGCGGGTGTCCTACGATGCGATCACCCGCGCCTACGGCGGTTCGTACGGCTCCCGCCTCCGGCTCGTCCGGTTACCGGGCTGCGCGCTGACCACCCCCGACGCGGACGAGTGCCGCACCGCCACCCCGGTCACCGCGGACAACGACGCCGAAGCCCGTACTCTGACCGCCGACGTCCAGGCCGGATCTGCGGTGCTCGCCGCCGAAGCCGGACCCGCGAGCGCGCTCGGCGACTACCGCGCGACGCCGCTGGCCCCGGCCGCGACCTGGAACAGCGGCGGCAACTCCGGCGACTTCACCTGGTCGTACCCGATGCGGGTGCCGCCGGTGCCCGGCGGGCTGACCCCGCAGCTGGCGATCGGCTACGCCGCCAGCTCCCAGGACGGGCGCACCTCCAGCACCAACAACCAGTCCTCCTGGGTGGGGGAGGGCTTCAACCTGTGGCCGGGCTCCATCGAGCGCAGCTACAAGGCGTGTGCGGACGACGGCGCGCCGAAGAACAACGGCGTCGCGCCCGGCGACCAATGCTGGACCGAGGACAACGCGACCGTCACCTGGAACGGCAAGGGCGGCGAGCTGATCAAGGCCGCCGACGGCACCTGGCGCGTGCGCGGCGACGACGGCACCCGCTTCGAGAAGGTGACCGGTACGCAGAACGGCGACAACGACGGCGAGTACTGGAAGGCGACAACGACCGACGGCACCCAGTACTTCTTCGGCCGTAACCGGCTGCCCCGCTGGGAGACCGGCCGGGCCCAGACGGAATCGGCCTGGACGATGCCCGTCTTCGGCAACGACCCTGGCGAGCCGTGCCATGACGCGGACGGCTTCGCGAAGTCGTCCTGCCGGCAGGCCTACCGGTGGAACCTCGACTATGTCGTGGACACCCACGGCAACGCCATCGCGTACTACTACGACAAGGAGAGCAACAACTATGGGCGCGACGTCTCTCTGACCGACGACGCCGCCTACGAGCGCGGCGGCCGCCTGACCCGGATCGAATACGGCATGCGCGCCGACGACCTGTTCGCCGCACCGCCGGCCAAGGTGACGTTCGACACCGCCGAGAGGTGCATCCCCGACAGCGCGTTCGACTGCGCCCCCGCCAAGATCGCGACCGCGCCGGACCGGTGGCCTGACGTCCCCTGGGACCAGAACTGCGCCGCGGAGTGCACCAAAAAGGGGCTGATCTCCCCGACGTTCTGGTCGCGTCAGCGATTGGTCGGCATCACCACGCAGATCAGGCAGGCCGACGGGAGTTACCACGACATCGACACCTGGACGTTGCGGCACGCCTGGGGCGACGCCGACGTGGACCGGGCGCTGCTCCTGGAGGGCATCAAGCACACGGGCAAGGCGACCGGCACGCCGGTGACGCTCCCCGAGGTGACGTTCAACCACGTGCAGCTCAGGAACCGTCTCGACCGGGTCGGCGACGACATCCCGCCGTTCATCAAGTACCGGCTCGGCGCGATCTTCGACGAGTACGGCGGCCAGATCGAGGTCCAGTACTCCGGCGAGGACTGCACGCTCTCCGCCCTGCCCACCCCGGAGACCAACACCAAGCGGTGCTTCCCCGCCATCTGGCAACCGGCGGGCCGGGACAGCCCGATCACCGACTGGTTCCACAAGTACGTCGTGACCAAGGTGATCCGGTCAGACCGGACCGGCCGCTCGCCGGACATGGTGACCGGCTACAACTACCTGGGCGGCGCGGCCTGGCACTTCGACGACGACGACGGCCTGACCAGGACCAAGGAGAAGACCTGGTCGCAGTGGCGCGGCTACGGCCAGGTCCAGGTCACCACCGGCGGCGACGGTGAGCCGCTCACCCTTGAGACGCATCAGTACTTGCGGGGCATGCACGGCGACCGGCTCAACGCCTCCGGCGGCGTCAAGAACGTCACCGTCTCCGACGGCGAAGGTGGCACGTACACCGACGCCGACGCCCTGGCCGGGTTCGAGCTGAAACGCACTGTCCACACCGGGCCCGGCGGAGCCGTCCACGACAAGACCGTCAGCACACCTTGGCAGCACGAGACCGCTTCCCGCACCCGCTCATGGGGGACCTCCGCCGCGGTCCTCACCGGCGTCGCCACCTCCCGCACCTGGACCGCCATGGACGGCGGCGCCTGGAGGCAGACCCGCACCGACACGACGTACGACTCCGTGACAGGCGTGCCGACGCAGGTCGACGACCAGGGCGACGTCGCCCGCCAGGACGACGACCTGTGCACCCGCACCACCTACGCCGTCAACGCCGCCGCGTGGATCCGCAGCCTGCCCTCCCGCGTCGAGACGGTCGCCGTCCGCTGCTCGGCCACGCCCTCCCGGCCGGACCAGGTCGTCTCCGACGTACGCAGCTTCTACGACGGAGGCGCCTTGGACGCCGCGCCGGCCAAGGGCGACGTCACCCGGGTCGAGAAGATCGCGGACTACGACGGCGACACCGCCACGTACGTGCCCTCCGTCCGCACCGTGTACGACGGGTACGGCCGGGTCGAGGCGGTCACCGACGCGGGCGGCCGGACGACCACGACCGGGTACACCGAGACCGCCGGCCTGACCACGAAGACCGTCACCACGAGCCCACCTGTCACGCCGGGCGACGCCGCCAGCGCGCACGTCACCACCGAGACACTCGACCCCGCCTTCGGCCTGCCCACCGCCCGTACGGACCCGGCCGGGCGCACCACCCACCTGGCCTACGACACGCTCGGCCGCCTCACCGGGGTCTGGTCGCCCGGCCGCGCCACCACCGGCACCCCCGACACCGAGTACGTCTACCAGGTCGCGGAGGGCAGGATCGGCGCCGTCACGACCAGAACCCTGACCCCCACGGGCGGCAGGCACGTCACCCAGGAGCTGTTCGACGGCCTGCAGCGCCCGCGCCAGACCCAGATCGACGGGCCCGGCGGCGGCCGGCTCATCACCGACACCTTCTACGACAGCCGCGGCAACACCGCCCGCACCTACGACCTCTACTACGCGGCGGGCGCGCCGGAGGCCGCCCTGTTCGGGGTCGCCACGCCCGGCGACGTCGAGGCGCAGACGACGTTCTCCTACGACGGCCTGAACCGGGAGACCCTGCGCCGCTTCGTCACGGGCAACAACGACGTCCAGGAGAAGTGGCGCACCGTGACCACGTACGGCGGCGACTGGGTGGCCGTCGACCCGCCCGACGGCGCCACGCCCACGGTGGTCATCACCGACGCCCGGGGCCGCAGGACGGCGCTGCGCCAGCACGACGGCGCCTCCCCGACCGGCCCGTACCAGGCGACGACCTACACCTACACCCCCGCCGGCCAGAAGGCCACGATGCGGGACCCGGCCGGCAACACCTGGTCCTACACCTACGACCTGCGCGGCCGCACGACCAGCACCACCGACCCCGACACCGGCACCACCGTCACGGCCTACGACGACCTGGACCGCCCGGTCAAGACCACCGACGCCCGGGGCCGCGCGATCGTACCGGTCTACGATCCGCTGGGCCGCGTGACCGAGGTCCATGAAGGCTCCGCGACGGGCGCCCTCATGGCGTCCTACACCTACGACGCCGTACGCAAGGGGGATCTCGTCTCGCAGACCCGCTACTCGGGCGGGCGCGCCTACACCGAGCGCATCGACGCCTACGACTCGGCCGGGCGCCCGGTGAAGTACACCCTCGTCATCCCCCAGGAGGAAGGGGCGCTGGCCGGGAGCTACACCTTCACCACCGCCTACAACCCGGACGGCACGATCCGTACCCGGGGCTTCCCGGCGGCCGGCGGCCTGCCGGCCGAGAATGTCACGACCACGTACGACGAACTGTCGCGGCCCACCCGCCTCACGAGCAACCTCGGCAGCTACGTCACCGCCACCGCCTACTCCGCGACGGGACGTCCTCTGCAGTACGAGCTGTCCACCGGCGGCAAGAAGGCCTGGCAGACCTTCACCTACGAGTACGGCACCGGCCGCCTGGCGAGCGCCCGCGCCGAACGCGAAGGCGTGCCCGGGACGGACCGCAACGCGACCTACACCCACGACCAGGCCGGGTCCATCACCTCGATCTCGGACGCCTCCCGCTCGGGCACGGACACCCAGTGCTTCAGCTACGACCGGTTGCAGCGACTCCGGCAGGCGTGGAGCCAGGCCACGCCGGCCTGCGCCGCCGATCCGTCGGGTGCCGCCGTCGGCGGGCCCGCCCCGTACTGGCACAGCTACGCCTACGACGTGACCGGCAGCCGTACCCAGGAGGTCCTGCACGGGGTCGGCGGCACGGCCGACACCGTCCGGGCCTACGGCAACGCGCCCGCGGGCCAGGGCCACCGGCTCGGGTCGGTCACCCAGGCCGGCGGCGCGGGCGCCCGGACGGAGACCTTCGGCTACGACGCGGCCGGCAACCTGACCTCGCGGGACACCGGTTCGCAGGACAAGGCCTACACCTGGGACGCGGGAGGCCTGCTGGCGAAGGTCTCCACCGGCGACTCCGACACGTCCTTCGTCTATTCCGCCACCGACGACCGGCTCATCCGCCGGGACGCCGGCGGCAGCACGCTCTATCTGCCCGGCATGGAGGTCCGCGTCGCGGCCGGCGCCGCCGTGTCGGCCCAGCCTTCGGCGATCCGCTACTACACCCACGACGGCCGGACGCTGGCGATGCGCTACTCCGCCTCCGGCGTGCGCTTCCTCGTGCCCGACCACCAGGGGACGACGCAGCTCGTCATCGACGCCGGAAACCAGTCCGTCACCCAGCGGCGCCTCACCCCCTTCGGGGACGAGCGCGGCCAGGCCCCGGCGGGCTGGCCGGACGAGAAGGCCTTCGTCGGCGGGACGGAGGACGCGAGCACCGGCCTGACGCATCTGGGAGCCCGTGACTACGACCCGGAGCTGGGCCGGTTCGTCTCCACCGACCCGCTCCTGCTGGACAGCCCCCAGCAGATGCACGGCTACAGCTACGCAGGCAACACACCCGTCACCCTCAGCGACCCGAGCGGCCTGGCGGGCTGCGGTAACGAGGGCCGGGTGACGCTCGTGGCGGCCCGCGACTGCGACCACGACGGCGACTACTACCCTCCGCCCGGCAATCACGACAAGGACCACTACCCACGTCCCGGCGGTGGAGGGGGCGGTGGCGGCCGCGGCGGCGGCGGTGGTGGCGGAGGCGGCGGCGGCCGCGGTGGTGGCGGTGGCGGCGGCGGTGGTGGTTACCACCCTCCGCCCATCGGCCCGGTCCGTGTGTGCTCCGGCTGGTGCGCCATCAAGGACAAGATCGGCGACTTCTGGGGCGGGGACGCCGGCATCCCGGATCTGCCGGGGCCCGGCCTGCCTCCCCTTCCCCCCATCGGGAAGGACCCCACCAAGTGCAGCATCACGTCTCCCATCGCCTGCCTGAGACCGCCGGACTTCGACTGGGTCAGCCCGTTCGTCGGCGTACGGTGCAATCGCTTCAGCTGCACCGTCATGTTCCCCAGGTCGGTGGTGAGGTTCATCAGCGAGTTCCTCGACAGCAGGACAGGCAGGTACTCGATGATCGCCCTCGCCGCCATCTTGGGCGCCGCCATCTGCGAGAAGCCGGCCGGAATGAGCGGTCCCGCCGCTCTCGCCGTTGTCGCCGCCTGCAGCGCCGCGATCGGCCTCGTCCTCGACATGGGCAGTGAATGGCTGCGGAAGGCGAAGGAGAACGGGCAATGCGCGGGGGTCACCGTGCTGATGCCGCCGTTCGGGCCCAAGATGCCCACCCGCACATCCGATCCGGCCATCTGTCCCCCGTAGCGCGATCCGCGTAGGACGAGCGCCCCGACCGGGGGCGCTCGTCACAGGAGAACGACGCCTACCCGGCCAGCCAAGGAGATAGGAGAGCCACGCCCATGCGAATGCCATCCGGCGGGAGAGCCCGGCGGCTCATGGCGACCGCCCTCGCCGTCTGCCTCGTCGCCGTCGTGCCGGTCGGGACGAGACCCGCGACGGCCGCGCGAACCGTGCCGCCCAGCGGGGGCGCCGTCACCGAGGCGGAGGCGACGCGCCAGGCACGTTCGTCGGGGCAGCCGGTGGAGGTACTGGCGCTGCGCGGCGAGTCGCGCGAGGTACGCGCCCTTCCTTCGGGCAACTTCGAACTCGTCCAGCACCAGCGTCCGGTCCGCACCCGCAAGGACGGCGCGTGGACGCCTGTGGACCCGTCCCTGACCCGGCTTCCCGGAGGCGGTCTCCGCCCGGTCGCCTCTACGGTGGACCTGCGGCTGTCCGACGGGGGCACGGGGCCGTTCGTGACGATGGGCAGGGCGGGACGGACGCTCAGCCTGTCCTGGCCCGGGGCGCTGCCCGCGCCGGTGGTGGACGGCGACACGGCGACCTACCCCGAGGTGCTGCCCGGCGTGGACCTGAGCGTGCGCGCGGATGTCGACGGGTTCTCGCACGTCCTGGTGGTGAAGACGCCGACGGCGGCGCGCAACCCCGCACTGGCCCGCCTGAGGCTGAGGACGCAGTCGCACGATCTGAACCTCGCGGCTGACGCCGCCGGAGTGCTGCGCGCCACCGACAAGGCGGGCGGCGGCGAGGTGTTCGAGGCTCCCGCTCCGCTGATGTGGGACTCCGGGCCGCCGAGCACGGCGTTACGACCTGCCGGGGAGAGACAGGAGGCCGGGCCGGCCGAGGGGGCGCGCGTCGAGCGGGTGGGCGTCGGCCTGGGACGTGACGAGCTGGCCCTCGTCCCTCACCGCGGCCTGCTGACCGACCCCGCCACCCGCTTCCCCGTCTACATAGACCCGCAGTGGAAGACGGTGGGCGAGGCGGCGCGGCTGATGGTCTCCAGCGGCTACCCCACCACGACGTACTACAACTGGTCGGGCAGCCAGGGCGTGGGCCTGTGCGACGTCCAGTACGACGGCGCGTGCGTCAAGGACCAGAAGAAGCGGATCTTCTACCGCATGCCGATCGGCGCCATCGCGGGGAAGCTCGTATTGTCGGCGGAGTTCGTCGCCTACGAGACACACGCGTACAACTGCTCCAATCCCACGTCGGTTCAGCTGTGGCACGCCAGTGGCTTCGGCTCCACCTCGACCTGGAACAGCACCGGCGACAACTGGATCAAGCACCTGGCCTCGCGTGACGTGGCGTACTGCGCCCGCACCCCGGTCGAGTTCGGCGGCAGCGCCCTGCTGGCCGCCGTGAAGAGCGCGGTCGGCAACAAGGACGCCAACATCTACTTCGGGCTGCGCGCGTACTCCGAATCGACGATGGCCTGGTGGAAACGCTTCGCCTCGGACGCCGACCTGCGCATCCAGTACAACACCCCGCCGCCGCAGCCGCTGATGAAGAACCTGTCCATGAGCCCCGGCGGGCCGTGCGTCTACTCGCCGGCGCCCACGGTCAACCGGCCCCCGATCATGTACGCCGTGCTGACCGACCCCGACTCCGGATCGGCGGCCAAGCTGCAGGCGCAGTTCCGCATCGTCTGGGACAACAACACCGGGGTGTGGGACTCGCCGCTGACGGCGGCCAAGACGACAGGTTCGACGTTCCAGATGCCCGCACCCGCGACGATCCCGTCGAACAAGCCGCTGGGCTGGCACGTACGCTCCTGGGACGGCTACCAGTGGAGCCCGTGGAGCTCGGCGGGCGAGGCGACGGGCTGCTACTTCTCCTACGACCCGACCGCCCCGCCGCCGCCCTCGCTGACCTCGTCCGACTACCCGCCGTCCAACCCGGACGACCCCGACGACCCGTGGTACGACGGCGTGGGCCGCTACGGCTCCTTCACCCTCAGCACCACGCAGAGCGACGTGACCCGCTACTGGGTCGGCATCAACACGACGCCCACCTCGGCCGGTGAATACCGGCCCGCCACGCCCGGCGGCCCCGTCACCATCCAGGTGGCGCCCACCAGGGCGGGCGTGAACTTCCTCTACGTCACGGCGCTCGACGCGGCGGGCAACGCCAGCGCGCCCGCCACGTACATGTTCCGCGTCAACGCCGGCGCCGCCCCGCGGGCGCAGTGGTCCCTGGACGAGCCGGCCGGGTCCGCCTCGCTGTCGGCCACCGTGCGGACGGGCACCGCCGCCGTCTCCACGCAGACGTCCGGCGGCGTGACGCTGGGCGTGAGAGGTCAGGTCGGCACCGCGATGCGCGGCGACGGCGCGACGGGTTACGCCGAGACGTCCGGGCCGGTCATCGACACCTCCAAGACCTACTCGGTGGGCGCCTGGGTCAGGCTCGCGCACACCAACGGCTTCGCCACCGCCGTCAACCAGGACGGCAATGTGGTCAGCGGCTTCTACCTCCAGTACGTCCAGGACGACAACCGATGGTCGTTCAGCCTGAGCAACGCCGACGCGGTGCAGGGCGGCGTACGGGTGCTCTCCACGGCGCCGCCCCAGGTAGGGGAGTGGACCCACCTGCTCGGCGTGTACGACGCGGTCGCCAAGACCGCCCGCCTGTACGTCAACGGCGCGCTGCAACAGGTGAAGCCGTTCACCGTGACCTGGAACGCCGCCGGCCCGTTGGCCATCGGCCGCGCCAAGCACAACGGCGCAAAAGTGGACTTCTTCCCGGGCGAGATCGACGATGTCCAGGTCTACGACCGCCTGGTCAGCGCGGAGGAGGCCGCCGACCTGTTCACCCGGCATCCCGTGCTCACCGGCCGCTGGACCCTCAACACCGACGGAACGGACGGAAGCGGCCATGGCCGTGACCTCGCCACTGCCGGTGAGGCCCATGTGGACCAGACGGCGGGCTGGCTGGGCACACCGCCGGGCGCCCTGGTCCTGGACGGAACCGGCGACTACGCCGCCACGGCCGGTCCGGTCGTCTCGACCATCCGGAGCTTCACCGTCGCCGGCTGGGTGACCGCCGCGGGCCGGCCCGGCGCGCGCTCAGCCGTCTTCTCCCAGGCGGGCGGCACCAACAGCGGATTCACCGTACGCTACGACCCCGCCGCGGCGGGCGGCGCGGGCGGCTGGCAGGTGGAGATGCCGGGCTCCGACGCGCCGGGCGCGCCCGCGCAGCGCGCGGAGCACTCCGCCTATCAGAGCCAGCTCGTCTGGGACCACGTGGCCATCGTCTACGACGCCTTCGCCGACGTCCTTCGCCTGTACGTCAACGGCTGGCTGCAGGAGACCGAGGAGCGGGTCTCGGCTCGCTGGCACACGATCGGCTTCGACGCCACCGGCCCGTTCCAGCTGGGCCGCTCGAAGACGGCGGGCGCCTGGGGCGAGTTCTGGCCAGGGGCGATCGACGACGTCTGGGCATTCTCCGGAGTGCTCAGCCAGGAGCAGATCCAGACCCTCGCGGGCTACACGGAGCTCCCGTCCGGCTCTCCGTTCTGACGCCGGCGCAAACGACCGCCCTGGGCCTCCCACGCCCGGGGGCGGTCCACGGCTCAACCCCGGAGTTGTCGACGGGGCATGACGAGCATCGGAACGAAAAGTCCCACCAAGCGGAGTCCGCAGAGGACCTTCGGGGGAGTTACTCGCCACTGCGCTTCTACGCCGACCTCGCCGGCTGTTCGCCGGTGTCCGCTCTCGACGCCGTCGTCCTCAACGAGACTAATGAGCGCATCCGCCTCTACGCGCGCGCGAACTGGGGCACACTCGGGTCGGCGCGACCAGCCCCAAAGTAACTCTCTGTAATCTTCGTCATGGCGACGAGGCTTGAAGGTCAGCGGTGACCGGCGGCCCGAAGCACGGCAAACTCGGCGTGCGCCTGCTCGACGGCCTCGGGGTAGACCTGTGTTTTCTCGTGCTCGGCCAGGGCCCGGTGGATGCTGGCCAGGGACGGGTTCCCATCCCTGCGCCAGGTGTCTCTGATCATGGAGTTGCGATGCTGCGTGATCACTGGGGAGACCTGTGTCCGTTGTTCCGGCAAGCTGACCGACCCCGCGGATCAATTCACGGCGCTGCTGCCCGAGCGTCCCGCGGTCGATCCGGCCCAGCCGCTGGTGAGCGCCGTAGGGTTAGCGGCCGATCTTGTCGAGCTCGGCGAGATCGTCGTCGGGCAGCGGGAGTCCCGCGCCGGCGGCGTTCTCGCGCAGGTGCGCCACCGATGAGGTGCCGGGGATCAGCAGGATGTTCGGCGACCGCTGCAGGAGCCAGGCCAGGGCGACCGACATGGGCGTCGCGTCCAACCGGGTGGCTACGGCCGTGAGTGCCGAGGACTGCAGCGGGCTGAAGCCGCCGAGGGGGAAGAAGGGCACGTAAGCGATGCCCTGCTCTGCGAGCTCGTCGATCAGGTCGTCATCGTGGCGGTGGGCGAGGTTGTACATGTTCTGCACGCACACGATCGGCGCGATCGAGCGTGCCTCGGCGACCTGTTCCGCCGTCGCGTTGCTCACGCCGAGGTGCCGGATGAGGCCCTGCCGCTGGAGGTCGACGAGCGCCCCGAACGCCTCCGCGAGCGAACCGGGCACGGGGCCCAGGGCGTCGCCGAGCCGGAGGTTGACCACGTCGAGCGTGTCGAGGCCGAGGTTCTCCAGGTTCTCGGTGACGGCCCGGCGCAGCTCTTCAGGTTTGCGTGCCGGGGGCCAGCCTCCCTCCTCGTCGCGGGTCGCCCCGACCTTGGTCACGATGTGCAGCGAGTCGGAGTACGGGTGCAGCGCTTCGCGGATCAGCTTGTTGGTGATGTGTGGCCCGTAGGCGTCGGCGGTGTCGATGTGGGTGATGCCGAGGCCGACGGCCTCGCGGAGAACGGCGAGTGCGCCCTCGCGGTCGGCAGGCGGACCCATGACCCAGGGGCCGGCGAGCTGCATGGCACCATAGCCGAACCGGGTGACGGTCAGATCGCCCAGGGTCCAGGTGCCGCCGGGAAGCGAACCGGAGAGGGTGCCCATGGTGTGCCTTTCGTGTTGAGCCAGGGAGTGGTGCCTGACGGCAGCCTTGCACCACTATTGGTGCGTAGCTTCATATCGGGAAGTAGGCACTTCGAAGTGCGTAAAGCACCCACGCGTGAGAGGAATGGTCCATGGCGACGATGACGGCAGCCCAGCAAAGGGCACAGGCCAAGGTGGAGTACGACGCCTTCGTGGCGGCCTGCCCCAGCCGCAAGCTGCTCGATCGGATCTCGGACAAGTGGGTCACGCTGATCCTGGCCGCGCTCGGCAGCGACAGCGCGCATCAGCCCGGCGCCGACTGCGCCGGCGGGCCCCGGGTGATGCGCTACTCGGAGCTGCAGCGCCTGCTGGCCGGCGTCAGCCAGAAGATGCTCACTCAGACGCTGCGCTCCCTGGAACGCGACGGCCTGGTGTCCCGCACTGTGGTGCCGACCGTGCCGGTCACGGTCTCCTACGAGCTGACCGATCTCGGCCTGTCGCTGTACGAGATGATGCGAGGCGTCAAGGCCTGGGCCGAGACGCACATGGACGCTGTGCTTGCCAACCGCGAGACCTACGACGCCCGCGTCGTCTGAACCACACCAGGGTTGCTCATCAGCGCCGAACGGTCTGCGCGTAAGAGGCCGGGCAGATGGACGGGGCTCAAGGACGTCGCTTGGGAGGCGGTCGTCCCACCCACCTATCTGCGCAGGCTCTAAGCTTGTTCTTTATCCTCCGGATTGTTGTAGGGCTGCGAGGGTGCGGCCGCGTTTGACGGTCTTGCCCACGTCGTATCGGGGTGCGGGCCGGCGATTGGGGATCCCGGATGGACGTCCCGGGCCGGGCCGAGAGGGTTTGGGCGCACTGGCCGGCTGTGCGAGTGCGGGACGCAGGTTCCGAAACCCGCGCCGGACCCGAGCGGGAGTGAGCTGCCCCCGCGAGGCTGCTTTCTCCCATAAGTGACGCAGGTCCTCGGTCAGCCGGCGAGCCATGCGCAGCTGGGTGTGCACGATGATGAGCAGCCAGGTCCAGCGGTCGGCGGCCTGGGCGGCGCGCAGCCTGGGCCGGGTCCAGCCAAGGGTCTGTTTCCAGAAGCGGTAGGTGTGCTCCAGGTCGAATCTGCGCAGGAAGGCTTGCCAGCTGCGGTCCACGTCCACGCCGGTGGCGCCGGTCTTGGAGGACCAGAGCCAGATGGGTGGGGCGTCTCGGTCGCCGGGCAGGTGCTCGACCTTCAGCCGGATCAGGGTGCCTTCGATGATGGGCAGTTCGCCTTCGTGGTCGAGCCAGGCGGCGCGGTGGGTGAGGCGGGGGTGAAGCCGGTCCCAGGCGCTGGTCTCGGCCTTGCCGTAATGGGTGGTGTCCGTGACCGTGGCCACCGCGGGCTTGGGCCAGGTGGCGGGGTCGGCCAGAGCGAACTCGCCACCGTGCTTGGACGGCCGACCGCCCTTGGGGTCATAGCGGCGTGGTGGGGCGGGCAGGCGCAGCACCCGGTCGGAGCGGATGCGTCCCAGCAGTTCGACGGGCAGGTCACGCAGGACATAGGCCAGACGGGTGATGTCGTAGCCGGCGTCGGTCACGATGAGCACATCTGGATCTCCGCTGCGCCACTGCCCGGCAGCGATCAGCCGCTCGATCACGCCGCGGAGCTGGGCGGCGGTGGCGTCGTCGGCCGGCCCCAGCCGCACCACATCCAGCGGCGCCGTCCACGACGTGCGGCCCATCTCCAGCGCCGCCACGAACGAGTACGGCCAGCCCGGGATGAACTGCGAGGCGCTCTTGGCCCGGCCGTATACATGGCAGAACAACCGCTCGGCCGAGCAGGCGGCATCCGAGCGCAGCCACGGCGACACATCGACCGCCAGCACGATCCGACCGTCCGGCCAGCGCGGCAACGGCAGCCCGGCCAGCACCTGGCGCAGCTGGTCCGCATCGATCCGGCCGTGGTTGAGCCCGCCGTACAGGGCTCCGTGCCCGCGCCGGTACTCCGGCGACAAGCTCAGATCCACCGGCGAGTGCACCGGTCCGGGCTCGCACAACAGCGCCTCTGCCAGCTCGAACAACGCATCGGCCCGCGCCTTGAGGCAGGCGTAGACATCATTTCGGAACCGGGACAACACCTCTGAAGACTCGACACAGGCGGCTTCGTTCAGCAGACTCACCCTCACGGCCTTGTAGTGATCAGTAGCGACTCGACACCGCGCATGATCACTCAAGGCCGTCTTGCTGTCCGGGAAACGATCAACCCGCCGCTTAGCACAACAATCCGGAGGATAAAGAACAAGATTAGGCCGTGTTTCATGAGGCTTTGAGCCACTCGTTGATCGCAGCGATGGTGAGTGTGGCTTCGTAGCGGACGGCGAGCTTGTCGTAGCGGGTGGCCATGCCACGGTTGCGTTTGAGCAGGCTGATGCCGCACTCCACGGCGTGACGCAGCCAGTAGAGCACGGGTCGAAGGCCGGCGGGCGCCCTCCCCTCGATCCCTTGGCCTTGCGGTGGGCGTCCTGGTCGGCCTTGCTCGGGATGCACGCCTTGATTCCACGCCGGCGCAGATGGCCGCGGTTGGCCTTGCTGGTGTAGGCCTTGTCGGCCAGCACCAGGTCCGGGCGGGTCCGGGAACGGCCGCCGCCGATCCGGGCCACCCGGATCCGGCCCAGCACCGCCGTGAACTGCGGACTGTCGCCCCGCTGCCCCGCGGTCACCACCGCGGCCATCACCTTGCGCCCCTGCTCACAGGCCAGATGGGACTTGGTGCTCAGCCCGCCACGCGAGCGCCCCAGCGCATGATCAGCCGGCTCTGCGTGCACACCACCGGGCGGCTCCTTCTGCGCATCACCGTCCCGGCGCGCGCCGGCCGCATGCTGGTGCGCCCGCACGACGGTGGAGTCCACACTCACCGTCCAGCCGATCTTCCCCGCAGCGTCCGCGCACGCCTGCAACGCCGCCAGGATCTGTGCCCAGACCCTCGCTCGCTGCCAGCGCCGGAACAGTCCGTAGACGGTGAACCAGTGGCCATGACAGTCCGGGCCATCCCGCCACGGTGCCCCGGTCCGGATCCGCCACCTGATCCCGTCGATCAACTGCCGCCTGCTCCACTTCGGCGGACGCCCTCTGCCCGATCGGGCAGGCAGGAGCGGCTGCAGCGCCGCCCACTGCGCGTCAGTGAGGTCGTGCCGCCTCGTTGCCGCTACGCTGGCCACGAGGTCTCCGGTGTTCGTTCTTCTTGGTCGTTGAACCAATTACCGGAGACCTCTTCATTTCACGACCAGCGACACGCCGACTCGTCGTGATCTTTTGAAACACGGCCTAGCTGCCTCGGTTTCCCGTTGCCTTTCGGCCACCGGCGTTAGCTTCCTGGGCATCCTGTTCCCGCCGGGGAGTTCAGCTCTCCTTACGGTCGGCCTACCACGCCCCTTGTTCAGGGCGCGGACCCCGACGGGGTTTCCATGTTCCGCACGCGCGAGACACGGCTGGGGCCGGGCGTCCTCTGCACCCCGGGGACGGCGGTGTTCCCACGGCCGGAAACCCTCTCCGGCCGCCGCCTGCCGTCTCTCAACGGCTGGTCCCTGGCACCCCGGTCTAATCTTCCGCCCCGGAGCGTTGACATAACGAGGCATCAGCGAGGATTCACGATCATTCGCCCCTCCCAGCCTTCCTCTCGCCTGTGGCCACCGGACGGACGGCGGCCCTTGGGCTTCCCCTGAGCTCCGCACCCCGCAGTTACCCGCGACGCACGTCAGGGTGAGGACAGGCCTCGAACACTGACCTGGACTACGTTCCCGACATGATCGATCCTCCTTCAACGTAGTCACTCGCCACGTGCGACCTCATGTCGCAAGGGTTCGTGTCACCAGCCGCACCGTAGTTGTGAGGGACACCAGAACTACCGGCAGAGGGGACAACCGCCCCTGATCCATCGCCAAGGGGCTGACGTGGCGCTCGGTGTGCTCACCGGCCGCGATACCCGTCGGCACCTTGACCGCGATGCCGCGCTGGAACAGGTCGTTGAGGACGATGAGCCCTTCCAGGAGGTTGCGGCCGAGCCGGTCGACCTCCTGGAAGGTCGTTGTGTCCTGAGTCATCCCAGTCGATCAGCCGCAACGTTCGATCGTGGTCGTCCCACACATGTTGGCGTGGTTGCCGTCCGCCAGGCCGAGGATCGGCCAGGAGCCGGTCGGGGGCGTTGGAGTTCACCCACGCGGCACCGGCGCGGAAGGCTTCCCCAACGAGTCGATCACGGCCGCGATCGGGGTGCGCGTCGGCCCAGGCGCGGATCTTGCCCACCGCCGTCGCTGGACCCCAGGGGGCGCGACGTCGTCCACGACGGCGCGAGGGATCTCGTGCAGCCGGTTCAGCGAGGTCAGCGTAGATCTCCAGCTTCGAGGCCCGGGGCCGGGACGGCTGGTGGTGGGGCGCGAACGTGTCAGACGGCCGGCCGGCCGCAGGTGACGTCCTTACCGGGCAGGACACCGTCGACCAGGTAGCTGGTGACCTTGGTGTCGACGCAGGCGTTGCCCGCCGCGAGGTAGACGCCGTGGCGGAAGGCGCCGTTCAATGTGATCATGCGGGAGCCGGTCAGCGCCCGGTGCATGGCCTGCTGGCCCGGATAGGGCGTCGCGGGGTCGCCGGCCGCGCCGACGATCAACGCCGGTACGGAGCTGCCGATCCTCGTGGGCGCTTCAAGCGGCTTGACCGGCCAGAACGCGCACGGGGAGATGTTGCGGACGAGCGGTCCGAACAGTGGTTCGGCGGTGCGATGCCGCTGGATGTCGCGGTAGTAGGTCGCCGGGTCGCGGGGTGCGGCCCGGTCACCGCACAGGATCGCCGTGCCCGCCCGGTCCGAGGCCTCTCCGGAACCGGTGAACAGGCCGTCAAGGAACTCCTTCAGCGAGGCGGGCGGCGGTGTCTCGCCGCCGCGGCTCAGCGCCCGCGCCTCCTCGGCGAGGACGGCATAGGACTGCGGGGCGTCGCTGTAGAGGCGTGCGAACAGCCAGTACGGCACGACATGGGCATTGACGCGGTATCCGCCGATCTTCACGGGATGCCGGTTGATCTTCTCTACGGTCGCCAGGACGGCGTCACGTGTCCCGCCCAGCCCGTACTCCTTGTCGTGTGACGCGGCCCAGGACGCCCAGCGCCGCAGCGCGGCGTCGATCGCGGGGGCGGCGCGTGAGAACATGCGCGGGCCGTACACCCGCGGGTCGACGGCGCTGTCGAGGACCACCCGGTCGGCCCGCGAGCCGAACATCTGCAGGTAGGTCGCACCCAGGTAGGTGCCGTAGGAGTAGCCGAGGTAGGACAGCCTCTGCTCGCCGAGCGCGGCTCGGATCACGTCCATGTCGCGTGCGGTGTTCCTGGTCGTGGCGTACGGCAGGGTCTGGAGATTGCCCTTGGCGCAGCCCGCCGCCAACTGTTCGGCGAGGCGCACCCCCTCATCGAAGGTGCGCCGGTCGGGTCCCGCCGAGCGGAGGAAGGTGTCGGTCTGCCACCGGCAGCTGATCGGTGTGCTGCGGCCGACGAATCGGGGGTCCATGCCCACCAGGTCGTAACGGGCCGCGACCGCGGGCATCTCCTTGCCCAGGAGCGTCATCGAGAGGCCGGCGCCTCCCGGCCCGCCGGGGTTGAGCAGCAAGACGCCGCGGCGCCGGGAGGAATCGGTGGCCTTGATCCGGGAGAGCGCGATGGAGAGGGTCCGCCCCTGCGGTCTGCGGTAGTCCATCGGGACCAGAACGGTGGCGCATCGAGCACCGGCGGCGTCCATCTGTTCGCCCATCTGATCGCCGGGTCCGGTTGCGCAGGCGCGCCAGGTGATCGTCTGATGGTGGAAGCGGTCCAGGGGGGTGGCCGCCTGCGCCGGTCCGGCGGCGCCCAATCCGATTCCGGCCGTGAGTGCCACTGCGGCAGCCGTTCCACTCTTGATGAGGAGCATGCGTCGTTCCTTGGTGAAGGGGTTGTTTCCTGCGGATCCGGCGCGCGTCGGATTTCGACGCTCCGGTAGTGATGTGTCCGGTCTCAGGGGCGCCCCCTGTTGATCACTGATCACCGGCTGTATCCAGACTAGGGGCCTGAGCAGCCCGCGGACATCGTGCGGAAGGTCGATCCGGGCCCTGCCACCGGCACACCAACCGCCCGCTTCTCTGCAACCGCTGCCCTAACGACGACTCCTCCCAAAGGAGGACAAAGCGGGTCATGCTGGCGGCTACCTTCGTCTCATGAACGTGGTGCGACGATGGGGCCGCTGGTGGCGCGGCTTGCCGGTGATGGTCGCCGACAGCCTGCTGGCCGGTGTGTCGACCGCGCTGGCGGTGACGCAGGCCGCCTTGTCCGCCCATGACCCGGTCGTGCTGGCGTACCTGCTGGCGGTGCTCACCAGCGCGCCGCTGGTGCTGCGCAGGCGCCACCCCATCCCCGTCCTTGCGGTGATCACGGCGGGCCTGATCTGCTGCGGCCTGGCCGGCTACCCCAACGGATTCCAGGCCCCGCCGGTGCTGGTCAGCCTCTACACCGTCGCGGCCCACCGCCGGGAGGGCCACCGCGACGGCGTCCTGGCCCTGGTGCTGATGGCGGGCATCCTCGTTCCCGACCTCATCAGGTCCGGGCTGACCTTCGCGATCGTCAAAAGCCTGGTCGAGAACGCGCTTCAGCTCGGCGCGGCCTGGGCCATCGGGGAGGGGGTGCGCAGCCGCCGGCTGCGCCACCAGGACCTCATCGAGCACGCCCGCCACCTGGAGATCGAACGCGAGGAGAAAGCCCTGCGAGCGGTCGCCGAAGAACGCGTGCGCATCGCCAGGGAACTGCACGACGTGGTCGCCCACCACCTGTCGGTCGTCTCGATCCAGTCCGGTGCCGGCGGCCGCCTGATCGACACCGAACCCGACGCCGCACGCGAAGCATTCACCGCGATCGCCGCCACCACCCGCGAGGCACTGGCCGAACTCCGGAACATGCTGTCGGTCCTGCGTCTCACGTCCGACACCGGCGAGGACTCCTACGCCCCGCAGCCGGGGCTGGCCCAGCTGGACACGCTGCTGGAACGCTCCCGTCTGTCCGGCCTGTCGATCCGGCGGGAAACCTCCGGTCAGGTACGCCCGCTGCCGCCCGGCGTGGACCGGTGCCTGTACCGCATCACCCAGGAATCATTGACCAACGTGCTCAAACACGCCCCACACGCCGACGTGACCCTTACCCTGACCTACCAGCCCGCCGCGGTCACGCTGCAGGTCGGCAACAACGGCCCGGCCACCACCGGGCACAGCGCCGACGGGCACGGCCTGATCGGCATGCGCGAACGAGCCACCCTCTACGGCGGCACCCTCACCGCCGGCCCACGTACGGACGGCGGCTTCACCGTGACCGCGCACCTGCCCGCCTCCCCACTCGCCGAGCCCGCCTTCGCCACGGCCCACCCGCAGCAGAGCGCACCACGACCCGGGGCGCCCCGATGACCGGCCCCGACACCGACCGCGGGACCATCCGCGTCCTGGTCGTCGACGACCAGGCCCTGGTCCGCGCGGGCCTGGTCGCCCTCCTCCGCACCGACGCCGCTCTCGCGGTCGTCGGCGAGGCCGCCGACGGCCACGAAGCCATCGCCCAGGCCGCGGCGACCGCCCCGGATGTCATCTTGATGGACATCCGCATGCCCAACCTGGACGGCGTCGCCGCCACGCGCCACATCCTCGCCCACGCCGCCGGCCCGGCACCGAAGATCCTCATCCTGACCACCTTCGACCTGGACGAACACGTCTTCGCCGCCCTGCGCGCCGGCGCCTCGGGATTTCTGCTCAAGGACACCCCCGCCGACCAGATGCTGGCCGCGATCGCCACGGTCGCCCGCGGTGAGGTGCTGCTGGCGCCCAGCGTCACCCGGCGCCTGGTCGACCATTTCGTCACCGCGCCCGAACCCGACCGGCGCCGGCCCGAGGAACTCGCCCGGCTCACCAGCCAGGAAACCGCCGTGCTCCACCTGGTCGGCCAGGGCCTGACCAACCAGCAGATCGCCACGCGCCTGAACATCGCCGAGGCCACCGTCAAATCCCACCTGGGCCGCCTCATGGCCAAGCTCAAGCTGTCCAGCCGCGCCCAAGCCGTGGTCATCGCATACGAGACCGGCTTGATCGTCCCTGGAGCCGGAGACCGCACCTGATGCCCAGCAACTCACCGGTTCGGGAGCACCGGCGGCACCGACTACGACGGCCCGTACGACAGCAAGGAGCTCGACTCCATCGAGGTCGCCGGCGACCACAAGCTCGTCTTCCACCTGAGGCGTCCGTTCGGCAACTGGCCGTGGATCGTCAGCATGCCGGCCTTCGCGCCGGTGCCGGCCGCGGCCGGCACCAAGCCGGAGACGTACGGCGAGCACCCGGTCGCCAGCGGCCCGTACCAGGTGACGAGCTTCCGCAAGGGGCCGCAGGCGGTGCTGGACCGCAACCCGAACCGGACGGCCGACAGCGACCAGGTACGGTTCGCCGGCCCGGACAAGATCGTTCTTGACACGGGCCTGAACGACGACACGATCGTGCAGCGCCTCATCGACGACAAGGGCGAGGACCGGACCGCGATCAGCAACGCGCTCATCTCGCCGCCGCAGTTCCAGCGGATCCAGTCCGACCCGTCGATCTCCGACCGCATGGCCAACAGCCCGTCGGGCTACTTCCGCTACAGCGGCGGCCGTCGTGAGTGGACCGGGTGATGCCGGCGGCTGTGACGAGGGCGCCGCCGAGTGGCGACGTAGCCGGCCGAGGTTGATCGGCTCCCCGCGCACGCTCCTGCGCCGGCACGCCGACAGAGCGCGCCGGCAGGCCATCACCTTCCGGAGCGTGACATCCGGTGGCGCAGAGCCTCAGCCGGCGACGAGCCGGACCTGGTCCGCCTGCTCACGGTGGCGACGCAGCTCGTAGGCGCCGGGTGCGATGCCGGTGAAGGCGTGTTCCGGGCGCGCGAGACAGGCGGTCGCGTTCTCCTCGACGGTCAGCACGCCGAGCACCAGTGTGCCGCTGGACCGGTCAGGGGTGGAGAACGCCACGGTGCCACTGCGGTCGGCCATCGGAGCTGGTGGCGGAGTACCTGGTTCTCGTGCCGGAGCACCAGTAGCTCAACGTCTTGGACAGACCAGAGCGCATGAGCACCGTCAGCAGACGATCAGACCTCTTACCGACCGGTGGACAAGCGAGAGCCACACCCTGCGATGGTCCCAGTTGTCGCTCTGGTCGCACGGCGAATCCCCGCTCCCACTGCGAAACCATGTTTCGAGTGGGACGGGCATCGTCGAATCGTTCTATGTCAGTTCTACGAAGGTGGGATTGGTGTAGCACCAGAGGTCGTGCCAGGGGTTCTCATTGCGGCCTGTGTCCGCCGCCGGCTCCATCCCGCCGGGAGCGCTGCGCCTGCCGTCGGTGCCACGCAGCCGGAAGTAGAACGGCTCGCGCACGTCGCGGAACTTGTAGTGGAACTGGGCGACCCGGCCCTTGCCCTTCGGCATGAACGACTCGACCACACTCACGTCCGGGGCGGTGAAGACGTCGGGGTCGGCGGCCGGCCCGCTGATCGCACCGCGGATCAGATCCAGGCGGGCGAGCCGGGGGATCTCTTCATTGGCGTTAGGACGGCCGGTGAGATCGACGGAAATGGTGATGGTGACGTCGTCGCCGCGCCGCACCGACAGCCGTCCGCCGAATGTGGCCGGGGCGTTGCCGGGGGCGTGCGCGTCGACGTGCAGCCCGTCGATGAGGCCGCCCATCGACACCCAGGATCGCCCGGCCTTGATCGCCTCCATGACCGCGCCATAGCTGCGTGAGGTCGCCCCTACAACCGTGCGGCTGAACTGACCGGGCCAGAAGTCGGCGTGCCGCAGCGGGACGCCGCCGTCGATGGGATCGGGGTATCTACCGTGCTGGTCGTACCAGTCAGCAGGTCGGGAGGGCTCGACGATCGTGTCACCGTTGTAGAAGTGGCCGTCGGAGTTGGCAGTGATCCACCAGCCCTTGCCCTCGGCGAGCATCGAGTCCCACATGCCGCCCAGGATTCCGGTCATGGAGTCGAAGCCGCCGTACGTGGGGTAGTGTTCCGGCCGCCAGCCGGCCCAGGAGTCGGCGTCGGCGGTGTTGTTGAAGTCGCCGCGGGCCCTGGGCTCGTTCTGGGCGCCAGGCGCGCCCTCCATGCCGACTGCGATGTTCGGCGCCTTGTCGCGATAGGTGCGCAGGTCACGTGGGGAGTACCTGCCGCGCCGCATCACGTGGTTGATCAGGAACAGCGCGGAACTCGCCGAACCCGTGCGCAGCGCGGTCTCGAGCCAGGCGAGCGCCTCCAGCGCCTTGGCCTCGTTCGCCGGGCTGCTGGCGCCGGTGCCGTTGATCCTGGAGTCGAAGAGCCGCTCGAACGCGCGCAGCAGTTGGATCTCATCGCGAGCACCGTCGAAGAACACCGTGGCGTGCTCGCCTCCGGGAACGTTCCATTCGAGCCCCTGCCACAACAGCAGCTCAGGGTGCTTGGCCCGGGAGGTGACGATGTCGGCGTAAGTGGACTCGACCGCGAACTTCTCGTGCGCGGCGTGCCCGTGGTCGGTGATGACCAGCCAGTCCAGGCCGTGCTTGAGAGCGCCCGCAGCCTGCTGCTCGATGGTGTACATGCCGTCGTAGCTGTACTGCGTATGAACGTGATGGTCGCCGGCCAGCCAGTGGAGCGCGCGGGAGCCTCTGCTGGTTGCGGCGGCGGGACGCGTGGTCAGCCCTCCCAGAGCGGTGACACCGAGACTGCTGATGCCGAGCAGCCCACTGGTCAGCAGAAAGCGGCGCCGACCGAGGTCGGCGGGCGACAGTTCGGTCTCTGAGACGGACAAGTCGGCGAACGCAGCCGTTCCTTCCGGTGCGCTGTGGGAGTGTGCATGGGTGCGGCACATGGGACATACCTTTCATCTGGAATACCTGGTGCGTCGTTCTCGGGTGGCCCATGAGCTTGCGCACGAAGTGGGGCGGAGCAGGCGAACCTGCGGCCCTTCGTCACGTTCGCAGAGGAGCGTGACGGCTTGCATGGGGAGGAAGCGAATGCTGGGCGACTTCTTGCCGAACGGCGGAAGGCTCCGGCGAGCCATCTGTGGCGCTGTTCGGGGCGCCTCTGCGCTGCCAGGCCTCTCCAGCGTCTCCAACAGGTCAGGCAGTTCCCGGCGCTGCGGTTCGGTGCGGTGGCGCGGGTTGGCTGCGCTCGATCCAACAGCGGCTGCCGACTGGGAGAAGGCCCAGGCGCGATCTTGCATGTGACTGTCGGCCTGCTGGTACGGCAATGGGGCGGTCAGTCTGTCCGACATCCGTGCGTGACGTGCGGCGATTCGCGCAATGGTCACCCGTGCCTGAGCGCAGTGATATTCGCATGACGGTCTGCGCAATGATCCGATAGAGAGGACCTATGTCGATTCGTGTGCGCCTTGACGACCTGTGCCAGGAGACCTGGGAAGCGGTGGCCGAGCTGAGGGTGGCTGACGACCAGGCTGATCTCATCGCGTCGAACCTGTACTCGATTGCGGAGAGTCGGTTCTTGCCGGGCTTCGTGACCCGTGCGGTGATGCACGATGAGCGCGCCGTGGGCTTCGCGATGTACGGCCCCGATCCCGATGACGGCCAGATCTGGCTCTATCGTTTGATGATCGACAAGGATCACCAGGGGAAGGGGCTGGCCCGAGCGGCCCTCCAACAGGTCATCGCCCACGTGCGGGACGCGTTCGACGTACCGGTGCTGCGGTTGGGAGTGCGTGGCGACAACATCGCGGCCAGGGCGCTCTACACCTCTGCCGGGTTCGTTCCCACCGGGCAGGTCTTCGGCAAGGAGGACGTCCTGGAGCTCCGTCTGCGAACGGGGCACCCCGAAGCGTCCAGTGACGTGCATGATCCTCGAAGAGGAAAACCCGGAAGTTGATGCACGCCTCACCAGCAGGGGCATGTATCAGACCAATGATCGCATGGGCCGCCCTGCAGCCAGGATGGCGGCGCGTTGATGGCCGTTACGAGGACGGTCACCTCGTGGCGGACCGCGGGCTTGTCGTATCTGGCGGCCATGGCACAGTGTCTTGAAGGCGGTTGATGCCGCGCTCCACCGCCTGCCGAGCCTTGACGTCCGCACGAGCCTGAAGCTGCTCGAGAACGAGATGCCGGTGCCATCCTGCTGCCGGCGCCGGCCGACCAGGCTACTGCGGGCCGGGTGGAGAGCTGCCAGGTGGGCGTCTTCCTGGCCTACGCCTCCCCGCTCGGGCGGGCGCTGATCGACGCCGAGCTGTCACCGCCGCGCACTCCCCGAGAGCGGCTGGATGACGGGCTGGCCGGACGTCGCCCAGGCGCTCAGCCGTCATGTCCGGTGGGGGTTCATACGCAGGTGGGGAGGTAGCGGCTCGTGGGGATGAAGTCGCTGATGGAGACGGAGTCCGCCGCGCTCAACCTCGTCACCTCATCCATCGTGACCGGTTCCGCCCCGAGCCCGGCCGACCAGAAGCGGGAGTGCGGGTCGAGCGGGTTGACGATGACGACGAGCGTGGTCCAGCCGTCGGCCCTGGTGAGGGTCCGTACGCGCTCCTCGTCGCGCTGCATGTGGTAGTCGACCTGGCTGCACGCGGGAGCGTCGAAGGTGGCGTACTGCACCGGACGTTGCGCCTTCTCGTCGTGGGACAGCACGACATGGACCTGGATCGTGGTCGGGAGGGCGTTCCCGTTCTTGACCGTGATCGTGCCGCCGGTCATGAGCGGGGTGGCGATGTCTACTTCGCCCGGTTCCACGGTGACGCGCAGGGCGAAATCACGCCGGCCAGCCCGCTCAGAGGCCAGTCTCGCCTGCTGGACCTCCGATCGCTGCTGCTCGCTGACGCGCAGCGCGTTCATGGAGACGATGAACGCGGGCACCGACATGAGACTCCCGGTGATCCCCGCGACGCCCACCCAGAGCTGGATGGAGGTGAGTCTGCGACGCAGAGGCCGACCCGTCCGGCGGCGCGTGGCGAGTCGCCTGGTGGTTCGAGCGGAGAGGCGGGGATGACGGCGGTGTTCAGGCATGTGCTCAGCGTGGGGGAGATGCGCAGGGGTCCGGAGGCGGATCGGCGTGTTGTGGTGTGTTGTCCTGGATGGCGTGGGTGCGCGGTGTTACAGCTCGGCTGCCCGCTGCGCGACGGTGGCACGGGCCCCGAATCTGTGCAGGCTGTCGAGTGCCCTGACGTAGGGTTCGGTGAAGGCGGGCTGGTGGGCGGAGGTCGCCGGACAAGGTCTCGTCCTCCAGGAAGGGCCAGGGGTCGGTGAGCTGGCGGGCCGCCAGCTCGGTCCGGCGCCGGTGCACCAACCAAGAAAGCGATGGCTGGGGGCCATTGGTCTGGAATTCGGGTGTGCCATACGGCTCGCATTCCCTCACCGTCTGAGCAGCCGGCTCAGACGGCCAAGCTCGACCGCCTCAGGGCCTGCCTCGGCCAGGTAGAGGCGGCTGTTCCGGACGCCGACCGCCAGATCGCCCGGGAACAGCACCCCTTTGCCGGGAGGCCGGAACTCCCCGACGCTGACCAGGCGCGGCAGCACCTGCGGGGCGCGGGTGAGCAGGTCGGCCGGGACACGGCACGGGTGGAACGACAACTGGGCCAGTTCCACGCCGGGCTCGACCGTGGGCAGGACGGCATGCGCCATGCCGAAGCGCGGGAACAGGTGCCAAGAACGGCCGTGCTGCGTACCGATCGCGTTGACGCATATGGCTGGGTCCAGGTCAGCTGCATGCTCGCCGGCCGCTTCGAACGGCGTTCCTTCGACGGCGTGCGATGGGACGCCGTCGATGCAGCGTGCGGTATCGCTCCTGGAATCGCGGCAGCCAGGGCCTCGCGGCAGCCAGGGCCTCGCCGTGGCCGAGCGGACAGACCGGATGCTGGTCGCCGTACACGATCGAGGTTGGCGCGTTGATCGGTGACAGCGGGGCGAGCAGGTCATGGGCGTCCATCCACGACCGGCGCGCTGCCCTGACCGGGAGCGCGACGGCTGTGCGGAGTCCCACTCGCCGTCCTGTCCCAGCCTCCCGGCCGGTCAGCGCTTGATGGGGACTGCCGGGTAGACGCCTCCGTTGGCCACTTCCAGCGTGATGCTGGTGCGATCGTCGGGTGGGGCGGGATAGTA